>SHXF01000020.1 GCA_009693435.1 Betaproteobacteria bacterium | reverse complement strand
GTTGCTTAATGTTAATTCGACGCAAGTCCGCGTCGCCATAAAGGGAGTTTCAAATATGAAGGCTATTCAGAAGGGTTTTACCCTCATCGAACTGATGATCGTGGTCGCGATCATTGGCATTCTGGCGGCGGTTGCGCTGCCCGCATACCAGGACTACACCGTTCGCGCCAAGGTATCGGAATTGATTCTTGCAGCTTCCGGTGCCCGCACAGCGATCTCGGAGAAGTTTCAGACGGATCCGAGCGTTACGGCAAGCGCCGGCGCCGGGGTAACCATCCCTCTCACCGGCAAGATTTCCGCTGCTACGGTCGATGACGGCGGGACCATCGTCGTTCAGGGTAACACTGCCGGCACAAGTACCGGCCAGGCAATTACAATCACGGTCACGCCAAGTTACAGCACGTCGACCGGTACGATCACCTGGTCGTGCGTCGGAACGCCGTCCCGATATATGCCGGCCACCTGCCGCTGATTCGCATCACACGGATGTGAAAGCCCCTCTCCGGAGGGGTTTTTTTTGCCGACCTTCGTAGCGATGAATGCACGGATGATCGTCTCATCAATCCGGGTCCGGCTACACCCACCCCATACTCGAGAAACGCTCTGAAGTCTTATTTCCGGCTGCCTTGCCGGAAGAAGGGGTACAAGCAACCACTCTGGTTGCTGATCGTCGCCTGTGACAATTTTCGGCACAGGGTGCCGTTTTTTGAAAATCAACATAATTCAATATAAGTAAAATCAATGTGTTATGAAGTTCGTCTAGCTGGCACGCAGGTTGCTTAATTCTTGGCTGACGCAAGTCCGCGTCACCATAAAGGGAGTTTCAGACATGAAGGCTATTCAGAAGGGTTTTACCCTGATCGAACTGATGATCGTGGTGGCGATCATCGGTATTCTGGCGGCGGTTGCCCTGCCGGCATACCAGGACTACACCGTTCGCGCGAAGGTATCGGAATTGATTCTTGCAGCGTCCGGCGCCCGTACTGCGATCTCGGAGAAGTTCCAGATAGACACGCAAACGACGGCCAGTGCTGGCACTGGGGTAACCATTCCCCTGACCGGTAAGATCTCGGCTGCCACGGTTAGCGACGGCGGCACCATTACCGTTCATGGTAGCACCGCCGGAACAAGTACCGGTCAGGCGATTACGATCACGGTCACGCCGAGCTACAGCACGGCCACCGGCACGATCACCTGGTCTTGCGTCGGAACACCATCCCGGTACATGCCGGCGACTTGCCGCTAATCCGTTTCAACGGATGGAAAGACCCCTCTCCGGAGGGGGTTTTTTTGCCGGCTTTCATGACAAAGAACGGGTGCAAGTACGAGTGGCTGTGATCGAAATTGCTTCCCGGGGATGCGCTGGTAGAACCCCTCCATGAGCATTCTGCGCCGCCTGAAATCATCCCTTGCAGGACGCGATGCGCGTGACAGGAGCGCCAGGCGTCTCCTTGAAGATGCGTTGCATGATTGGCGCAACGACGCGCGCGCCGCCTCCATCGAGAAATTGCGTTCTGCCCTTGCACTGTCACCGCACCTGCCGGAACTGCATTACCAGTTGGGCCGATGTTTGCTGCGTCTTGGCGAGTACACCCAGGTAGTGTCGGCGATGTCGGCAGCATTGCAGCGGGCGCCGCCCTACCCGCTCGCCCTGCACTGTCAGGTTCTGCTTGCGGTCGCGCAGGCGCGCATTGCCCTGGCAGACGGAGACAACAGCTACTTGCCCGTGCCACCACTGCCAGCCGACCCACCGCGTATATCGGTCATCATATGCAGCGTCGATGAGGATAACTATGCAAAGTCCTCGGACCGGTATCGCGAGTTGCTGAGTGCCGTCCCACACGAAATCATAGGAATTCATGACGCGAAATCACTATGCGAGGGCTATAACCGCGGTGTCAGAGCGAGTCGCGGCGAGCTGCTGATTTTCTCGCACGACGATGTGGAAATCGTGACCCCGGACTTTGCAGCGCGGCTGCTCGCCGCCATGGAGAAGCAGGATCTGCTGGGCATAGTTGGTGCGACTTGCCTGGCAGGCGCAACCTGGATCGGGGGCGGTTGGCCGCACCTGCGGGGACAAATCGGCATGCCGTCCGTCTCCGGCGAAGGCAATACGGCCAATTTTTTTGGCCTTCAAGGACCCATCGGCGAACAATTGCAAGTCATGGATGGCATCTTTCTGGCAGCACGGCGCAATGTGGCGCTCGATTTACCCTTTGACGAGAAGAATTTCGACGGCTGGCATTTGTACGACATCGACTTCACCTTTTGCGCCCATCTTCGGGGATTTCGTTGCGGCATCGGCCGTGATCAAGTGCTCGTCCACCGGTCCGTCGGGGACTTTGGCGACGAATGGCGTTTTTACAGGGAGCGATTTCTGGAAAAGCATGCGGGTAATCTGGCATTTGAAGGTCAGTACAGTTGGGCGCAACTCGATGTGCCAACAATCGCGATGCAGTCGAACGAGGAATGGCTTGCGGTCACCAAGCATATGGTGCTTGCGGCACATCCACCGGGCACCCCGGCAGCCCGGCCAAGGACCTGAATACGGCAACCCCATCTGGTATTGCCTTCCCTGCGCGGACCACGCTGTGATGTCGAAATTTCATTCGCCCGAGGTCCAAGATCGCGCAGTTTGGGCCGAATAGCGGCAAGTGGGTGGGTCTCGTGACCGACATCGGTCATAACTCGAGCTCCGAGGAAACGTACCCGTTCAAAATCGGGCATCGGTCTTTGCTATGTATCAGGACACGGCGCGACGCGGCAGTCAACGCGCCGTTTTGTCAGACCACATCCAGTCTTGTAACTTTGAAAACGTTCGGCTATTGCCTGCAGTGCGGAACCCCGTTTACAATTTTGCGCGTCAGACCTTTCGCCCCGGCGAGTGGTTTGTTCAGTACAAGGAAGGCCTCGTTTTCTGCAAGAGACCGCGCTATTCGCTTCGATCTCATCCGGACACGGCCTTGTTGCCGCTGACCTCGAGGTCAGCGGCTCCGCAAGGTGGTTGCATTGCGCCCGTCTTGTCCCGCTATCGCCATCGGACCCCCGCATGTTCCGGTGTAAGAATGTCCGGCCAATCCCGCATGAACTGCCTCAAATAGTCTCGCCACCTTGATGCGAAAAACTTGGAAAGACGGAAAAGCTTTTACGATTTTGGCATCGGACGTGTTGGCGACTGAATTTCAGCGCCTCTCGAGACTGCAAAATCAGGCAATTGGGGAGAAGAAGATGCGAATAGCGCTCGCGGTTATGGTTGCATTCCTATCAGGCTGCGCGATGCAGTCGCAGGTTCCCATTCCGGAGAAACACGCGCTCACCTACCAAAAAGAACTACGTGCGTCCCATCATTGGAATCTACTGGCTGCCGATGCAGCGGAACAGATCAGGACCACGGTGGCAATCGCCGGAATCAAGGCTGTTTACGTACCCGACGCTGCTGAACGAACAGATTTCAATCGTGCATTCCAAAGTCTTCTGGTTACCCAACTTGTGGAGAAGGGCCTGCTCGTCGCGACCAACCCGGCAAACGCCGTTTCCGTCGGCTTTGAGACACAAGTTGTGGCACACAAGAGCGACCGGATTGCCTACCGTCCCGGGACGCTGACGGCGCTCGGCCTGGGCATTCTCGTTTTGAGAGGCGTGGCCCTCAACGGAAATCCGGTTGAACGGGGCGCGACGTTCCTCGGATTGGCCGGCGCCGCCGATGCAGCCATGACGATCTACGGCGGGCCGACGCCCAAGACGGAGATCATAATGACCACATCCATTAGTGACGGCTCGCGATTCGTTACCCGCCGTACTGATATCTACTACATACAAGAATCGGACACGGCGCTATTCCTGCCGAAGACCGAAGCGACCGCGCCCAGACTCAAGGACATTCGCGTTACCGGGGACACCAAATGAAACTGGCTGCCGCCCTTCTTGCATTGTCGGTTTCGGCCTGCGTCAGCGGACCGACTTTCGATGTTTCAACGAAAAACAGCCTCTTCATTGCCACGAACTATAACGCTGCGGATCAACTGGCAAAGAATTTGCGGGCCAACAACCACACAGGGCCAATAATCGTTGCCACGTTTTCGAACATCGACAATCTCGTTGAGTCCTCCCGGTTCGGCAGGACTCTTTCCGAACAAATTGGTTCGCGACTTGTGCAGGCCGGGTTCCAGGTCATCGAAGTAAAACTCCGCGATACCGTTTATGTTTCCGCCGCCACGCAAGGCGAATTTCTATTGTCAAGGGAAATGCGCGACATTTCCGCGACACACAAAGTGAATACGGTGGTGGTCGGCACTTACGCAGACGCCAGCAATTATGCTTACGTGACGGTAAAAGCCATTGCCCTGGAATCGGGTGCAGTCATTGCCAGCTACGATTACTCCCTGCCGATGATAGACATGGTAAGGGCGATGCTGCCTCTGGGGAAAAAATAGATTCGCCAATCTTCAAGCCGCCCGCATCACTCTCGTCGCGCTGCGGCCACGGTTTGGAAGTGCCGAAAACCGCAGGATCGTCCACGTCCCTTTGGAAGTCGCTTTCTACGTAACCGCACCCGCTGTGGGATTTTCGCCTCTTGGGCAATGGGTGCCTGGCAGCGGGTGCATACAGCGATTCAGACGTTAAATAGAAAGTGCATGACATCGCCGTCCTTCACGATGTATTCCTTGCCTTCCTTCTGCAGTTTTCCTTTTTCTCTGGCGCCCTGCTCGCCCTTGTAGGCCACGAAGTCGTCATATGAGGTCACTTCGGCACGGATGAAGCCGTGTTCGAAATCGGTGTGTATTACACCGGCAGCCTGCGGCGCCGTGGCGCCGATCGGGATGGTCCAGGCACGTACTTCCTTTACTCCCGCGGTGAAATAGGTCTGCAGCCCGAGCAGTGCGTAGCCGGCCCGGATAACCCGGGCAAGCCCCGGTTCTTCCATCCCCATGTCCTCGAGAAAGAGTTGTTTGTCCTCGTCGGAAAGATCCGCAATCTGCGCCTCCAGAGCCGCGCTGATCGCCACCACAGGCGCTCCTTCCCGCTTGGCATACGCTTCGACGCTCGCCAGCAAGGGGTTATTTTCGAAACCATGCTCGCTGACATTCGCCACAAACATGGTGGGCTTCATGGTCAGGAGGAATAACGGTTTCAGCACCGCCAGCTCCTCTTTCGCCAAGTCCAGCGTGCGGGCCGGCTTGCCCTGGTCCAGCACTGCCTGCACTTTTTCCAGTACCGCGACCAAGCGCGCCGCCTCCTTGTCACCGCCGGTCTTGGCGAGTTTCACGTTCTTGGAAAGCTGTTTCTCCACAGTGGCGAGGTCGGCGAGAGCGAGTTCGGTGTTGATAGTCTCGATATCGGACACAGGATCGACCTTGCCCGCCACATGCACTACGTTGGCATCCTCGAAGCAGCGCACGACATGGGCGATGGCATCGGTTTCGCGAATGTTGGCGAGAAATTTGTTGCCCAGACCCTCGCCCTTTGATGCACCTGCGACCAGTCCGGCGATATCGACGAACTCGACCGCCGCAGGAATGACCTTCTGCGGTTTTACAATGCCCGACAGGGCGTCGAGCCGTGGATCGGGTACCTCGACGATTCCGATGTTCGGTTCGATGGTGCAGAACGGATAATTTTCCGCCGCGATGCCGGCTTTGGTAAGTGCATTGAATAGCGTGGACTTGCCCACGTTCGGCAATCCGACGATCCCGCATTTCACTGACATGGTTCAGGCTTTCGTATGTAATTTGAGCATCGAACCCGCCATGTCTCCCGCGATGATGAGCGTCGCGATGTCCAATGACCGGTCTATAGCTGTATCGATCAGGGCCCGATCGGAAGGTGAGGGAGGCGCAAGTACGTAGTCGGCCACGCGATCGCGATCGCCCGGATGGCCGATGCCGATACGAAGGCGCCAGAAATCCTGGCTACCCAACTGCTCGGCAATATCCTTCAGGCCATTGTGGCCACCGGCGCCACCACCTTGCTTCAGCTTCGCGACACCTGGCGGAAAGTCGAGTTCATCATGCACGACAAGACAATCCGCCGGGAAGATCTTGTAGAAGCGGGCGAGCGCACCGACCGACCGTCCGGAAAGATTCATGTAGGTCTGTGGCTCGACCAGCCAGATTTCACCGCCGTCGCTTGCCAGCTTTCCAACAAGTCCCTGATATCTCGCCACCGTTTTCAGTTCAATCCCGCGCTCAGCCGCGAAGCGCGAGAGTAACCAGAAACCGACATTGTGACGGTCGCGTTCGTGTCTTTTGCCCGGATTTCCCAGGCCGGCAATGAGTCGGATCGGCATATGCAAAAAAAGGGCGGGGGATTACCCCGCCCGTGAACTGGATGAATGTGTTCCTGGCGTTACTTCTTGTCCTTACCGCCTTTATCGTCCTTGGCAGCAGCAACCGGCTCTTTCTGTTTCGCCGCCGGCACATCCGCGGCTGCGGGCGCACTTTCCGCTGCGGCAGCTGCAGCGGCGGTTTCTTCCTCGATTGCCGCGCGCGGAATCTGCGCGGTGGCAACCGGCGGGTTTTCAGAACCACGCAGGATTGGCTCGACACCTCTTGGCATCGCTATATCCCTCAGGTGAATCGAATGGCCGATGGTGAGGCCGGACAGGTCCACCTCGATGAATTCCGGAAGATCCGCGGGCAAACAACGTATGTTGAGTTCGTTCAGGATGTGGCTGACCAGGCCGGAAGACTGCTTCACCGCCGGCGAAACGTCTGCGTTGACAAAATGCAGCGGAACCTTCATGTGAATCTTTTCGTCTGCGGAAATCCGCTGGAAATCGATATGCTGTACCTGCACTTTGAACGGGTGCATATTTACTGCCCGCAGCAGCACCTGCTCCTTTGTGCCTTCGAGGTCCAGGGTCAGGATCGACGCGTGAAATTTCTCGTTACGCAGCTGGTGATACAGGGAATTGTGGTCGAGCTCGATGGTGACCGCCGGCTTCCTGCCCCCGTACAGGATGCCGGGAACTGTTCCGCTCCGGCGCAGGCGGCGGCTCGCACCCGTTCCCTGCAGTTTGCGCGTTTGCGCGACGACTTCTATTGCCATGACGATCTCCGATATGAACCGGCACCTCGCGGGCCGGGTTGATTAAATTGGGAACAGCCTCCCGGGAATACTTGCTTCCCGACCGATATCCCATTGACGGCCCGTGCGACCAGGGACCGCCGCTCTACTCCATGAAAAGTGAACTGACTGAATCTTCGTTGCTGATACGCAAAATCGTTTCGGCAAGCAGTCCGGCCACCGACAATACGCGGATCTTGCCGCATCCCTGCGCCTCGCGGGACAACGGGATGCTGTCCGTCACTACCAACTCGTCGAGCGACGGCCCGACTATGCGTTCGATCGCATTTCCCGAAAGCACCGGATGCGTGCAATACGCAACCACCCGCGACGCGCCCTCATCCTTGAGGGCCTGCGCGGCCTTCGTCAGCGTCCCGGCGGTGTCGACGATGTCGTCCATGATCACGCAGGCGCGACCGCTTACCTTTTCGCCGATTATGTTCATAACCTCGGACATGTTCGCGCGAGGTCGACGCTTGTCGATTATCGCGAGATCGGCCTCGAGACGCTTCGCGATGGCCCGAGCCCGCACCACACCGCCAACGTCAGGCGATACCACCAGCAAATTCTCGTAGCTGTGCTTCCACACGTCGCCAAGCAGCACTGGCGTTGCGTAAATATTATCAACCGGCACGTCGAAAAAACCCTGAATCTGGTCCGCATGCAGGTCCATCGTCAGCACCCTGTCCACGCCCGCAGCTTGGAGCATGTTCGCCACGACTTTTGCAGAAATCGCGACGCGCGCCGAACGCGGGCGCCGGTCCTGTCGCGCATAGCCGAAATACGGTATCGCGGCCGTCACGCGTGCCGCCGAAGCGCGTTTCAAGGCATCAACCATGAGCAGCACTTCCATCAGGCTGTCATTGGTCGGCGCGCATGTGGACTGCAACACGAAACAATCCTTGCCGCGCACGTTTTCCAGCAACTCAACCATGATCTCGCCGTCGGAGAACTTGCTGACCGTGCTATGCCCGATCGGAATATTCAGGCGCCTGACCACAGCATGCGCCAGCAGCGGATTCGCGCTGCCCGTGAATACCATCAGGCTTTCGTACGCCATGGTCTCAGCCCCAAAACCTTTACTGCTGTCTGTATGCCCGATGAATTGCGGACGGGGAGGCCCGTTGCACGAACTTCACCCGTGCCCAAATTCCGCGCCCGTTGCCTCCAGGACGCCATTACCACTTTCCACGCCGGCAAGAGCTGGCTGGGGAGGAAGGATTCGAACCTTCGCATGCCGGAATCAAAATCCGGTGCCTTAACCAGCTTGGCGACTCCCCAAGCGAAAACCTATTCTGTGCCGCCAGTCAACGGATGCCGGTCCAGGGAAGGCGCAACAAACCCCCGCATCGCGTCCGGCAATCTGGAAACTACCGAGCGCGCCGCTGCTTCGGATCCAAACTCAGCGAATACACAGGCCCCTGATCCACTCATCCGCGCCGTTCCGAACTGCGAAAGCCAAGTCAGGTACGTTCGGACTTCAGGAAAGTGCCGGCACGCCACCGGCTCAAGATCATTGTGCCCAAGGCCTATGGAAAAGCCTGATATTTTGATGCTTTTTGTATCTCGTGTCAATCCAGGGTCAGCAAACATTCGAGCTGTAGGTACAGCAACTGGCGGCACCAGCACTACGTACCAGGCGGCTGGCAGTTCAATCTGCGCCAATACCTCTCCTACCCCTTCGGCAAACGCGTTCCGGCCGAAAAGAAAGAACGGCACGTCGGCACCCAGCCGCAACCCCAATGCAGCCAGGCGTTCACGAGGCAGACGCAGATCCCAAAGACGATTTAACGCCCAAAGCGTTGTTGCCGCGTCAGAACTTCCGCCGCCCATTCCGCCGCCGATGGGGATCCGCTTGTCCAGAAAGACTGTGACGCCTTTCCGGCAACGGGTCTGACCTTGCAGCAAATGAGCCGCCCGAACGCACAATTCATCCTCTTCCCTTACGCCCGGTAGCGGCTGTCCGAGTTCGATCGTCGCAGAGGGCGCGAATCGCAGCAAGTCGTAGCACCCGATCAGGCGAAACACGGTTTGGATGAGGTGGTAGCCGTCATCACGTCGACCAATGACATGAAGGAAAAGATTGAGCTTCGCCGGCGCCGGCCAGGTTTTTTGCCATTCGTTCACTTCGCGTCGACCCTCGAGGTGTCTGGTCCGGCGTGCGTCCAGCGCTCTATAACCAACCGTATCTCAAGATCCCCGCGCGCCAGTCGTATCCGAGAAGGCAGCGCACCTTCAAACTCCTGGAATTCGACGCGCCAATCGTCCTGCGCCAATTCAACGACGCGACCCCGCTCGTCTCGCCTTGTCTCTGCGGGTCTGGCGGCGCTGACGCGCCCGCGAATCCAGTCGGGTAATCCCGCAAGCGGCAGACGCCAGCCGAGAACCTTCTCGGTAAGGCTCTCCGCGTCGGGCGCCACGTACTCTTTTGAATCAGCGGTGACCAGCAGGACCCGACCGTCCCGCCGATTGATGCGCGCCACGCCCTGGCCGAACGGAGAGGTTATCAACAGTTCGTCGCTGAGCGCATCGTGGCGCCACGAGAATCGCCCTGTCGACCCCTCTTTGCCCGCCCTGACCGCTACGCGTCCGCTTGCTTCGAAGGCATCCTCTCCCCGCAACGGCACCAGTGATTCGTGCAACGACGCGCAACCCCAAAGACAGACGGCTGCGGCGGCGACGAGGCCATGACGAAGCACGATGGATTGATCGATGTCCGGTTAGCGCCGCATCCGCTTCATGGTATTGATCAGCGCTTCGTTGTCAGGATATTTTTGAAGCGCGTCGCTCCACACTTTCTGCGCTTCGTCGCGTCTGCCCGCGACCCACAAGACTTCCACAAGGTGCGATGCGATCTCCGAATCCTGTCGCTCGGTGTAGGCGCGCTGCAGGTGGGTCAGCGCCGATTCAACCTCCCCCAGGCGATACATTACCCAACCCATACTGTCGATGATGAATGCGTCATTCGGCGCAAGCGCGAGCGCCTTTTCGATCAGTCCGCGTGCCTCCGGCAACCGGATATTCCGATCAGCCAGGGAATACCCCAAGGCGTTGTAGGCGTGTGCGTGCTCGGGGCGCAACTGGATCAATTTGCGAAGACTGGACTCCAACGTGTCCAGGCGATCCGTTTTCTCCGCCAGCATGGCGTGATCGTAGAGCAGATCGGGGTTGTTCGGCTCCGCGCCAAGCGCGCCGTCAAGCAGATCGAATGCAGTCTTCGACTGTCCGGCATCGCGCAACAGCCCCGCTTCGGCGAGCAGCAACTGCGTTTTCTGCTGCACAGTGGTTGTGTTGATATTACGCAAATGGGCACGCGCGTCGTCGAGCTTGTTCTGTCTTGCAAGCACTTGTGCATAACGCATCTGGGCGCTGATATAGTGGTCCCCTCGGACGATCTCGCCATACCAGCGCAGGGCTTCGGGCAGGAGCTTGCGCTCTTCGGCGATCTGCCCCAGATACAGGCGGATGCTGTCGCGATCCGGATAATCGAGGCTCAGCAGCCTTTTCAGGTTCACCTCCGCCTCGGCGTAATCGTTGAGCTGCATTGCAAGCAGACCGACGGCCAGCACCACTTCGGGGTTCTCGGGAAAGTCGGTAACCAAGCGCTGAAACTCGCCGCGCGCATCGACGTACCGCTTCTCCGCGACGAGCGCTCGGGCATAACTGACCCGCACTTCGCGCGACTTAGGATATTTCGCCAGATATTCCGACAGCACCTTTAGTGCATCTGAGTTGCGTTTCCCGCGCTGAAGAATTTGCGCCTGCAACAGTGGCGGCGCTTCCCATTGGGGGCGCAACTCCGCGGACTTGCTCAGCGACGACAGCGCCAGGTCCTCGCGATTGGCGCTTGCGGCCGCCTGGCCTACGGCAAAATGCGCTTGCGGCAGTTTTGGGAAACTTTCCGCCAGTTGTTGCACCAGTCGCAAGGCGCCATCTTTGTCCTTTGAATTCGCCAATGTCCGATTAAGCTGCATGAACGCGTCGCCGGGGTCCATGGCGCCCGAGCCGATCAGTTTTTCCAGATAAGGACGCGCTTCATCGAGGCGGTCGAAACTGACCAGCAGCCCGGACAGGGTCTGGAGCGCGCGCGAAGATTTCGGGTCGACCTCGTGCCATATCTTTGCTGCGTCGACGGCCGAACTGGCCATCCGGGCCAATACCGACACCTCGGTGGCCCGTCTGGCGATACGTGGGTCACGGGTTCGCTTTGCGAGATCCAAATACGCCTGCGCGGAAATGCCCGGATTGCCGCGCTGCTGCGCAATTTCGGCGAGCAGGAACTCGTAGACAATGTTCTCCGTGAGTTCATTTTTCGGAAGGTCCGGGGCGGGATCGGCAACCCGTGACGCCGGCGCTTCTTCACGCTTGTCAGATTCCCCAGCGCTAACCGGCACCTGTTGTATTTGCACGGATTCCCCCGCGTCCTGCCGCGTGACCATCGGCTGCGCGCAGCCTGCCACGATCCCGAGCAACATGAGCAAGCCCACCAGACGTGACAGCCTGACTCTCCGGGAATCCGCAAGAAAAAGGGATGATGGCAATACGATGGCGCGCGCGCAGGGGTTCATTTTCGACAGCCAAGACGGAGGGCTGACAGTTTAGTATATTTCCCGTACACGACAAGAAAGATGGCAAGCCAGAATGCCGGAACTTCCCGAAGTAGAAATTACCCGCCGCGGCATCGAACCATTCATCAGCAATAACGTTCTGACGGGAGCGATCGTACGGGAGCGGCGGTTGCGCTGGCTCGTGCCGCAGGATCTTGCTGCCAGGATTACGGGGAAACGCGCGACACAAGTACTTCGCAGGGGGAAATACATCCTGGTCGGCTTCGGCACGGGTTGGCTGATCCTGCACCTGGGCATGTCCGGCAGCCTGCGCGTCATCCAATCCGACCTTAAACCCGAGAAACACGATCATGTGGATCTGCAATTCGGGCGCTATGCGCTGCGGTTGCGCGATCCCCGGCGCTTCGGTGCCGTTCTGTGGCACGAAGGGGCGCCGGATACTCACCCGCTCCTCTCAATCCTCGGCGTTGAGCCGCTATCGCCAGACTTTACGGGTGCCTTCCTCCACTCGGCGACGCGATCGCGCGAGATCGGCATAAAGCAGTTGTTGATGAACCACACTGTAGTCGTAGGCGTCGGGAATATTTATGCCAATGAAAGCCTGTTCCGCGCCCACATCCACCCACGGATGCGGGCCAACCGGCTCTCCCGCAAACGCTGTGCTGCGCTGGTCGATGCGGTGCGCAATACGCTTCGAGACGCGCTCGCAGCAGGCGGCAGCAGCCTGCGCGACTTCGTGCATTCAGACGGCAGTTCAGGTTATTTTCAACAGCAGTATTTTGTCTACGGCCGTGCGGATCTGCCGTGCCGCGCGTGCGGAACGACTGTCAAGTCCGTCCGGACAGGACAACGTTCGACCTTTTTCTGTCCAGGGTGCCAAAAACGCTGAAAGTCGCGTAGCCAAGCAGACCGTCTGCGTACTCAGGCTGTGCTGGCCGCCGTCAGCCGTGCGTACTTTGCTTGAAGTTGCTGCCGCGACTCCCGAAAGTCCGGGTTAAGCGGTATACAGTTCACCGGGCAGATTTCGACGCACTGGGGCACTTCGAAATGACCCACGCATTCGGTGCACAAGGCCGGGGCTATAACGTAAATCTCGACGCCCTGCGCAATGGCTCCGTTAGGGCACACTGGCTCGCAGACATCGCAATTGATACACTGATCGGTGATCATCAGCGCCATTTCGTTGCATTCTCCCTGTGCAGATCGACGAATCCCGGTTGAAGGTTTCAGTCCCGTTGCTGTCGGACCCTGGCTACCATCTGCTGTTCGACATGCGGATGAACGAACTTGCCGACGTCTCCACCCAGAACTGCTATCTCCCTGACAATCGTTGCCGAAATGAACATGTACTGCTCCGCCGGGGTGAGAAATAGCGTTTCGACCTCGGGAATGAGGCTTCTATTCATTCCCGCCATCTGAAATTCGTATTCGAAATCGGATACGGCGCGCAGACCGCGCAAGATGACGCGAGCCTGGTGTTCGCGCACCAGGTCGCGCAGGAGACCGGAGAAGCCGTGCACACTGACATTGGGATAAGGCGCAAGAACCGCTGTCGCAAGGGCAACACGTTCTTCAAGATCAAAGAACGGACGCTTCACCCGGCTGTCGGCCACCGCGACCACCACCCTGTCAAATAACATCGATGCCCGGCGCACCAGATCTTCATGTCCTCGGGTGAGCGGGTCAAACGTTCCCGGATACACTGCCTTGATCATCTTGCCGCCGTTCCAAAAGGTGATAAAAAACCTGGCCCGCCCGCCCGCACTTCATCACGCGCCATGTTGCATCGCCATCAAATTTCGCCTCGCATTCGAAATAAACACAGCCGTGCAACCTAAGCCTTCCGGCGATTCGTTCCAGCGCCTGACGCCCCAGATCCTGACCAAACGGCGCGTCCAGGAAGACAACATCGAACGCGCCCGGCGCGCCATTTTGAGCGGTGCGGATGAATTCTAGCGCATCGCCGCTTATCACAAGCAGGTTGATCGCCCCGAGCCGCGCTGCGTTTTCCCGCAACGCTCTGCATGCGCCGCGGTCGCGCTCGACCATCACGACATCGCGCGCGCCGCGCGAAAGCGCTTCGAATCCAAGTGCCCCGCTGCCAGCGAACAGGTCCAGACAACGCAGCCCGCTAAGATCCTGACCCAGCCAGTCGAAGAGTGTCTGGCGAACCCTGTCCGGCGTAGGGCGCAGGCCGGGGGTGTCTGGAAATCGCACGATTCGGCTACGCCAATTTCCGCCGATGATGCGCAGCCGATTGAGCTTACTCTGGGGCACCGACGATCACTGTCACGAGCTTCGACAGGTCAATGCGCTTAAAGGCTCGCCGTACGTCGGCTGTCGACACGCGTTTGATGTGGCCCGAGTAGTCCTCCAGCCATGTAACGGGCAGGCGATAGAACCCGATGACAGCCAGCTGGTCGAGCAGTTTCCTGTTGGAGTCGATGCGCAAAGGGAATCCACCGGACAGGCTTTTCCTGGCTACATTCAACTCGGCCTCCGTAGGTCCCTTCGCGACGAATTCTTCCAGCACTTCGCGGGCTCGCGCAATGGCCAGCCTTGACTCGGCCTTACGGGTTTGCAGCCCGAGAAGGAAAGGCCCTGGTGCCCCCAGTGGCAGAAAATAACTGTAGACGCTGTACGCGTAACCGCGCCGTTCGCGCACTTCGCGATAAAGGCGCGATACAAAGCCTCCGCCACCCAGAACATGATTACCCACGACAAGCGGAAAGTATTCGGGATCGATGCGGGAAAGAGCGGGAATGCCAATGAGAACGTGGCTCTGAGCTGCCGGATGTGCAACGGCGAATGACACAGCGGCGTTGGCGGGGGTCAACGGTGCTATCACAGTACCGGCAGCATGGCGCGGCAGGTCTGCGGTAAGTTGTTCCGCGATACCGGCCGCCTCTGCACGGGAGACATCACCGACGATCGCGACGGCAGCCTGGCCCGCCGCATAATGATCTTGATAGAAGCGCTCCACGGCGGCGCGGTCAATCTCTTTCAGCGAATCCTCCGTGGAAAGGTTGCCGTAGGGGTGGTTCGCGTAGGCTGCAGCATAAAATCTCCGCTCCGCCAGGCTATCGGGCCTTGTCAGACTGTCGCGCACCGACGCCATCATCCTGATTCTTTCTCGTTCGACCGCCGCCCGCGGAAATACCGGCTGCTGCAGCATCCGGGCGAACAGTTGCAGATTCTTTTCCCGTTCGGCATGCGAGGACAGTGTGCGCAGAGTTAACCCGGAACGGTCACGGTCGAAACTCCTGCCAATCTGCGCGCCCGCGTCCGCAAACTGTGCCGAGAGTTCCGACTCCGGTATGTCTGCGGTACCGGCAGGAAGAAGCGCCAGCGTCAGTTGCGCCAATCCGGCCTGCTCCCTTCTGTCCCGTGCGCTGCCTGCGGGGAATTCTATCGATACATCAAGAATGGGTAATCCACGTGATTCGATGAAGTACACCCGCGCACCGCTTGCCGCCGTCCAGTGCTCGATCGCGGGTGCGGCCTGCGTTACGGAAGCTGCGGCGATCCCTATCCCAAACGCGATCGCGGTGAACATCTGGTGCATTCCGTTGAATGCGCTGTTCGCTGATTGACCCAGCATGGGCATCAGTGCCTCACAGCCGGCGCGCCAGCCCGTGGCGGGCGGGCATCGAGCGGTTGCGGATCGAGGACAGCAACCGTAAGTCCATCGTCCACAAGGTACTTTCGCGCGACAGCGCGAACCTGTTCAGCCGTTACCTCATTCAGTTTGATCAGCATGGTGTCGATATCGCGATGCGAAAACCCGGCATTCTCGAGCAATCCGATTTGCATCGCCTGGGCGAATATGGAGTCGCGCTTGTAGATCTCCCCGGCAGCAAGTTGTCTCTTGACCCGTTCAAGTTCCTTTGCGGTCACACCCTCCGCGACGATGCGTGAAACCGCTTCGCGAAATCCGGTTTCAAGTTCAACGGTCGCGCGGCCCGGCGCCACCGTACCGTGCAAGTAGAACATTCCGGGGCCTCGTGCCAATTGATCGTAGCCTGCACTTGCGTCAGTCGCCACACGGCTATCGCGTACCAGCGACTGGTTGAGCCGTGCCGAATCGTTTCCGGAAAGCACACCAGCAAGCACTTCCAGCGCTGCAGGCTCCCAATCGCGCTGAAGGTCACGCGATACGGGTGCCTTGAAGCCGAGTATCAGGTACGCCGCATCAGCAGGCGCCTTGATCGCCACGCGGCGGATGCCGCGCTGTGTCGCTTCAGACTGCGGACGCCTGACGGAAAGCGCGCGTCGCTTGATCGTTCCGTAGTACCGTTGCGCCAGCCGGACCACAGACTTCGCATTCACATCGCCGACAATGATGAGAACCGCGTTTTCCGGCGCGTACCATTGCCTGTACCAGGCTTCCGCGTCACCGTACTTCATGGCCGCGAGGTCCTCCATCCAGCCGATGATGGGCCAACGATATGGATGAGCGGTGTAGGCGGCCGCCATCATTGCCTCGAAAACGAGCGAACGCGGCCGGTCCTCGGTACGCAGCCGCCGTTCTTCCATCACCACCTGGATTTCGTTGGTGAAATCTCCCGGCCGGATCACGAGATTTGTCATTCGGTCGGCTTCTAGTTCCATTGCCAACGCAAGAGAATCACGTTGTACCTGCTGGAAGTAGACGGTGTAGTCGCGTCCGGTAAATGCGTTTTCGCGTCCGCCGACACTGGATATTCGCCGCGAAAATTCACCGGGACCGAACCGCGACGTGCCCTTGAACATCATGTGCTCGAGCACGTGGGCCACACCGGTGGTGCCACTACGCTCATCCATGCTGCCCGTCCGGTACCACATCTGCTGCACGACTGTAGGCGCGCGCCGGTCTTCCTTTACAATCAACTTGAGTCCGTTGGCGAACCGATGTTCCAGGGTATTGGCCGCGGTCAACGGTGCGAAAAATGCCAAAACGCACAGTAGTAGCGAGGGAGAAACGGTGGGCATCGTCGCTTAAGCTGATAAAATTCGTCTGGTATTTTACTTTGGTGCACGCAACGTCGAATGCTTGGTTTTTTCAAACGGGACAATAAGGATATCGCCGAACCGGGCACGTTCGAACCGGAGTTGCCCGCGCTGACGCGGGGACCCCACGCGGTCGTGGAGCAAAAGTCTCCCAAACCCGGGTGGCTTGACCGGCTTCGCCACGGGCTGAGGAAAACCGGTTCGCAACTCGGCGCAATACTGGGCGCGAGGAATATCGATGAGGCGCTGTTCGAGGAACTCGAAACTGCCCTGCTATCCAGCGATGCGGGTGTTTCAGCGACCACCTGGCTTCTGGAACGCCTGCGAGAGCGTGCGAGACGGAAAAAGCTCGAATCTGCGGAACAGCTGAAGGCCGAACTTCGGGATTTGCTCGCGGAATTGCTGGCCCCGCTCGAAAAACCTTTTTTTCTCGGGCCAGAGCGACCGACCGTCATCATGCTGGCCGGGGTAAACGGTGCCGGTAAAACGACGTCCATTGGCAAGCTGGCGAAGAATTTGCAGGCGTCCGGGCACTCTGTAGTTCTCGCAGCAGGCGATACCTTCCGGGCCGCAGCGCGCGAACAGCTCGCCGAGTGGGGCGCGAGAAACAATGTTTCAGTGATCTCCCAAACCGGCGCCGACCCGGGCGCAGTGATTTACGACGCCATCCAGTCCGCTGGCGCCCGGGGGACAGACATAGTGATAGCCGATACGGCGGGGAGATTACCTACGCAGCTGCACCTCATGGAAGAGGTGTCGAAAATCAAGCGTGTTATCGGCAAAGCCAGGATTGGCGCACCCCAGGAAGTCTGGCTGGTGATAGATGCCAATACCGGACAAAACGCGCTCAGCCAAGTTATTGCGTTCGACAAGGCGCTCGGACTGACGGGTTTGATCGTCACGAAGCTGGATGGCACCGCAAAGGGCGGCATACTGGCTGCGATAGCGCTCGCGCGGTCCAATATAATCCCGGTTCGGTCCGGCTCGACCCCCGCGTTGGGCGAATTTTCAGGGGGAGTTGCGATACCAGTACGATTTATCGGGGTTGGCGAAGGAATTGACGACCTTCAGCCGTTCCGCGCGCGTGAATTCGCCGTCGCTTTACTTGACTGAGCGCAAGTTGAGTGCCCCTATTGTCAGTTTCAGTCACGTATCGAAACGATATCCTGGAGGTTTCGAAGCCCTGCGTGACTTGAGTTTCAGCATCTCGCGGGGTGAAATGGTTTTCCTCACGGGGCACTCCGGCGCAGGCAAGTCAACCCTGCTGAAGCTGATTGCCGCCATCGAGCGTGCCAGCGAAGGCACGGTGCTGGTGAACGGACAAAATGTGTCAGCGATGCGTGATCAGGCCATCCCTTACCTGAGACGCCATCTGGGTCTGGTATTTCAGGATCGCAAGCTGCTCTTCGACCGCAGCGTCATTGAGAATGTCACGCTACCGCTCACCATTACCGGGCACCCTGAGCGAGACGCGGCACGGCGTGCTCGCGCGGCGCTGGACAAGGTGGGACTGCTGGATCGCGAGAAAGCCCGTCCAATCACCCTCTCAGGCGGCGAGCAGCAACGGCTGTGCATCGCCCGGGCGATCGTCAATCGGCCCGCCATCCTACTCGCCGATGAACCGACTGCCAGCCTGGATGCCGGATATGCCCAGGCGATCATGGAGATGATTCACTCTTTTAACCAGGTGGGCGCTACGGTGCTGATTGCGACCCACGACCAGCAATTGATGGAAACCTGGCAACCGCGTGTGTTTCACCTCGATCATGGCCGGCTGATCAATGAGGCCATTGAAGAGCCGGCATGATCGCGTGGCTGAGGCATCATCGGTTCAGTGCTATCCACGCGATAGTCCGGCTTGCGCGGAACCCGCTCGCGACCCTGATGAATATCGCGGTGATCGGGGTGGCGCTCGCGCTCCCTCTGGGCAGCTATGCCATTCTTTCGAACGTGAAGGCGTTCGTGACAACCGTCAGCACGGATGCTGAAATCAGCGTCTTCCTGGCCGCAAGCACCGCCAAGGCGCAATTTGCAGAGGTCGAATCCAGGTTGAAACGGACTTCCGGGGTAAAGACCGTTCGGTTTGTACCGAAGGATGCTGCTTTAGCGTCACTTAGAAATGCGCCGGGTATGGCCGAAGTCGTCGCCACGCTTCGCGACAATCCCCTCCCTGACGCATTTATCGTCACGTTGACGACCCACGATCCTGAGCTGACCGGCCGACTTGAAGCTCAATTCATTCAAATCCCGCAGGTGGCGCATATCCAGGCGGATTCGGTCTGGGTACGTCGATTGGACTCGCTCTTGCGTCTGGGCCAGACCGCCGTTCTGATGCTGGGATCGGTACTCGGGTTCGCCTTGATTGCGGTGGTCTTTAACACCATTCGCCTCCAGATTCTTACCCAGCGTGACGAAATCGAAGTCAGCAAGCTGATCGGTGCGACTGACAGCTATATCCAAAGACCGTTGTTCTATTTCGGGGCCATGCAGGGTTTGCTTGGGGGAGCAGCTGCATTGGCAGTGGTTTATCTATCCATTGCACTCTTCAATCGCGATCTGGTAGGTATCGCTGCTCTTTACGGTTCCGAGTATCAGCTCCTCCCCCTGGATCAATATGAAACCGTCGCAGTCTTGGCATTTTCCAGCTTTCTTGGCTGGCTTGGCGCCTATACGTCAGTGAGCAGACACTTACATATGGTTCGCCCACAGTAAATTTGCAGTTTGCCGACGCGCGAAAGCGGAACTTTTTCCGAATTAGCACTCTAATCCAGAGAGTGCTAAAATGCTCAAAATTGAGATTGATCGGGGCAGAAGGGTGTCTTCGACAATTCTCGCGTGTGCTTCCGCTAGAAAGGAATAGCTATGACAGGTGTATTGAACTTACCCATACCGTCCGCCGTCGGCAGCCTGGAAAGCTACATTCAGTCGGTCAACCGGTTTCCGGTCCTGTCGGCCGAAAAAGAGACGGAACTCGCTCGTGGCTTCCGTGACCGCGAAGACCTGGGCGCTGCCCAGCAGTTGGTCTTGTCACATCTTCGTGTAGTGGTATCGATCGCACGCGGTTACATGGGATACGGACTGCCCCAAGCGGATCTGATTCAGGAGGGAAACATCGGCCTCATGAAAGCGGTCAAGCGATTCGACCCGGAACGTGGGGTGAGGCTGGTTTCATTCGCGATTCACTGGATACGCGCGGAGATGCACGAATACATCCTGCGCAACTGGCGGCTAGTCAAAATCGCCACAACCAAAGCTCAAAGAAAATTGTTCTTTAATCTACGCAGCATGAAATCCGGACTCGGATCACTTACGCAAGCCGAGGTCATGTCGATGGCGTCTCAGCTCGGTGTAAAACCCGAGGAGGTCGTCGAAATGGAAACCCGGTTGTCCGGCCAGGATATCGCACTTGAACCGAGCGACGACGACGAAGACGGGTACGCGCCCATCGCGTATTTGCGCGATGGCGGGATCCCGCCTTTGCAACAGCTGGAAACAGCGCAGAACGAAGGACTGCGCACAGCAGGCCTGGGGCAGGCACTGTCACGTCTGGATGAACGCAGCCGACGCATCATTGAAGCACGCTGGCTCCGCGAAAAGGACCCTGCGACCCTTCATGACCTTGCAGCCGAATTCAATGTTTCGGCAGAACGAATTCGGCAGATCGAGTCCAAGGCACTGCAAAAAATGAAAGGTACATTGGCCGATATTGCTTGAAGAAGCGACGATTTCGGCGGCACACAGATACCGCCCGTAACCATACGTTGGGCGTATTTAAACGCTGCTTCAGCGAATCGTCATTGTTACAGGCTGGCGGACTGCAGCAAGGTCAAGATGTCGGCCGCTAGATTCACCGCAGCGCCGTGGCGCACGAACAGGCGCAAACGCCCGGCAGGATCGAACACGAAGCTCCCTGCCGTATGGTCCATGGTGTAGACACCCGGTTTGGACCCCGGTACCTTCTGGTAAAAGATTTTGAAGTCCTTAGCAACTCTCGCCGTTGTCTCGCCGTCTCCATAGAGTCCCACGAATCCCGGATCGAATGCGGGCACATACTGCGCGAGCAATTCAGGGGTATCGCGCTCTGGATCGATTGTCACAAACAGAACCTGAACGCGCTTGCCTTCAGGGCCCAATTGCTCGACAACCTGCTTCAATTCGAGCATGGTCGTGGGGCACGCGTCCGGGCACTGCGTATAGCCGAAGAACATCACCACGACTTTACCCCGGAAATCGGCAAGGGTCCGCACTTTGCCCGCATGGTCGGTAAGGCGGAAATCCTTGCCGAAATCCGCGCCCGTTATATCGGCGTTCTTGAACGACGGTCCGGAGGGGCCGCAACCCGCCAGGCCGATTAGCAGGGCAACGGCCGACGCACGAAGGCTAGCGAACGTAATGGTCGACAAGGAGTGCGGCAAACAGCGCTGATAGATAGATGATGGAATATCGAAAAGTGCGTTTCGCGAGAGCGTCGCTGTATTCAATATAAAGCCTGACCGCATAGTTCAGGAAGATGCCGCCCAGAATCACCGCACTTGCCAGATAAATGTATCCGCTCATGCCATTGATGAACGGCAGCAAGCTGCATATCCCCAGAATAAAGGTGTAAAGGAGTACCTGAAGCAGCGTGAACTTCCGGCCATGCGTGACCGGGAGCATAGGCAGTCCGGCCTTGGCATAGTCTTCGATGCGGTAGAGCGCCAGTGCCCAAAAGTGTGGGGGCGTCCACGCAAATATGATCAGAAACAACAGGAGGGCTTCCGGAGCTACGTCTCCCGTCACCGCAGCCCACCCCAGTACCGGCGGCATTGCCCCCGAAGCCCCGCCGATGACGATGTTCTGAGGCGTGAGCGGTTTCAGCAGTACGGTGTAGACGACGGCGTAGCCAACAAACGTGCCGAGCGTCAGCCACATGGTGAGCGGATTTACCATGGAATACAGAATCCACAACCCCGCGCCACCCAGTACGGCGGAAAAAATGAGCGTTTGGCGGGAATTCAGTTCTCCTTGCGGCAAAGGCCGCCCGCGGGTGCGCGTCATAAGCATATCGATACGCTGCTCGAGCAGGCAGTTGATGGCCGCCGCCGCCCCCGCCACGAACCATATGCCTGCCGTTGCCGCAACAAGCAGCCGCAGTGGAACCATGCCGGGCGTAGCCAGGAACATGCCTATGATTGCGCAAAAAACGACAAGCGCGACCACCCGGGGCTTCGTCAACTGGAAGTACTGCTTGAGACGGTAATTCGATAAGCGGGCGGCGACCTGTACAGACATCAAAGGGCCTTTATTTGCGACATGAATTTTCGACCTAACTAGTTATTTTAGCGTGATTCGGTTGGCCGGCAATCAAAAGGCTATCGCGCCGGTTCGATTCCAGCGCGTCGTCCGCGACAAGCCATTGGCGTAGAATGCGCTCCATGTTCCTGCCTTGGATCAGGCGCACCTGACGCATCTTCCAGAGCTTGTCCCGGCGAGTCGTGGTGCAACCGGCGGGCGCGACCTTGAGCGTCACCCACTTGCCGTACAGGTCGGCTTGGCGGGCTGCAGGGCGCGTTTACTATTTTGGTTTTGATCAACGATTTGCTGTAGGAGTCAATGCGAGCAGCAACCTCTCGCCGGTTACGAGTGGATGTCGGCCGCGAGTGACCGGATTCGACACTTGGAGAAAATCCGATGGACTTCACCGTAGGAGTACTGCTGGGGACATTTGTCCTCTCGGTCCTCGCCCTGTTCTTCTTCATCTGGTCGATGTCCCAAGGGCTGTTCGGAAGCGACCGGATGGCCGCGACCGAGATCTTCGCAAAGAATGAGTTCGGGATCGTTGAAGATCCGGCAGCGACTGCCCAGCAGTATGGCGATCTTCAACAGGAGATGGATCCGAACGAGAAGCACTACGATTACTTCGACAAGGCCATGCTGGCGGCCACACGCGAGCGCCTGGCCGTCCGGCGCCGCCTTCGCGACGACGCTGACCGTATCCGCGCCGACGATTCAACCGCGGGGGTGGTCGGCGTGTGCCTCACGCTGGCCGTTGTGTGGCTGGTTCTCGCCTCGTTCGCCGGCCTGATATCGTCGATCAAGCTGCACGCCCCGGACTGGTGGGTGCAGTACGACTGGCTCACCTTCGGACGCGTCCGCGCCATGCACACGAGCATGGTCGCCTACGGCTGGTGTTCACTGGCCGGCATCGGAGTGGCGCTGTGGCTGATCCCGCGTTTATTGAAGACCGAGCTGGTCGGCACAAAATATGCGCTGGTCGGCGCTGCGCTTTGGACCACCGGCGTTTTTGCCGGCACCGTGGCCATAGGGATGGGGCACTCCGACGGGCTCGAGTGGCTAGAGTTTCCATGGCAGATCGACATTTTGCTAGTGATCGGCGGCGCCCTGGTCGGATTCCCGCTGTGGCTCACGCTGCTGCAGCGCAAGGTCAAGCACCTGTATGTGTCGGTTTGGTACATCGGAGCCGGATTCCTCTGGTTCCCGATCCTGTTCGTTATCGCCAACTGGCCAAGTCTGCATTTTGGCGTTCAGCAGGCTACGATGAACTGGTGGTTTGGCCACAACGTGTTGGGGCTGTGGTTCACGCCGCTGGGCCTGGCAGCGGCCTACTACTTCATTCCCAAGGTGCTCGGCAAGCCGATCCACTCCTACAACCTGTCGCTGCTGGGCTTCTGGGCGCTGGCGTTCTTCTACAGCCAGGTTGGCGGGCATCACATGATCGGTGGGCCGGTACCCTCGTGGCTCATCACGATCGCGATCGTGCAAAGCATGATGATGGTGATCCCGGTGTTCGCCGTGGCAGTCAATCAGCACATGACGGTGCTCGGTAACTTCAGAGCGTTGATCTACTCCCCGGTGCTTCGATTCGTCGTGCTGGGCGCGATGCTGTACACGGCGGCCTCGGTACAGGGTTCGCTCGAGGCGCTGCGCTCGGTCAACACCGTAACGCACTTCACGCACTACACCGTAGCCCATGCCCACCTCGGCCTTTACGGCTTCTTCTCGATGGTGATGTTCGGCTCGATCTATTTCATCATGCCGCGGGTCATGAACTGGGAATGGCCGTTTCCGCGCCTGATCTCGCTGCATTTCTGGCTGGTGCTGATCGGCTTCTCGATCTACTTCATCTGGCTCAGTATCGGCGGCTGGCTGCAAGGCCTGGCGATGCTCGATGAGAAGACTCCGTTCATGCAGTCGGTGGCGCTGACCTTGCCCTACCTCAAGGCCCGATCAATTGGCGGCGGGCTGATGACTCTGGGGCACCTTGTGTTTGCAGCGCACTTCTTCGCCATGGGCTGGAAGTTCGGGCCGAAGCGGCTTGGAGCAGCGCTGCTCGAGCCATCGATGCTCCGGCGCTTGTTGGACAAAAGGGTGGCTACATGAGCACGGGCAAGAGTTTTTGGGAAATGGACGAGCTTCGGCTGGTCAGCGGAGCGATGGTGATCCTCAGCGTGGCCACGGGCGCCTTGGTGGTGTTGCCCTATCTGTTGTTGGAGAACGTCAAGCCGCCCGAGGGGCTGAAACCTTACACCGATGAGCAACTGGTCGGCCGCCAATCCTACATCGCCAATGGCTGTGTGTACTGCCACTCGCAGCAGCCGCGCGACATCAAGCAAGCGCCTGATTATGCCCGCGGATGGGGCCGCGCTTCGGTGGCGGGGGATTACGCCTACGACACGCCGCACCTGCTGGGCACGATGCGAACCGGGCCTGACTTGTTGAACATCGGAGCCCGCCAGCCGAGCAAAGACTGGCAACTTGGACACTTGTACCAACCCAGAGCTTACGTACCCGGATCCATCATGCCGCCGTACCCACACTTGTTCGAAGTCAGAGCTGGGCAGGCACAGGCAGGGGACACCGCGGTGAATCTGCCGCCGGCATTTGCCAGGCCCGGCGAGGTCGTGGTTGCCAAGACTGAGGCGCTGGCTCTTCTGGCCTATCTGCTGGCACTTGACCGCACCTATTCCGCATTGCCACCCCTGCCCAAAGCGGCCGACAGCGCTGAAGCCGCGAAAGAGAAGCCATGAACCGCCGCGCCCCGCCGCAGCCCAACGCCGCGCTACAGCGAGAACTCGCGGACCCAGGCGAGGGTGAGCGCCCGTTGCCCTGGTTCCTAGTGATGTTCCTGGGTGCCATGACGATGTGGGGAGCATTCTATATTTACTCCACTCCCTCTGGTGAAACCTCGGCCTATGGTGATCAGCGAACGATTGCTTCCTTACGCCCACCGGAGCAAGTCGCGGGGGGCCGCACGAAAGTCGACGGCAAGCAAACCTTCGCGGCCAAGTGTGCCGCGTGTCACCAGGCTACCGGGCTGGGCGTGACAGGTGTCTTCCCGCCGCTCGCCGCCTCTGAATGGGTCACGGGCGATGAGAAAGTGCTGATCAACATCCTGCTGCACGGTATCAACGGCGAGATCGAGGTCAAGGGCAGCAAGTACAACGGTGCCATGCCGGCATTCAATGCGCTGGAGGACAATGAACTTGCGGCTGTCCTCAGCTACATTCGCTCCGATTGGGGCAACAATGTACCGGAAGTGAAGACTGGAACCGTGAAGACAGTGCGAGAAGCGTCTAAAGATCGCACGGCGCCATTCAAAGGTGGAAAAGAGCTCCAGCCCGCTTCTTGACCCCGCCGATCCGGCCGCGGGTCTGCTGCCCACGTTTACGGCGTGCCTGATCGCGCTGGTCGCGGGCTTCGGCTTTATCTATAGCGCCACCGATCGCGGACGAGCTTTCACCACGGAGAACCTGCGGCGAAGTGAGGTTGCACGACAGCCCGTTTCGATTCCGGATTTCACAGTCTTCGACGCATCAAACCGGAAGCAGTCCTTGCGCGAATTGCTTACGCACGAGAACCGCATCTGGATCGTTGACTTCATTTACACGCGATGCCAGACCGTCTGCACTTCCCTTGGATCCATCTACCAGCAACTGCAGAGCGAGATCGTCAACCGCGGTCTGGAAGCTCGGGTAGGGTTGCTTTCGATCAGCATCGATCCCGCTAACGACAGGCCTGCGTCGCTGCGGGACTACGCT
This sequence comes from Betaproteobacteria bacterium, assembly GCA_009693435.1. Next base: position 25,725 of record SHXF01000020.1, on the reverse strand, counting down.
ACGCGTATGCGCATTCACCCCGAAGCTTGGCAGATTGTCAGCCTGGACCAACCGCAGGATCGTCGTCGGCTGCTCGACACCTTCGGGATCATGGTGGTGCCCGCTCCGCTGGGCGAGTTTGAACACAACGCTGCGTTGCACATCATTGACCGCGAGGCGCGACTGATCCACATCGTCGACTACACGAAGCCTGGCGTCGCACTTGAACTTGCTTTGTCCAGGTAGTGGTTGCCTGAGCGTGCGCGTGGCGCAACTTCGACGATGGCTGCCGGCGATAGTGATGGTGGGCGGAGCGGCACTCTCATTGCCACCCTTGCGGCCACTCATTGAACAAAGCATGGTGTGGCACATGCTGGTGCAGATGTCGCTTCTGGTGCTCGGTGGCTGGCTTGTGGCCGGGCACCGGTGGGCCCGCCAACCTCCAGTGTTGCTTGATCGGTTCAACCGTTTCGGATTAACCGGATTCATCGTCACCACGTTGATCGCGGGGTACTGGATGATCCCGTCTTCGATCGATCGTGCGGTGGTCATGCCCGGAACCGACATGGCGAAGATCATTACGCTCTGGCTATGCGGTGCCGCACTGCGGCACTCAATACAGCGGGCTCCTCTGCTCGTGCAGGTGTTCTTTCTTGGGTACACGCTGCCCATGATGGTGTGGCTCGGCTTGTACTACGCGACCACCGACCTTCGGCTTTGCAACGCGTACTCGCTCGAAAGCCAGCTTGCAGCGGGAAATGGTCTGGTGGTGTTGGGCAGCGCAGCCGGTGCGGCGTGGCTCGCCTCTTTGTGGCAACGGCAATCATAAACGGCTGGCTAACGGGGCAATCGCATGGCGTTGCGCGCCCTACAAGCTCACTCATGGTTTATGATGGCGCTGCATGCAGATATATCTCAACCGTGCGGAGACCCGTTAAATGAAGCAAAACCGTACCAATACCGGCCGCCGTTCTTTCCTCAGGGCGGGTTCGCTGGCAGTGGTGTCGGCCGCGATCGCAGGCAGTGCCGGCAACGCCGCCGCGCAGGCCGTCAGGCTGGAGGAGAAGGACGCCCAGGCACAGGGCCTCGGCTACAAGCACGACGCAACGAAGGTGGACAAAGCCAAGTTTCCGAAATACGTGGCCGGACAGACCTGCGCGAACTGTACCTTATATCAGGGCAAGCCGGCAGACGCCTGGGGCGCCTGTCCGCTCTTCCAGACCAAGCAGGTCGCCGGAAAGGGCTGGTGTTCGGCGTACGTGAAGAAGGCTTAACTGCCGGTTCGATCCGCCGGCTCAAAGGCGGAAGATCCCTCGCTATTGTGCTGCTCGACTTTTGCGCGTGGAAGGGTCGATTGATTGGAATCCAAAATACCAATCGCGGCTCTACCCGTTTTGAACAAGCCTTAAGCGACAGCAAACATATCTTTTTTGTGAATCTCGAGCCCCATTTTGTCGTTCGGTTTCTATCGGTTTCTACCGATTACTTCGGCCGTACCACGATGCAGTCGGCTGCGACCTTAAGATTTGCTCATTGAGCAGTTATGCATCAAATAGCTCTCAGATTCAGCATCATGATAACAACCGTCGCGCTGGCCGCGACGCTTGCCGGAGCGTGGCTCGCTGGAATATATCGGGATAACGATTCGCGGGCCAGGTTGCTGCCGGATCAGGTGATGACATTGTTTCCCGATCCAAAGCCAATGACGGCCTTTGCGCTCACCGATCATAAGAATCGGGTATTTGATCTTGCAAGCTTGAAAGGTAAATGGTCATTCCTCTTTTTCGGCTTCACCCATTGCCCGGATGTCTGTCCGACGACCCTGGCGCTGCTGGCCCGTGCGCGTGACAACATCGCCAAGCATACGGTCGGCACCGAGGATATCCAATTCGTTTTTATCTCAGTGGATCCGAATCGAGATACCGCTGGCAAGCTCAGCCAGTACGTGACCTATTTTCACCCAACCTTTTTCGGCGTGACGGGAAACGACACGCAGATCGGTAACCTGGCCGGTCAACTAGGCGCCGTATATCAGGTTGCTTTCACACCGGGCATGGAAAACTATCCTGTCTATCACACCACCGCGGTATTTCTGTTGAATCCGCAAGCCCGATTCCACGCCATGTTTACGCCACCCCTTGATGCGGAGACTATCAGCCGGCGTTTCAAGGTGCTGCGGGAAATTGCAGGAGCTAATGCAACATGAGATGGCGACATCCGATTTTTATCGGCCTGCTATTGACTTTGACCCTTAGCGTCGCTGCCAGCGAACAGGCGGGGGTTTCGGTACGCGATGCCTGGATCCGGGAATCGCCGCCCGGCACGACCATGATGGCGGGATATATGGCGTTGCGAAACGACAATTCACGGCCAAAAGTACTCGTGGCCGCAAGCAGCTCCGGGTTCGAGAGCGTGATGATTCATCGCACTATCGTTAAGAACGGCATGGCGGGTATGGTTCACGCGTTACAGATCGAGCTTGCACCCAACGCTAGTTTGGTCTTTGCGCCGGGAAGTTATCATCTGATGCTGATGAACCCGACACGGACATTTCGCGCCGGCGACGCGGTTATCGTCAATCTGGAATTCCGTGGCGGGCTTGTTTTATCCGCCACCTTCAAGGTCCGCAGATAAGAGCCGCCAAAGTGCAGGACCGGTGACTACTGCGACCGCCAGCGTGAATTGGCAAATCCTGGAATCCAATCCAGTAGTGAACGAAACTTCTGGGGTGACACGGTTTCTGCTGCTTATTTTGACCGCAAGACCATGTAGTCGACGGCGGACTTAATCTCGGCGTCACTCAGCGCCGGGTTCCCCCCTTTGGCCGGCATCGCCCCCGCGCTCCCCTGCGTCCCATTAACGGCACTGGCATAGAGTGTGTCGGCACCCTTGGCGATGCGCTTGGCCCACTGGCCTTTATCACCCAGCTTCGGCGCACCGGCTATACCGGCATCGTGGCAGGCGACGCAGCTGGCTTGGTAGATCTGTTGCCCGTCGCGGGCGAGCGCCGGCACAACCGGCGCGCCTTTTACGGGACCCTTCTGAGTTTCCGGCGATGCGACGCTGACCTGGCCGACGGGTTTGATCCGCTCGGCCACACTTGAGCCGTTGCTCAATAGCACGCCTCGATCCTGTCGGACTTGCGCGGGGAGGTCGTCGTGATGGATCACCAGTATGAAAAAAAACACCATCAGCACCACGCTGGACCCGAGAATCATCGAAACGTTCATCGCATAGTTTTTTTGAGTCATTGACAGTTCTCTGTGTAAGGAGGAGTCAGGCAATAAAGGGACTCGGTGCAATTCGATGTGGCTGATCTAGAACAATCCCTTCACGAAAAACACGCTTCGCGTAAGAAAGGTGTAGTCCGCCTCAAGCGCACCGATGCCCAAAAGTACCATCAACAACAACGGCGGGACCACGATGGCGTACATCAGGGCGAGTCGCTCCCACATCATATGCATGAAGACGGCAACGATCAGCCCGGCCTTCAACAACATGAACACGAGGATCAGAAACCACCTGATGTAACCCTGAAAGTGAAGGTAGTCGACCATATAAGACGCGGCGCTGAGAACAAACAGCAATCCCCAGATCTTGAGATAGATGCCGATCGGATGCTGTTGCCCTTCTGCGTGTGCCTGCTGCTGCCCGTCCGCAGCTGCATGCTGTTGCGCTTCCGCATGTGCCATGATTTGCCTTACCAGAGATAGAAAAGTGCGAAGATGAATACCCACACCAGATCGACGAAGTGCCAATACAGACCCATGATCTCTACGATCTCGTAGTTGCCCTTCCTCCCGGTCAAAAACCCTGGCCGCTCGTTGTCCAGATCCCCCCGCAGAACCTTAATCGCCACGATGATCAGGAAGATCACGCCGATTGACACGTGCGTGCCATGAAAGCCCGTGATCATGAAAAAGACCGACCCAAACTGGGCCGCGCCCATGGGGTTGCCCCAGGGACGTACCCCTTCTTCGACGATCAGCTTGGTCCACTCAAAGGCCTGCATCCCGACGAATGAGGCGCCGAATGCCGCGGTGATCAGCAGCAGGATAAAGGTCATCTTTTTATTTTTTTCATAACCGAACTTGACCGCCATCGCCATCGTCCCGCTACTGCTGATCAAAATGAAGGTCATGATGGCGATCAGGATGAGGGGAATTTTCTCGCCAAAGAGCGTCAACGCGAAGACCTCACTGGGGTTGGGCCAGGGGTCCGTGGTGGACATCCGCACCGTCATGTATGAAATCAGGAAAGCGCTGAAGATGAAGGTATCGCTGACCAGGAAAATCCACATCATCGCCTTGCCCCAGGGGACCTTCTTGAACGCCCGTTGGTCCGAGGACCAGTCGGCGACAATGCCTGGCACGCCTTCAGTCAGCAGGAGAGGTTCCACGGGACTTGTCGGCATTGCTTGTGTCATCTGCTGTGTCATGTTCTTGGCCCTGATTACCTGATTCCGCAGATCTTCAATAATATTTCCAAATTATTCCCCGTAAACAGCAGACCAAAAAGGATCAACCAAACCAGAAGCAGAAAGTGCCAGTAAGTGGAACACAACTCAATACTTTGCCTGGTCTTCGCCACATCAAAATTGCCCCACACCTTGGTGACGGCCCTGCCCCAGGCCACCAGACCGCCCAACAGATGCAGCCCGTGTATTCCCGTGATCATATAAAAAAACCCGATCGCAGGATTCCTGATATTAAAATAATCCATGGCCCCCAGTTGCCGCCAGGCCAAGAACTGACCGAACAGAAAAACAACGGTGAACGCACCACCGGCGAGCAGGCCGACTCGCATGGCATCCAACTGCCCGCGACGTACTGAATACCGGGCCCATTGCAAGGCAACACTACTTAGTATCAGCACAAACGTATTCGCCCACAACAGGTCCAGTTGAGGCACGGGACGCCAGTCCTCATACGCCATCCGGCCCCCATAGGCGGTAACCAGAAGCATGAACAGGACCGCGACTACTGCGAGAAATACCCTCAGTGCGAGCTTTTTCTCGAACCCGGAAGTCGCACCGCCGGCGTAAAGGTCATCGACCTTGCCCTGTTCCGTAACCCAGGGCTTTGCGATCAATTCATGAAAAATACTCATGTTGTTGGATTCCCAGCCGACTGCGTCGTACTGCTGCTGCTGGGGATGACGTCTTGCGGCGGAACGTTTTGCGGTATGAAGTCGTCTTTGGCGCCCGGCACGCTGTAATCGTATGCCCAGCGATAGACCACAGGTAATGTCGCACCAAAGTTACCGTGCGTCGGCGGGGTATCGGGGGTTTGCCACTCCAGCGTAGTGGCCTTCCAGGGGTTGCCGCCCGATGGTTTGCCCTTGAAATAACTCCAGATCAGGTTGTACAAAAACACCAGTTGGACGACTCCCACGATCAAGGCCGCGATGGTGATGCCGACGTTCACGGAGTGCGCCGACTGCGGGATAAAGTCCGTGCCGCCAATCGCATAATACCGGCGTGGCACGCCGAGCATGCCCAGGTAGTGCATGGGGTAGTAGATGCAATAGCTGCCGACGAAGGTGATCCAGAAGTGAATGTGGCCCAGCGTATCGTTCAGCATGCGCCCGGTGATTTTGGGGTACCAGTGGTAGATTGCCCCGAACACCACCAGGATGGGCGCAATCGCCATCACCATATGAAAGTGCGCGACCACGAACATGGTGTCGGACAACGGGAGATCCACGGTCACGTTACCCAGGAACAGACCCGTTAACCCGCCGTTGATAAACGTGAAGACGAAGCCAATCGCAAACAGCATCGGCACAGTAAGTTGGATGTTGCCCCGCCACAACGTCAGCACCCAGTTGTAGACCTTGAGTGCTGTCGGGACGGCAATGATCAGCGTGGTGGTGGCGAAAAAGAAGCCGAAGTACGGGTTCATGCCGCTGACGTACATGTGGTGCGCCCACACAATGAAACTGAGGGCGCCGATGCCCACTATCGCCCACACCATCATCCGATAGCCGAAAATGTTTCGTCTTGCATTGACACTGATGAGGTCGGAGACGATGCCGAAGGCGGGCAGGGCGACGATGTAGACCTCGGGATGGCCGAAAAACCAGAACAGGTGCTGAAATAACACCGGGCTGCCTCCGGTATGTTCGCTCACTTTTCCCATCGAGACAAGGGCGGGCATGAAGAAGCTTGTGCCCAGCAGCAGGTCGAACAACATCATGATGCAGCTGACGAGCAGGGCGGGAAAGGCCAGCAGAGCCAGGATGGTAGCGGTAAAAATGCCCCATATGGTCAAAGGCATTCTCATCAGCGTCATTCCTCGCGTACGAGCCTGCAGCACCGTCACCACGTAGTTCAAACCCCCCATGGTGAATCCGATGATGAAGAATGACAGGGATACGAGCATCAGGATGATTCCCCAAGTCGCCCCCGGCGTGCCCGGGAGGATGGTATGGGGCGGATACAGGGTCCAGCCGGCGCCGGTGGGCCCGCCTGGTACGAAGAAACTCGCCACCAGTAACAGCACGGCGGCTAAATAGACCCAGTAACTCACCATGTTGACGTAAGGGAAAACCATATCGCGGGCGCCGACCATCAGCGGGATCAGGTAGTTGCCGAACCCCCCCAGGAACAGCGCAGTGAGCAGGTAGACCACCATGATCATGCCGTGCATGGTGACAAACTGAAGGTAGTTGCTTGGATCGATAAAGGAGAAGCTGTTCGGGTAAGCCAGTTGCAGCCGCATCATTCCCGACAACACCAACGCCACCAGCCCTATCCCGATCGCGGTAATCGCGTACTGGATGGCGATGACCTTGGCGTCCTGGCTCCAGATGTACTTCCCAATGAAAGTTTTCGGATGGTAGAGTTCCATCTCTCCGACTTCGGCGGGTGGCGCGAAATCTGTTGCCTCATGCGCGACGTAATCCATCAAAATCTCCTGTTCTCTAATTCTTCACTAATGCTCAATTCGCCTGCACATCAATGGCGCGATAATAATATAGGGTGCTCGAGCAGGCCGGTCATCGCAAGGTATTGATGTAGGCGACGAGGTCGTTGATTGCCCGATCGTCGTGAAGAATTGCCGCCATCAATGCCATCTGGGGTCCGTACATGTCTTGCGGATGAGCGCCACGGATACCTTCTTTGAAATTTTTCAATTGAGTGGCCAAATACCAATCACTCATGCCCTTCAGCCCGGGGGCATTCATCTGTTGTACGCCCCGCCCATTGGGACCGTGGCAGGTTCCACAGTTCGTAACAAAAAGCTTTTGACCGGTATTCGCATCCCCCTTGACCGTGGCCGGGGCGGGATTATCCGGCAGCGTCTTGATATAGGCGCTGACGTTATTGATGGCGGTATCGTCAATCAGCGTCGCTGCCATCGGTGCCATCGTTTTTCCAAACACATCCTTGTCGTGCGTCCCGCGCGCGCCTAGCTTGTAATTCTTCAATTGCCGGTGCAGGTACCAATCTCCTTGCCCACTCAATTTCGGCGCATGCAGCGCAGGGTTACCCTCGGCTTGCAAGCCATGGCAGGCAGCACACACTGCGTAGAGCGGTTTGCCTGCAACAGCATCGCCGGATGCTTGCGCTGAGGTTTGCGCAAACGTCGGATAGCTGCTTAACCACGCCTGAAACTCGCGCTCTTCATCCACCACAAGTTTGCCACGCATGGTGAAATGTCCTACGCCGCACAATTCTTCGCAGAGTAGGTCGAATTTCCCGGTCCGGGTGGGGATGAACCAGATATAGGTGACCAAGCCCGGCACCAGATCCATCTTGACCCGGATCTGTGCTACTGAGAAGTTGTGCAGGACGTCTATAGAACGAAGCAGCACCTTGACCGGCTTGCCGATGGGGAGATGTAACTCCGGACTTGTCACCAGGATGTCATCCTGCCCATCGGGATCATCGGGATTCATTCCAAACGGGTTTTTATCGGTGACGTGCCGAGCATCAACGGTACCGAGTTTGCCGTCCTTCCCGGGGAAGCGATAGCTCCAATGCCACTGCTTGCCCACGGCCTCAACCACCGCTGCATCTTTCGGGACGTCGACGAATTGCGCCCATACCACCAGGCCCGGGGCCAACAAAGCGGCGACTCCCAGCGTGGTCAATCCAATAAGCCACAGCTCCAGCTTTTTGTTCTCGGGTTCGTACTCCGCCTTGCTGCCCTTGCGCTGACGGTAACGGATCACGCAATACGCCATAAACAAATTGATAGCGACGAAGACAATCCCCGTGACCCAGAACGTGAGGCTGATCGTATCGTCCATCGCGCTCCAATTGGAGGCGATCGGTGTGAAATACCACGGGCTCAGGACGTGAAAAACGACAGAGCCGAGAACCAGTAATATCAATACTATTGCGATAGCCATAGCCCGATTCAACTCCCGAGTGCAATTTTATTGGTGGAATATTTTATTTGTGGAATAAGAGGCAAGCCGCAGCAGCATCGATGCTTCTCGGACCGGCAAGTCGAAGGAACATACGAGTGAAGGACTACACGCTGCCCACACTAGGGACAATGATAACAAAAAATATTGTGAAGTTGAACCACACGTAAAGCATGCCGATGGCCTCGTGGTTGCCGGTGGTACTCCAGCGCTTGATTCCGCAGTAGGGTCGTGCGCATGGTCGTGGCTGTCGACTGCGGCGCTCATCGTGTTCTTCTGATATCCAATGCGTTATTTGCGCTGGGACTTGACGTCAGCCGGCTGGATCGCATCACCGGCCTTGTTGGCCCGGTTGTTGCGGGTGTAGATGATCACCGCTGCAAGTTCCACATCCGAGAGTTGCTCGCCGAAAGCCGCCATCGCGGTGTTGCGCTTGCCGTTCAGCACCAGCGCAATCTTCTCGTTTTTCGGTCCTGTCACGCTCTTCGAGCCCTCCTGCGCCGGGAACACATCTTTCACACCCCGGTCGTTGGCCTGGTGGCAGGCGTCGCAGTTGGCCGTATAGACCTTCTCGCCGCGGGATTTCAGCCCGGGGATATCCCGGACATTCTCCGGATCATCGGCAGCCGCCGCCATGAGCTTTTTCCGGTCGTGGACCCAGGCAGTGTATTTCTCCGCCGACACGACATCGACTACGATCGGAATGAAACCGTGATCTTTGCCGCACAGCTCGGCGCACTGGCCTCGGAACGTGCCCTCCCTGTCAGCCTTGAACCAGAGATCGCGCACGAAGCCGGGAATCGTATCCTGTTTCACATCGAACGCCGGCACCATCCAGGCATAAATCACGTCGCCGGCGGTCAGCGGAACCCGCACCTACTTGTTCACCGGGACGACTACGTGGTTGTCCACTTCGGGCAGGTAGTGCTCTCCCTTGGGAGCGGCGCCGGTGATCTGTTCCCGCTGCGCCGACAGGTTCGACGGCAACGAGATACCTTCACCTTCGCCCTTGACATAGTCGTAGCCCCATTTCCACTGGAGACCGGTGGCCTTGATGGTGAGCTCTGGATTGCTCGTGTCCTTGAGGCTCAGCAGCGTCTTGGTCGCCGGCCAGGCCATGAAAATCAGGATCACCGCTGGAATGGTCGTCCAGAGAATCTCGACGGCTATGTTCTTGTGGAACTGCTCGGCCTTGTCGCCGACCGACTTGCGGTGCGCCCAGATGGAATAGAACATCACCAAAAAGACGCCGATGAAAACCACGAAGCAGATGCCGAGCATCAGCATCTGCAGGTCGTACATTGCGCTGGCGACGTGCGACGCCGCCGCGCGAAGGTTCAGTTGATAATCGGCAAGGGCGGCGCCCGAAACCGCCATCAGGGCGGCCCCCGCCGCTTCTGCCATCCTGTTCATCATCCCGTCCTCGCCAGTTCAGTGGCCTTGAATCGGCGCTTCAGCGCCGCCGCCAGCGCGAGCATGTCCAGCCCGGCAATCGGCAGTGTCATCCATTCGCCGATCGACGCAAACGCAAGTGCAATGCCAAGCGACACCGGCATCATGAGGCCCAGCATTCAAAACACGCCCGCAGGGGAGATTGCGCAGTTGCGCTTTACGATCAAGCTGGGATTGGATTTCGGTGCCGCCGTATACACGCCAGAGTCCATTTTAAAAGGCGTTTCCGGAGGCCCGTAACGCAGTCTGAGGACGTACAGATGAGGACGTACAGAAAGCTCGATAAGTTAACACATTGTCCCTCATGCAGCAAGACGATCGGATCGACAGCCGATCGGATCGAGCCATGTGCGTGTCATGCGCCCCGATTATTGTCGAGGCAACTTCGGCCCGCGCTCAAAGTGAACGCGCTTTGCGACGCTCGCCACGGGACGAGGCTCCGCTTTCCATGCATGGCCATACACGACTTCGACGGTTGCCTGCGTTCGACCGTCCACGGTGCGCCCCGAGTAATCGTCCAGCATGCGCTGCCATCCCGTCCGACCCATCAGCCCTCTGCGCCGCGCTGCTGCGACATTGACCTTGCCTGAGCGGCGCAGATCGTCAAGAAGGGCAGGCACGCCTGCATAGGTGAGCGTGATCGTTTCCATGTCCATCACCGGCGTTGCGAAACCACTGGAGGCAAGCATATCCCCCAGGTCATGCATATCGATGCATGGATGAACGTGCGCGTATTCATCGCACTTTCGAAATGCATCCCGCAATTCCTTCAGGGTATCCGGCCCGTAGGTCGAGAACATCAGAAGGCCTCCCGCCTCAAGCATGCGGTGAAATTCGCGTATCACGGCGGGCGCGTCCATCGCCCAGGCGAGCGCAAGATTGGACCATACCAAGCCGATGCTCGACGACCCGATGGGCGCACGCGCAAAATCCGCGCACACAAGGTGAGACACATCCAAGGAGAGTCGAGCCCTCAGCCGTTCCAGCAGGGATCGGTCCCCGCGCGCCTTGCGCAGCAGGTTGGCGGAAGAATCGAGTCCGACCAGTTCGGCCTTCGGATAATGCCGGCGAAGAAGCGGAAACGAGTGCGCCAGTCCGGTGCCGGCATCCAGAATGCGCCTCGGCTGGTGGCGAAGGTACGCCAGTCGATCTGCCATGCGGCGTTCCACCTCGCGGTCAAGAACGGCAACCGAAGCAACGGTGTCCGCCGCGCGCCCGAAGCTTCTTCGGGCGGCGGGTGTATCTAGCCAGCCGGAATCAATCACATCCCTGGGGTGCGACAATTCGCTCGATCGCGAGTCCCGCGTTCAGCACGCGCCGGTCCGCAAGCGCTGGGCCGACGATCATCAGGCCCACAGGTCCGTGGCCGAAACTATGGCATGGAACCGTGAGCGCGCAGCCGTCAAGAAAATTCACGAGGCTGGGATTGCGCAAAATCAAGGCATTGGTCCGGAGAAAGAGGCCATCGTCGTGCTCAAGCGGCGCCATCGCCGGTGCGAGCACGGGCACGGTCGGGCAAAGCACCGCATCGAATTCCCGCATTACGCGCTCGAACGCCGCGACAAGTCTCAACCGATGCGCGCGGAGTTCGATGTAATCCGCCCCACTCATCTCAGCCCCGCGCAAGAGGCGCGCGCGCACCCTGGGATCAAACGCATCGCCGCGCGCGCGCAAAGCCTCGCGGTGGACTTGGTACGCCTCGGGTGCGGGGAGACCCCCGCTGCGGTTGATCCCGGGCAATTCGCGCAGTTCGGGAAAATTCACGTCCGCGACAGCGGCGCCTGCCGCCGAAAGTCTGGAGACACTGGACTCGAACGCGACTGCGACCTCACGGTCCAGATCCTCGAGCACCAGATCCCGAAGCACGCCCAGACGCAAAGCGCGCGGATCGGGCGCTTCGGAAAGCCAGGATTTTTCGCCGGCAACAATGGCGTCCACCAAAGCGCAGCAGGCGACGCCAGGCGCAATGGGCCCGATCGAATCAAGGCTCGCTGACAGAGGAAAGGTGCCATCGAGCGGCACGCGACGGGCAGTCGGTTTAAACCCTGCGAGACCGCATAGCGCGGCGGGAATCCTCACCGAACCCCCTGTGTCGGTGCCCAATCCGACCACTGACATGCCATCCGCCACGGAAACCGCGGCTCCGGAGGACGAGCCGCCTGGAATGCGGCCCGCCCCGCCGTCGCAAGCTCTATCCCAGGGATTGCGCGGCGTTCCGTAGTGCGGATTGATTCCGATGCCTGAAAATGCGAATTCGGTCATGTTGGTGCGCCCCACGATGACAGCACCGGCGGCACGCAAACGGCGTATCACCAACGCGTCCGACTGTGCGGGAGGAGCATCCGCCCTGATCCTCGAGCCTGCCAGGGTGACCTCGCCCCCGACATCAAACAGGTCCTTGACTGAAATCGGGACACCCGCAAGCGGCGAGGGCACAATTGCGTGCAGCCGGAGCCGATCACTGGATTCTGCCTGGACCAGTGCGGAGGGCCGATTGGTCCTGATAAACACGCGCGCACCCTCGCCCGACCGGTCATCGATACGGGCAAACGCCCTTTCCGTAAGTTCGACACTCGAGACTTTCCCTTCGGCGAGCGAACGGGCTGCGGCCGCGGCGGTAAGAAGCTTCATTGCGACTGGTTTCCCCATTTGTGCTCGGAAGAACGATCTTGGATTTCGACTTCAGGCCGGATACATGCCCAGCTTGCCCAGCAAGGCGCGGTCGCGCTCGGCTTCGGGATTGCCTGTGGTCAGCAGTTTCTCACCGTAAAAAATGGAATTCGCCCCCGCAAGAAAACAGAGCGCCTGAACCGCTTCAGGCATCCCGGCGCGACCCGCGGAAAGGCGAACCACGCTGCGCGGCATGGTAATCCGGGCGCACGCTATCGTTCGAACGAACTCGGTCCAGTCCAGTTCCTCCGCGCCAAACAGCGGCGTGCCTTCGACCTGCACGAGCTGATTGACGGGTACGGATTCGGGTTGCGGATCGAAACTCGCTAGCTGCGCGATCAAACCGGCACGCTCCGCGCGTGATTCGCCCATGCCGACGATGCCGCCACAGCAGACCTTGATCCCGGCACCCCTAACCCTGTCCAGGGTGTCGACGCGGTCCTGGTAACCGCGCGTGGTGATGATCTCGCCGTAAAATGCCGGCGCGGTATCGAGGTTGTGGTTATAGTAATCAAGGCCGGCTTGTTTCAGTTCTTCGGCCTGTCCGTCCTTGAGCATGCCCAGGGTGGCGCATGTTTCCAGGCCCAGCGCCTTGACTTCGCGAACCATGGCTGCGACCTGTTCGATATCCTTCTGTTTCGGGCCGCGCCAGGCCGCCCCCATGCAAAACCGGGTGGCGCCACCGCGTTGGGCAGTCCGTGCGGCCTCGACAACGGCATCGACCGAGAGCAAAGGCTCACTTTCGACCCCGGTTTGATAGCGGGCGGACTGCGGACAGTACTTGCAGTCCTCCGGACATCCGCCGGTTTTTATTGAAATCAGCGTGGACAATTGAACCTGGTTGGCGTCGAAATGCGTCCGGTGGACCGACTGCGCGCGATACAAGAGGTCGCTAAAGGGCATCTCAAACAGCTGCTCGACAGCTATCGGGGTCCAGCGTTCGCGCGCTACCATGCCCTCGGTCGCACGACCTTCGGCAACGGTCTTCATTACGCTGACGCCGTGCATGGCCCGTTACAGTGCGTGGCGCTTACTGAGCAGGTAGTCTGCTTCGAGACATCGGGCGTTAACGGGAGCATGGCTTTTCATCGAAGATGTGAAGTGGCGATTGCATGATCGGCATCGGCAACCCAATTGTCAAACCACAGCTCGGGAAGACTAATTGAACGACCGTTTTTCGTTTGCCCGGTTCCTGCCCCCCCAGGATTGTGCCCTGTGTGCCGCGCCGTCCGGTGATGCTGCGGTGTGCCGGCAATGCGCCGATGAGCTCCCCGTTCTCGCGCCTGCCTGCCCGATATGCGCCCTGCCGCAACCGGACCGCGCCGTTTGCGGCGCTTGTCTGCGCGATCCGCCCCAGTACGACGCGACGATCAGCGCATTCCGGTATGACTTTCCACTGGACCGGCTGGTGCGTGCCTTGAAATTCCACGGGCAACTGGAACTAGCGCGCTTTCTGGGAGAGCAGCTAGTTTGTGCGGTGGCGGGGAGATCCGGTGCCACCTTCCCTGTGCTGATTCCAATGCCGCTGCATCGCAGGCGGCTCGCCGAGCGCGGCTTCAATCAAGCGGTCGAGCTGGGTCGCCATATCGCCCGCATCACCGGGGCACACCTCGAAACGGCGGCGGCCCTCCGCATAATCGATACCGCGTCCCAAACGGCGTTGCCTGTCGGCAAGCGGGAACAAAACATTCGCGGCGCATTCCGCTGCAACGCAGATCTGACCGGGCAAACCGTGGCAATCATAGACGACGTAATGACCACCGGTTCTACCTTGAATGAATTTGCCCGCGTTCTCAAGAAGGCGGGGGCTGGACGCGTCGAGAACTGGGTCGTTGCCAGAACGGTGCGCGATGCTTGACGTTGTGCTTTATCAGCCTGAGATTCCGCCGAATACCGGCAATATCATCCGGCTCTGCGTCAACACCGGATGCACGCTGCATCTCGTGAAGCCGCTCGGGTTTCAACTTGACGACCGGCGGCTTGCGCGCGCAGGCCTCGATTACGCCGATATGGCAAGTGTCGTTGTTCATCGGAACTGGCAGCAGTGCCTCGCGCATTTCGCCGGGCGGCGCATGTTTGCAGCGACCACGCGAGGTGAAGCGTCGCATGCTGCCCCCCGGTTCCTGGAGGGTGACGCTCTGGTTTTCGGTCCCGAAACCCGAGGGCTTCCACACGACGTGCTCGATGGATTCAGCGCTGACAGGCGACTGCGCATACCGATGCTTCCCGGCAACCGCAGCCTCAATCTCTCCAATGCGGTGGCCATTGCGGTGTATGAAGCGTGGCGCCAGCACAATTTCAAGGGCGCCCGGCAGCCAGACCTGCCGGGCGTGTGATGCCGCCTATTCTTCTATTCTGGGATCGCGCGCCAGCAATTGTTCCACACCCTCGACTGGCGAAATGCCCTCGAACATCACCGAGCAAACTGATCGCGTGATCGGCATATCGACGCCAAGGCCGCGCGCCAGTCGTTCAACTTCTTTCGCAGACTGCACGCCTTCCGCGACGTGGCCCAGTTCGCGAAGAATTGCCTCCAGCGCGTGCCCGCGGGCCAGCATCAGGCCCACCCTGCGGTTGCGCGAGAGCTCGCCGGTGGACGTCAATATCAGGTCGCCGGCGCCGGCAAGTCCCATGAATGTTTCGCGCCGGCCTTCGAGCGCCACGCCGAGGCGTGTAATTTCGGCGAGACCGCGTGTGATAAGCGCCGCGCGAGCATTATGGCCGAGCTCGAGTCCGTCGCAGATTCCCGTTGCGATCGCCATGACATTCTTTACCGCCCCACCGATTGCGACACCGATGACATCGGTAGTGAAATAGACGCGCAACGTCGGTTGGTGCAGGTCGCGGGCTGCTCGCTCGGCGAACGCAGCATCGTCACTCGCCAGTGTGAGCGCCGTAGGCCGGCCCTGCGCCACTTCAAGCGCGAAGCTCGGGCCGGACAGAATGGCGATCGAGGCGGCCTCGCCCAATTCGTCGACAACCACCTGATGCGGCAACCTTGCGCTGACAGACTCAAAGCCCTTGGAAGCGCAAATGACCGGAGGAACGTTGCGGCCGGATTCCCGGCAGTTCTCGCGCAGCAGACACACTGTCGCCCTCAGTGCGGCCGCGGGCGTGGAGATCAGGGCAAGTTCCGCCCCGTTCAATGCGCGGCCGAAATCGCTTTCTATCGAGACCGCGTCCGGCAGGACAACATCGGGCAAATAGCGGATGTTGCGCCGCGAAGTCCGCAGGCTGGCAGCCTGCCCTTCGTTCCTTGCCCAAAGCGCGACCGCGTGCCGTGCGGAGAGCGCAACGCTGAGCGCGGTACCCCAGGCCCCCGCCCCTAGAATGGCAATCTTCACGACATGTGCAGTTCGATAGGTGGCATAAGCGCGGAAACAATCGCAGGGCGCCTACAATCCCCAGAGTTGCCTGATGCGGACAAATCCGCTCTGCCCGTCACGATGCTTTACCCGGATCCAACCGGTCGTTCCGAGTTCGGCGACCTCCAGTGCTACCCCTTTCTGGGCCTGAAAGACCACAGCGGCGGTGTCATCCGGATTCTGCCGAACCTCGGCCTGGCCGGCGGTCACGACGACGGTACGTTTTTCAGACAACGCCTTGCGTTCGATCCAGGACAGGTCGCCCGCAGGGTCCCGTACCTTTGCCCATCCCTCGATGCTGACCACGATCTCTACCGGGTAATAGCGACTGGCAACGAAGATTTTTTTTGCCCGCAGGGACGGCGCGTCGTACAGGATCGTGCCGCTTTCGGCAACCGAGCGAAAATCCCCCGCAACGGCTGCGGGCATTGCGGTGAATGCCATGAGCAGCGCGACCGCGCGCGCGAAGGAAAACCCCATCAGTGGGCGACCTCGATACGCGGCCCGGCATCCGCTTGCTGTTGGGCGCTCTGCTGGTACAAGGCCTCGAAGTTGACCGGCGCCAGGATGACTGGCGGAAATCCGGCGCGCACCGTGGTGTCGGATATCGTTTCACGCAAATAGGGGAACAGGATGTTCGGGCACACCACGCCCAACAGCGCATTGATCTGGTCCTGAGGCATGCTTGCGATGGTGAAAAGCCCCGCTTGGTGAGCTTCCACCAGAAACATCGTACTGTCGCCGGATTTTGCGGTGATCGTAGCCTGCAGGGTTAATTCATAGAGCACTTCGCCGACCCGCTGTACCGACTGATTGAGTTGTACTTCAAGTTGCGGCGATTCATTCATCAGAAAAATTCCCGGGGCGCCGGGGACTTCGACCGAAAGGTCTTTTACATAGACCTTGTCGATGTTGAATACCGCCTGCGGCTGGTCGCTCATTGGCACTCCTGGGTGGACGTACCGGCACCTTGCACTGCGCCGGAACGATGAATGTGAACAGGGCTTCGACTGTACAGGCCTAGCCGGACGCGCCTTGCGCTTCGTCACCATGCCGGACTTCGCCGCCGGAAGCATCAAGCATCGCCATCAGTCGGCCGGCTCGATCAAGTGCCGCGAGATCATCGTATCCGCCAACGTGAGTATCCCCGATGTAAATCTGTGGCACCGTTCGCCGGCCAGTCTTCTTCATCATCTCCTCGCGGCGGCCGGGCTCTATATCCACCAGCACCTTGTCGATCTCCGCAACGCCTTTCGAGCGGAGCAGTTGCTCGGCGCGCTGACAATACGGGCACCAGTCGGTCGCATACATCAGGACGCGGCTCATGGCCGTGCCATCGGCAATCCCGCCTGCTGCCATGCAGCGAGGCCGCCGCTGAGGTTCACGACGTTCTCGAATCCCTTCTGGCGCAATACTGCCAGCGCGTCGCCGGAACGATTGCCGTTGGCGCAGTGAACAATGATCGGTTTCGACTTGAATTTCTGCAACTCTCCAACGCGCGCGTCGAGTTGCGCGAGCGGTATGTTGCGGGCATGCAGGACATGGACCTTTTCGAATTCCGGCGCTTCCCGGATATCGAGCAGTAGGGCGTCCTGCTTGTTGATCATGAGGGTAGCCTGCAGCGTGGACACCCATGGGCCGCCGCTGCCACGCTTGACGTACGGCCATACCAGCATCGCCCCGCTGACAAACGCCACTACGACGATCCAGATGTTATCCAGGACGAATTGCCAGATTTGCATGCCTTGCATGGTCAGGGAGGTCCAGGTTCGCCAGCGTACCTAAATTTTCTTCCCGAATTGAATCCTCAGGAAGTGAGCCCGGTATTATAAAATTCTTTTCCCTGTCGTGGGATGGTGATGATGAAGCCCAAAACGCATACGGTGGTGCTGCTGCGGCATGGCGAATCGATCTGGAACCGGGAAAACCGGTTTACCGGCTGGACAGATGTTGACTTGAGCGATCGCGGGCGTGAAGAGGCAGCTCAGGCCGGGCTGCTCCTCAAGGAGAGCGGATTTGTATTCGACTGCGCCTATACCTCGGTATTGAAACGTGCCATCAAGACATTATGGCTGGCGCTCGAGGAAATGGATCGGATGTGGATCCCCATCGAGCACTCCTGGCGGCTGAACGAGCGGCACTACGGCGCACTGCAAGGCCTCAACAAGACGGAAACCGCGGCAAAGTTCGGTGATGAGCAGGTGCTTGCCTGGAGACGCAGTTACGACGCCCCTCCCCCGCCCCTCAATACAGACGACCCGCGCCACCCCGGCGGCGATCCGCGCTACGCTCACCTCAAACCGCATGAATTGCCCCTGACCGAGTGTCTCAAGGACACTGTGGCAAGGTTTACCCCCTACTGGAACCAGGCGATCGCCCCTGCCATCAGGGGAGGGCAGCGCGTCGTCATCGCTGCGCACGGCAACAGCCTGCGGGCGCTAGTCAAGTATCTCGACAAGGTAAGCGATGCGGACATCGTCGGTCTCAATATTCCCACGGCTGTTCCGCTGGTGTACGAACTCGATCAGGATTTGCAGCCGGTAGAACACTACTACCTGGGTGATCAGGCGGCGATAGAAAGCGCCATGCAGGCAGTTGCCAATCAGGGAAAGACAAAGGCTTGAATTTGCGCCGGGCCTGCGCGTGATCCCGCTGCTCGTCGGTCTGTTCCTGGGCATTCACTCCCTTGTTTCATTCGCCCAGCCGGCAGACAGCGCACGCCTGGAATCATTGCGGTCCCGCATAGACCGGCTGAAGAGCGACATTGCCCAGTCCGAGGAATCCCGCATCGAGGCGCGCGATCAACTGCGCGATTCGGAAGAAAAGATTTCCGTCGCAAGCCGCCAGCTGCGGGAATTGTCGGGCCAGCGTGAAGCGGCGCGTAACGAACTTGCCGCGCTGGCTGCGCAGCGCCAGGCAATCGAAGCGGACATCTCGGGACGCCAAGACCAACTGTCGCGCCTCATCACAGCCCGATATCTGATCGGCGAAACCAGTACCCTGCGTCTGCTGCTGTCGGGAGAACACCCGGAACAGGCTGCACGCGAACTTCATTACTACGGCTACGTCTCGCGCGCTCAGGCCGAGTTCATCAGCGCGCTCAGAACCGCGTTGACGGACCTTCGGACACTCGAGCAGCGCAACCGCGAAAAGTCCTCCGAACTATCCGGCATAGAAGGCGCGCAGGTCGAGGAACGCAAACGGTTGCTGCAACAGCAGACTGAGCGGCGGCAGGTTCTCGGTCGGGTGTCGGAACACATACGGACACAACGCCGCGAAGTGAAGAGCCTCGAACGTGACGAAACGCGCCTGTCGCGCCTGGTGGCGGAAATCGGTCGGGCGATTGCAGACAACCCGGCCAGAGGCAAGGGCGGGCGGCGCGTTGAGCGCGTGCCGGAAGCGGGCGGCCTCGAATCCGAGTTCGCGCGGTTGAAGGGAAAATTGCGATTGCCTGCCAGAGGGGAACTTATTCACCGGTTTGGAGGTCCACGTACCGAAGGCGGACCCGCGTGGAAAGGGCTTTTTATCCGCGCCGCCTCCGGCGAGGCGGTCAAGGCCGTCGCATCAGGTCAAGTTGTGTTTGCCGACTGGATGCGAGGGTTCGGAAACCTGCTCATCATCGATCATGGGCAGGGTTATCTCACCATCTACGGCAACAACGAATCCATACTGAAGGGGCTGGGCGATTCGGTGCGGATTGGCGACGTCGTGGCAACAGTCGGCGCCAGCGGCGGTAACGCAGAATCCGGTCTATACTTTGAAATGAGGCATGAGGGCAAGGTCTTCGACCCGCTCAAATGGGCGACCCTCAAATAATTTATCTGCGCACGATATGACGCGAATGAAGTCACGGAGCATTCAATGGCAACCAAAGTAAAACAAATCAGCCTGGTGCTGGTCGGCATTCTTGCAGGTGTTCTGCTCAGCCTTAATTTTTCGGCCGTCGCGCAGCGGGAAGGGGCGCGCTATCCGCTTCCTGTCGATGAGCTTCGGGCGTTTGCCGAAGTGTTTGGAGCCATCAAGAGCGGGTATGTCGAACAGGTCGAAGACAAGAAGCTGATTACAGAGGCAATCAATGGCATGCTTTCGGGGCTGGACCCGCATTCGGCCTACCTCGATCAGGACGCCTTCAAGGAACTGCAGGTTGGCACCCAGGGTGAATTCGGCGGACTGGGCATCGAAGTGGGCATGGAAGACGGATTCGTGAAAGTCGTGTCGCCGATCGAGGAGACGCCCGCATTCCGCGCCGGACTCAAACCCGGCGACCTGATCATCAAACTCGACGACACCCCGGTCAAAGGCATGAGCCTCAATGACGCGGTCAAGCGGATGCGTGGCAAGCCGCGCACCAGCATCCGGCTGTCCATTGTCCGCAAGGGCGAGCAGAAGCCCTTCGAGGTGACCTTGATCCGCGAAGTCATCCGGGTCCAGAGCGTCAAATCGAAAGTTATCGAACCGGGATACGCGTGGGTGCGCATCTCACAGTTTCAGGAGCACACCGGCGAAAACATGGTGAAACATCTTGAAAATATCTACAAGCAAGGTCCGCTGAAGGGACTGGTGCTGGACCTTCGCAATGATCCAGGCGGGCTGCTGAACGGCGCGGTCGGCATTTCCGCCGCGTTCCTGCCGGCACGGGTGCTGGTGGTCTCGACAGACGGCCGCACGGACGACGCAAAACGCAAGTTCGTCGCCAGTCCCGACGATTACATGCGAGGCAGCCGTGACGATTATCTGAAGAACCTGCCGGCTGCCGTAAAAACGGTCCCGATGGTGGTATTGGTGAATGCCGGTTCGGCGTCTGCTTCGGAAATCGTGGCGGGGGCGCTGCAGGATCACAAGCGCGCGGTGGTAATGGGCACGCAGACCTTCGGCAAGGGCTCCGTACAAACCATCCTCCCGCTGGGCAACAACACCGCCATCAAGCTCACGACGGCGCGCTACTACACCCCCAGCGGGCGTTCCATCCAGGCAAAAGGCATCGTGCCTGACATCGAAGTCGAAGACCCGAGTTCGAATGGTCAGCGGGTCCGCGAATCAGACTTGGACAAGCACCTGACAAACAGCCAGGAAAAGGCAGACGCCGTTGAGCGCCAGCAACCACAGGCTGCGCCAAAGCCGAGTGCTCCGACTGACAAGCCATTCGTGCCGCTGGAGTTTGCGTCCGAGCAGGATTTTCAGTTCAAACAGGCCATCAATCATCTCAAGGGACTGCCCGTGGCCAAGGTTCAGCAAACAGCGCAGACGCCTGCGCTGGATTCCACGCCACGGAAAAACTGATCGCCCGCGCGAATCGGGCTTGGCATCCGCCGGAGTGCCGGCTCGCGACTATGCGGGGCTGACCGGAGTTGGTGCCGGGTTGTCTGCGCGCGTCGTCTCGTCGGTTGTCATATCACCTTGAATGACCAGCAACTCCTGCGATATTCACGCCATCTGCTTCTGACCGAATTCGGCATTGAAGCGCAGGAAGCGCTGCTCGGCTCCCACGCACTGATCGTCGGCGCCGGCGGGCTCGGATCGCCCGCAGCGATGTATCTGGCCTCTGCAGGCGTCGGCACCCTGTCGCTGGCGGACGGGGATACGGTGGACCTGACCAACCTGCAGCGTCAGATTCTGCATGGCACCGAATCCGTCGGCCAGGCAAAGGTGGTTTCCGGCCGCGCCGCGCTGGCACGCATCAATCCGGATATACACGTACTCCCGCTTGAAATGCGCCTCGAAGGAGAGGCGCTGGATCGTGCCGTGGCGCGAGCGGATGTCGTACTCGATTGCTCCGACAATTTCGCCACACGCCATGCCATCAATCGCGCCTGCGCCCGCCACGAGAAACCGCTGGTATCGGGCGCGGCGGTGCGCTTTGACGGGCAACTGGCCGTGTTCGACATGCGCGGTGCCGACAGTCCTTGTTACGCCTGCCTGTTTCCCGAAGATGCAGAACACGAAGAGACGCGCTGCGCCGTCATGGGCGTTTTTGCGCCCCTGGTCGGGATCATCGGAACCATGCAGGCAGCCGAGGCGCTGAAGGTGCTGACGGGTGTCGGTGACACGCTGAGCGGACGGTTGCTTATTCTGGATGCACTCGCAATGAATATCCGCACCATCCGGCTGTCGCGCGACATGGATTGCCCGGTATGCCGGATCAGACCTGACAATTCTAAAGATTAATCGGACAATCCGCCGTAACTACGGCCTTCTTCATCGGAATTACGATTATTTTTTGAATATTCCGGACGCAGTTTAACGGCCGTGCAGCGACGCACCGTGCAAGGCCTTCCGCTACATCGCTACACCAATAGCGGCCATTGCTTCTCGAATAATTCCGTCGGCTGCCGCTTGAATCCGCTTTTTGCGAACTGGTGCCATCGGCCGGTGACATACGCCAGAATCAGGTTGGCATGGGCGCCGGGGTCAGGATCGTCATTTCCCTGAGTAGCAGCCACGCGCATGCACTGCTTTAACGTCGCCTCCAGCCGGTCGTGAAGTTGATTTATGCGGGCCTGCAGACGCGCATCTTCGTTCGTCAGGGCATCACCGATCAGTACCCGCGTCATGCCCGGGTTTTTCTCCGCAAATCCCAGCAGCATGGCAACGATGGAATGCAGTTGCTTGATGCCACTGTCTTCTTCTGCGGTGATTTTGTTGGCGAGGCCGAACAGGCTTTGTTCGATGAATTCGATCAAACCCTCGAACATCTGCGCCTTGCTGGCAAAATGCCGGTATAACGCTGCCTCCGACACATCCAGTTTCTTTGCCAACGCTGCAGTCGTGATCTTCTCCCCCTTGGGTTCTTGCAGCATTCCCGCCAGCACTTCGAGAATCTGACGCTTCCGTTCACCTGGTTGCCGTGTCGCCATGACGTCCTCGCTTCGTCGCTGTTTGCGGAACTTCCCGATTGTATTGATACATGTAAGTGCTTGCTACCGAATTCTGAAGCGATGCGTAAGCCTTGGAAGTTCGATTACCGACGAGACGCGCGCGTCTACCCAGCGTGGCGATCGGCTGCCACGGGTTACCCAGGCGGTTTTCAGGCCAAGCCGCCGGGCTGCGCGGAGATTCGCAAGCGTATCCTCGACCAATACGCAGCGACCGGCCACCAGCTTTTCCGCCTTCAGCAATAATCGCAATCCGGCAGGATCCGGTTTCGGCCTGAAACGAGTGTGTTCCACCGTGTAGACGGCGTCGAAAAACCGACCGATGCGCAGCGCTTCGATGACCGACCGCGCATAGTTGAAAGGAGCGTTGGAGTACAGGATTTTTTTTCCGGGCAGACGCTTGAGTGCGTGGCGCAAGCCGCCCTCCGCCACCATCATCCGTTCCAGTTCCGGAAACTGGTGCGTTTCCGACAGGAAGTGAACAGGATCGGTGCCGTGATGGCGCATCATGCCCACCAGCGTTGCGCCGTAGGTCTTCCAGTAGTGAATACGAAGCGCGCTGGCGGCACCTTCGTCAAGGCGTAACTGCTGCTGCAGGTACGCAGTCATGCTGCGATTGATGTGCGGAAAGATATGCCGCGAAGCATTATGCAGGGTGTTATCGAGGTCGAAAATCCAGGTAAGGTGCATGCAGCGGCGGCCTGTCTATAATTGCGTATGCAGCTTACGCAAAGCTTCTCGCTCCAGACGCTCATCTACTCGGAAACCGCAGCCAGGCGGGGTATCGACAACTCGCCGGGGGAAGATGTCATCCCCAACCTGAAACGGCTTGCCGAGGGGCTGGAGCAGGTTCAGTCGCTGCTTGGCCACCCCATCGAAATCTCCAGCGCGTACCGGTGCCCGGAACTGAACGCCGCAGTGGGCGGAGCGCAAATGTCCCAGCACACCCAGGGCCTGGCAGCTGACATTGTATGCCCGCAATTCGGGGGACCCATCGAAATTGGCCGGGCAATCATGGCGTCGAACATCGTGTTCGACCAGTGCATCAACGAGTGGGGCCGCTGGGTTCATATTTCATTCAGCCCCACACCACGCGGCCGGGTGCTGAGCATCTACGACTCGAAGGATGGCTACCTGGAAGGACTGTGGAACGCCGGGGGTGAAAGGCTTGCCTGATCCGGAAATCGCTCGCCCGAAGCGCGTTCCGGCCTACTTGCTGCGGATGAGCGTGCCGACGCCCTCATCCGTGAGAATTTCCAGCAGCAAGGCATGTTCGACCCTGCCATCGATAATGTGCACGCTCCTGACACCGCTCCTGGCCGCGTCGAGCGCAGAAGAAATCTTCGGAAGCATGCCACCCGAAAGCGTGCCATCGGCGATGAGTTCATCGATTTTTCGCGGGGTCAGTCCGGTCAGCAGCTTTCCACTCTTGTCGAGTACGCCGGGGGTATTCGTCAGCACCACGAGTTTCTCGGCCCGCAACACCTCCGCCAGCTTGCCGGCAACAAGATCTGCGTTGATGTTGAACGACTCGCCGTCTTCTCCGACACCGATGGGCGCAACCACGGGAATGAACCCGTTGTTTTCGAGAGCGGATATCACGGCCGGGTCGATGGACGATATTTCACCGACCTGCCCGATGTCTATGGTTGCTCGCCCGTTGCCCGCCTCCGGGAGCAGCAGTTTCCTCGCCCGGATGAAACCGCCATCCTGTCCGGTCAAGCCGACTGCCTTGCCCCCCGCCTGATTGATAAGGGTAACGACTTCCTTGTTGACCTGACCGCCCAGCACCATTTCGACCACGTCCATGGTCTCGGCATCGGTTACCCGCATG
The DNA here is from genome assembly GCA_009693435.1 of Betaproteobacteria bacterium. Next base: position 1,177 of record SHXF01000020.1, on the reverse strand, counting down.
CCCTGGACAAATTCACCTTTCTTGCCTATGCGCTTCAGCAGATCGTCGATCTGCGGCCCGCCTCCGTGAACCACCACCGGATTCATGCCCACAAGCTTGAGCAACACCACATCGTGGGCGAAGCTACGTTGCAGGCTCAGGTCGGTCATGGCATTGCCACCGTACTTGATTACGATGGTCTTGCCGTGAAAGCGCTTGATATAAGGCAGCGCTTCGGCCAGCACCTGGGCTTTCAGGTTTACCGCAGGCTTCGATTCGGACATTTGCTTGGCCGCTGCATGGTTGAAAAACGCCGGCGGATTTTAACCCGCGACAGCATCGACTTGCAGGATTCGGCATGCGAACGAAAGGCGGCGCACCGGACGCGCCGCCTTTTCATTGGCCCGCATGCAACAGGCCGGGTTGGTGCAGCGACCTTTAGCGACAACCCTAGTTGATGGTGATCTGGCGCCTGTCGGCCGCAGCTTTTATCGGCAGTACCAGTTCGAGCAGACCGTCCGCGTAGGTGGCGGTCGTTTTGCCCTGGTCAACTTCCTGACCCAGCCGGAATACGCGCTGCATTCTGCCGAACTGGCGCTCGCTGTGCAGCACCCGCTCTGCATCCTTTGGATTGCATTCCTGGCGGATTTCAGTCGCGATCGACACCTGGTCGGCCTCGATGGTGACCTGGATCTCTTCCTTCTTTGCGCCGGGCAATTCGGCAATCACCTTGTACGCGCTATTCTGCTCAACGACTTCAATTCTGATTTTCCGCACCACCCCGGACGACTCGAATGCGACCGGCTTCACCAGGAAGCCCTTGAAAATATCCTCAAACAGGTTCGCGTAGGGATCGTGACGCGCAAAATTTGCCATGTAGCCTCCAAGTATTGAATCCGGGCCTGTGCCCGCTTGCTTCATAGATGGGGCGGCAGGCGCCGATTTCAAGCGGACACCCGCGTACCGAGAACCGTTGCGCGTGCGCGCGTATGGACTTGAACTATGCAGTGTTCATCCACAAGTCAATCGATCGATGATGTCATATGCCCGCCAGTCTTTTCCAAATCAGGTTTGAGCCTGGAGCGGTCTGAGAACAGGGGCGCGAAGTGAATCGATCTGTTGAAGAAGGTCGCAGTATAGCGGGGGTATTGGTCAAGCCAGTTTTGATCGGCAATGGAGTTGTTGCGGCGGCGTCATT
>SHXF01000126.1 GCA_009693435.1 Betaproteobacteria bacterium | reverse complement strand
TTGTAGTCGTCATGACTCAAAAGTCGGCGGATAATCTCTATCGAGCCCTGCTTGGACAGGGTGCGTTTGATCTGATTCTGGCTTTCCACCGCACCACGATAAACGCGGCGCGCAAAAATGTCCAGCGGTATTTATGGGCAACGGGCAGAGCTAGTACGTCGTCGGTTCCTCGCTGATATCCCGGCGTTCGCGTTCCAGGTCGAAGCGGTCGCCATATACCGGCCGCTCCCCGGTATTCGGGCCCGGATACTGGCAGAACAGGATCGTGACACCTTTGTCTGTTTTCATTTCCCGCTCTACATGGGGATCCGGGTGATAGACGAAGGTTCCGGGCCTGTACGTCTCGCCGTCCAGCGTGCACTCTCCATCGAGGACGTACCAGATCTGGGCGAAACCATGGGCGTGGTCCGGAAAACTTCCGCCTGGATCGAATTTCGTAATTCCGAAAAGCGGCTCGGACGGGTCTTCGGGACGGGGATGGAATGCAACTTTTCCCCACTCGCCAGGCCAGCGAATCTTCTTCCACTCCAGCGCGTCAATATGCACCGCGCGATGCGGGCGACGCTCCTTGATCAGGTCGCTTACAGTTTTCTGTCCGTCATTCGCGGTCGTCATGGGCGTTCTCCTCGCAGGCAAGCGTGTCAACTGATGTATACTCGCGCCGACGCTGCGGTGTCAATGGCTGCTATCAGGAATCGAAGATGGAGCTGAACCTGAAAGGGAAAAAGGCACTGGTAACAGGCGCGTCGCGCGGCATCGGCGCGGCGGTGGCCGGGGTGCTCGCGGCCGAAGGCTGCGACCTCTACCTGACGGCGCGTAACGCGGAACTGCTGGAACGGGTTGCACAGGACCTCCGCAGCAAACATGGTTCCAGGGTTGTAGCGATTGCAAGAGATCTGGAGAGCGCCGCAGCGGTGCGCGAACTCGCCGGGGAGTGCCAGGACGCCGACATACTGATCAATAACGCCGGTGCGATCCCCGGAGGGCGCCTCGACGACATTGACGACGAGGAATGGCGCCGCGTATGGGAGGTCAAGGTGTTCGGCTACATCAACCTGTGCCGCTCGTTCTTCGGATCGATGTGCGCGCGCAAACAGGGTGTGATCGCCAATATCATCGGCGCCAGCGGGCAGAGGCCGAAAGCGAACTACATTTGCGGTGCGACCGCCAACGCGGCGTTGATGGCATTCACCGAAGCGCTTGGCGGCGATTCCCTGGAACACGGCGTGCGCGTGCTCGGGATAAACCCGGGGCCGGTGGCAACCGAGCGGCTGGTAGAACTCATGCGCACCTCGGCCAGGGACAAATTTGGCGACGCCGAGCGCTGGCAGGAACTGCTGGCACCGCTACCGCAGAAACGCGCTGCAACCGTCGATGAGGTCGCCTTCGCCACCGTCTTCGCCGTCTCGGAACTTTCCTCCTACACAAGCGGCACGATCATTACCGTGGACGGCGGTTACTGCAATCGAGGTTCCCTGATGTAAGCGGTGATCGGTGATCGGTGATCGGTGAGCGGTGAGCGGTGAGCGGTGAGCGGGATCATAATCCGTTACGTTCAGGCGCGCCGCCGGTCGATGTCGGGGCCCGGGCGGACGATAACGCAAGAGCGTGCGGCCGCCGGCACGAAGCCGGCATCGAACATCCGTTGTCAACCAGGAGGAAACATGAAATTCAAGTTATGCATGGCAGCGGGGATTGCCGCCGCCTTCGCCGCGACCGCGGCAATGGCCGAGATCACGATCGGCATTTCCATCGGCGCAACCGGCACCGGGGCGTCGCTCGGTGTGCACCACAAGAACGCGTGGGAAATGATGCCCAAGACGCTCGGCGGCGAGCCGGTCAGGTTTATCGTCCTGGAAAATGCCTCCGAGGCCACCAACGCGAACAAGAACGCGCGCAAGCTCGTCACCGAGGACAAGGTCGATGCCCTTGTGGGCTCCAACGGCGTGCCACAGACGCAGCAGATTGCGCAGGTAGCCGCGGAAACCGGCACGCCGATGCTGGCGCTCTCCCCGGTCTCCCTCGCGCCCGACAAGTTGCGCTGGACATTCATCGTGCCGCAACCCACCGAACTCATGATGGAAGCGGTCGCAAAGGACATAAAAAAGCGCAACATCAAGACGGTGGCTTTCATCGGCTTCTCCGACGGCTGGGGCGACCTGGTGCTGAGTGCGACCGAAAGCCAGGCGGCCGCCGCGGGCTACAGAATCGTGGCCAACGAGCGCTACGCGCGCCCCGACACCAGCGTTACCGGACAGGTGCTGAAGATCATTTCCGTCAATCCCGATGCGGTGGTGGTGGGTGGCGCCGGCACCGGCGGCGCGCTGCCGCAGATTGCCTTGCGCGAGCGCGGCTACAAGGGCCCGATCTACCACAACCACGGCACGGTCAACGCCGAGTTCATCAAGGTCGGCGGCAAGAGCGTCGACGGCGCGATCGCGCCGACCGGCCCGGTAGTCGTCGCCGACGAATTGCCCGCTGGCTATGCGACCAAGGCCATAGGCATGGATTTCATGAAGCGCTACGAAGCCAGATTCAACGTCGGACGCAATGCGTTCGCGGGCTACAGCTACGATGCCTACCTGCTTCTCGACGCTGCGGTGCCGGCGGCCCTGAAAAAAGCCCGGCCCGGAACCCCGGAGTTCCGCGCGGCGCTGCGCGATGCGCTCGAAAACGTGAAGAACGTGGTCGGCACCCACGCGGTGTACATGATGTCGCCCTCCAACCACAACGGCATGGACGACCGGGCGGCGGTGCTGGTGAACGTCGTTAACGGTCAGTGGAAGCTCATGAAATAGCGCCAGACAAGGCGGCATTCGCTTTCGTCGTTGCATGGTCGGAAGCCGAAGGCGATCCGGCCACTGAACTGGGTGCCCTACACGGCGGCGACATTCCCTATGTATTCGGCAATCTGCACAAGCGCGCCGGTTGGCCGTGGAAGCCACACGACCATTTCCTCTCGGGCTTAATGAGCGCGTACTGGCTGCAGTTCGCGCGGACGGGCAATCCGAACGCAGCCGGCCTGCCGGAATGGCCGCGCTTTGAGGAGCCCGCCGCGGCGACGCTGTACTTCGGGGATCCGGTTCGAGTCGCGCCGGCACTGTCGCAGCGAAGGCTGGCGTTCCGGGATCGTTATTGTTCTTAAGACAGCAGCGCGGGGAATCTGCTACGAAATATGCAAAAATGAATATGTGAACTGCCAGAGGGATACCGCGGATGGGGAAAATTGTCGTAGTAAAGTTGCAGATTTATACTGTGATGACTGGTCGAGGCGAAGCCCGGCAGAGCGGCCCGACACACGACTGAGGTTCGAGCTTTTGAGTACACGCACCGCGCCATTAGACGCTACCATCCAGCTCAATATATCGAAGGCGATAGGCCGGAACCGGGGCCACGACGACTACAGTCTGCGGGTGGAGAACCTGCCGCAAAAGCCGCCGGAGCCGGCGCAACAGGACTTGGACCTGTGAACCCCATGGACTGGCCGACGCTCGAATCCCACATCGCCGCCGGTGAATCTCTCACACTGGAGTTCAAAGGCGAGGAACGCAAGCCGCTGAACGATCGTGACCTGGTGGAGTCCGTCGTCTGCTTCGCAAACGCCGAGGGCGGCCTTCTTCTGGTGGGGGTGGAGGATGACCGGCGCGTGACCGGCGCACGACCCCGGCATGGCAGGCAAACCGATCTCACCAGATTGCAGGCCCTGATCCGCAGCCGAACGGTGCCAAGTCTGGAGGTGTCCGTTGCGTCGGTTGCGACGCCGCAGGGCGAAGTGTTGTGCTTATCGGTGCCACGCTCGGCGACAGTGGTAGCGACATCGGATGGCGTTTGCCTGCGACGGGTTGTGGCGGGCCATGGCCCGGAATGCTTGCCCTATTACCCGCACCAGCATGCCGGTCGGGGCACTGCCTTGGGTGTCGAGGATTTCTCCGCACAACTTTGCCCAGACGCCGGTTGGCGCGCACTGGACCCGCTGCAATTCGAGCGGGCGCGCCAGCTTATTGCCGCCCTGCGCGGAGATGCCGCACTCCTGGAGCTGGACGACCGGGAGATGGCCAAAGCACTGCGCGTGGTAGAAACAAGTGGCAACGAGTTGGTGCCCAACATCGCGGGGTTGTCGCTGTTCGGCCGCCAGGCGGAACTCGAGCGGTTCTTGCCAACTCATCAGGCAGCGTTTCAAGTGCTGGCGCCTGATGCCGAGATTCGAGTGAATGAGTTTTTCCGCAACCCGCTGCTGGAACTGGCGGAACTATTCCTGGCTCGTTTCGATGCTCGAGCCCAGGAGCAGGAGGTCCAGGTGGGCCTGATCCGCGTGCCGGTGCCGGACTATGCCAGAAGCGCATTCCGGGAGGCGCTGTTGAATGCGCTGTTCCATCGGGATTACCGGCGACTGGGCACCGTGTATATACAGTGGCATCCGGAGCGGCTTGAAATTTCCAGTCCTGGCGGGTTCCCGGAAGGTGTAACGCCGGCCAATATCCTGGTGCACGAGCCTTTGCCGCGCAATTCCCGCCTGTACGAGGCGGCCAAACGCATTGGTCTGGTGGAACAGACAGGGCGCGGCGTGGACAGGGTGTATCTCGGCCAGCTTCGCTACGGCCGGCCGGCCCCGGACTATTCCCGTTCCGACGCAACCGGAGTGCGCCTGACGCTGCACGGCGGGATGGAATCCTTGAATTTTGCAGCCTTCGTCTTCGAGCGAGAGCGCCAGCGAGGGCCGATGACGGTGGAGCAAATGATCGTCCTGAATCATCTTTTCCACGAGCGTCGGGTGTCATCGGATCAGGCCGCGGCGAATATACAGCGCTCCCAGAGCGAGGCGCGGGCCGTGCTGGAGCGATTGGTTGAGGAAGGGCTTGTGGAGGCAAAGGGCGAACGGCGAGGGCGGATCTATCACCTGGCGGCCCGCTTCTATGACGCCGTTGGGCAGCCAGAGGCGTATGTGCGTGTCCACGGGCTCGACCCGATCCGCCAGGAAGCCGCCGTATTGCAGTTCGTCAAGGCCCATGGCCGGATCAAGCGGGAGAACGTGATCGAGCTGTGCGGTCTGACAGGAAGGCAGGCGACTCTCCTGCTGGCGCGCTTGGCCCATGAAGGGAAGCTGACTCAACATGGAGTCAAGCGATGGTCATATTACGACGCGGGAAACGCCTGATTCGCTTTTCCTATGGACGTCTATGAACGTCTGTGAACACCTGCTCAAGGCATAGGTCGAGAAACTGCCTGCCGATTTCGGCTCGGGATACACGTATGCCAACCCAAGTTTATGCGCTTGTTCTAACTGGATTTCCTTCCCTGCTGGCGGGTGCCGAAATAGGCTATGCGGTGCGTAGCCGATCCGGACAGACGAAGAAAGGCTACGCTCCCCGCGTCCGCCCTAATGACAGTTTATGGACATTCTATGGACGTAAGGTGTGGGCGACGCTTGCGGCACTCGCCCAGGAAGCAGGGATTGCGTCGCGGGAGTTCCGGAAAAGCTGATCGTGGCGGCGAGATACTACCCTCTCTACTACCCTTACCAAGGGGTAATTACCCCTTCTTCCGCCACTTCGCCGCCGGCCCGCGACCTTGGCATTCGATTTTTCCGGCCGATTGCCGCCGGCGCAGCATGCTGTCGATTCAAGGGCGAGTGCTCTCCCGTCGACAACGCTACGCCGGTGCTACCGACAACATGGCCCTGGATGGCCAACTGCACGCGGAATCCTCTATGTATTATTCAAAAAATAATACCCAAACTGCCTGCCAGTTACCGTAGATAGGCGACTTTGCCGTAACAAAGTTATGAAATAGTCCATCGTCTTATCACCACAGACCCGTTCAGAATCGCTCCACCCACGGCCGCAGCTCCACCTCCCAGCTCCACGCCGACCGATGCTGCCGCCACACGTGCAGGTAGGTCTTGGCGATTTCGTCGGGGAGCAGCATGCCGTCGGCGCCGCGGTCCTTGGCGCGCGGATCGCTCGGTCCTTGCGCGATGCCGCCGTCGATGACGAAATGGGCGATGTGCAGTCCCTTGGGCGAGAGTTCGCGGGCCATGCTTTGCGCGAGACCGCGCAGCGCGAACTTGCCCATGGCGAAGGGCGCGGACTGGGCATAGCCCTTGATGCTGGCGGAGGCGCCGGTGAAGAACACGCCGCCCGTGCCGCGCGGCAGCATGCGCTTCACCGCGGCCTGTCCGACCAGAAAGCCGGCGTAGGCGGTGACGGCAATCGTTTTCTCGACTTCCTTCGGGTCGAGTTCGGCGAACGCGCCGCGGGTGCGGTAGCTGGCGTTGTAGACCACCAGGTCGGGCACGCCCGACTGCGACTCGACGTCCGCGAACAGCTTCGTGACCTGCGCCGGGTCGGACGCGTCGCAGCCGTGCGCCACCGCGCCGGTGTCGCGGCACAGCGCATCGAGTTTCGCCGGATTGCGCGCGGCCAAGGCCACGCGCACGCCGTCCTTCGCGAGCAGGCGCGCCAGCGAGGCGCTCAGGCCGCCGCCTGTGCCTACGATCAATGCCGATTCCGGTGTGCTCATCGAACCTCCTTGTTGGTAGTGTGCATGGTGCGAGTCTAGTGCTTGATGCCCAGCTGCTGCGATAGGATTTGCGAGTCAGACGAAACAGGACAATGTCCGGAACGGGCCCACATTGCCATGATGCCATTACGGCCGCGATCGCTCGCGGTATCCTGCAGTCGGTTCATTCTGTCCCGGGTTTTCGAGGTGAACATGAAGTTTGGCCATTTTTCCCACGTCTGGAACCGTCCGGGAATGACGCCGGCGACGCGTTAGGCGCAGTTGCTGCGGGAAATGAGACTCGCCGACGACCTGAGCTTCGACTACGCGTTTGCCGTCGAGCACCATTTCAGCCCGCAGGAAAGCCGCGGCCTGATATTCGCCGGCTCGCCGAACACCGTCGCGCGCCGCCTGCACGATGCCGCGGCAGAAGGGCTGTTCGATACCTTCCTCGGCGAATTCAACATCGGCTGGCTGGAAGAAGAGGCGCTGATGCGCTCGATACGCTTGTTCGGCGATCAGGTTATTCCGTCGCTCAGGAACTTCGAGCCTTACTGAGTCGCCGGGTCGTTCGGTCTGTCCCCGTTCCGTCTGCCCCCGTACCGTCTGCCCCCGTACCGTCTGCCCCCGGTCCGTCTGCCCCCGGTCCGTCTGCCCCGATTGGCGCCGCGGAACGCCCTTACCCGTTCGGCGGCGGACGCTCAACCGATCAGGCGCGGCGGCCAGGTGACAATCTGCGGGATATAGATCATCAACGCCACCAGCGCAGCGGTGCACACCACGTAGGGAAACGCCGCCCGCGACACTTCGGCGAGCGAGGCGCCCGGCACCACGCCCATCATGACGAACAGCAGCATGCCCAAGGGCGGCGTGATGAAGCTCACCTCCAGCCCGATCAGCATCACGATGCCAAAGAGGATGGGATCCAGGCCCGCGGTCTGCGCGAGCGGCAGGAAGATCGGCAGGGTGAGGAGCATCATGGACATCACGTCGAGGAACATGCCGAGGACGAAGAGCACGCCGAACATCACCAGCAACAGCGACTGCGGGTGGTGATGAGGCGGGTGGTGGATTCGATCAGCGCGCCGGTGGCGCCCGTGTAGGCGAGCAGCTGGCTGAAGCTGGTGGCCGTGATGATGAGGATGAAGGTCATCGACGTGACCCGCAGGGTGTCGTCCAGCGACCGGTAGAGCAGGCGCAGCAGTTCGCGCAGGCTGCGCCTGCGCAGCGACAGGATGCCGGTCGCGAGGCAGCCGAAGGCAGCCGACTCGGTCGGCGTCGCCAGCCCGAACACCATCGTGCCCACCACGGAAAAGATGATCACGCCCATCGGAACCGACTCGCGCGCCAGACCAAGCAGCCGTTGCGCGAGCGGCAGTGACCGCACCTCCTCGTTCCCCGGCGCGGCGGTGGGATCGCGGGCAATCTGGATGGCGATCCAGAGCACGTAGGAGAGCGCGAGCAGCACGCCCGGCACGATGCCGGCGATCAGCAGTGCGCCGACGTCGATGCGCGCCAGGCTGCCCAGAAACACCGTCAGGCTGGAGGGCGGGATGATGACGGCAAGTCCGCCCGCGCCCAGTATCGGCCCCATCACCAGGCTGCGCTTGTAGCCGCGCTTCAGCATTTCCGGAACCATCAGCGAGCCCATCATGCCGGTGTTGGCGATCGAGGAGCCCGACGCCGCCGCAAACAGCGTGCTCGCCACCACGCTGATGTAAGCGAGGCGCCCGCGCACCCGCGTGAAGCACGCGTCGATGGCGCCGAGCATGCTGCCCGCCATGCCCGAGCGGAAGAAGATCGCGCCCATCAGGATGAACAGCGGCCGGCACCAGCGCGAAATTCGCCACGGCCTCCGCGCCATTGCCGAGCATCTGCCGCACTCCGACTTCGCCGCCCATGAAGAGGAATATCCCGGCGAGGTTGGCGATGATGAACGCGACGGCGATGTGCACGCCGAGCAGCATCAGGCCGACCGCGATGCCCGCGAGCAGCAACAGCACCCACTGCCAGTCCATCGTCACGGCTAGAGGCTGTCCGGCAACTCGGCGCCGCGCTTGAGCAGGTTGTCCTCGAACGGGAAGCGGCAGTATTCGAGCGCGCCGACGAGAAAGGCGGCGGCCATGGGCAGGTAGATCAGCCAGACAGGCACTTCGATCGAGCGGATCTGGAATTCACCGCTGCGCAGTTTCAGCACCATCTCGTCGAAGGCGATGATGCCCAGATACGCGAACGCGAGGAAGGACACGAACGCAACGGCGCGGCCCATCCACAGTTGCGGGCGGCCGGCCAGGTGGGAGACGAACACGTCGACCATGATGTGGCCCTTGGTGCGCACCAGCAAAGGCGTGCCGAGCAGGGTGGCGTACAGCAGGCCGAACTCGGTGAGCGGCACCGTCCACAGCGGCGGGCGCAGGCCGAGGTTGCGCACCACCACATCGAAGATCACGGCCAGGGTGACCGCGGCCAGCACCAGCGTGCCCAGTACCGCCATGGCCCGGCTCAATGCGCCCAGGCGCTCGAAGAACGCGTGCGGCAAGAACGCATGCGGCAAGAACGCGCGTGGCATTGGCGTATCGTCCCGGGGCTACGCGGCGGCGAGCGCGGCTTGCTTGCGCATCTTACTTGCGCGTCTCACTTGCGCGTCTCACTTGCGCATCTCACTTGCGCATCTCACTTGCGCATCTCACTTGTAGAAGCGCGCCCTCAACTGGTCATAGGCGGCCGGCGCGCGGGTCTTGATCTCGGCCCAGGCATCCTGCGCGCCCAGCGCGGTGATTTTCTCGCGCGCGGCGTCGGACAAGGCCATGACCTTCAGGCCGGAGGCCTTCATGCCGTCGAGCTCGGTCTTCTCCAGCGACCGGTACCAGTCGGCGGACTGCCGCTCGCTGTCGATGCCGGTGGAGACGAGCAACTGCTGTACCGCGGGACCAAGCGTCTGCCAATTCTGCGCGTTGACCAGCACCACCAGGTCGGTGCGCTTGAATCCGGCGTCCACCATGACCTTCTGGAAGCGGTCCCAATTGAACTGGCGCACGCCGACGATGGTTCAGATGTTGGCGTCCACCATGTTGCGCTCCAGCGCCGAGTAGGTGTCCGGCGGCGGCACCACGATGTTGGTGCCGCCCAGCGATTCGACGAACTTCACCCAGGGCGCGGCCGAGCGCACCCGTATGCCCTCCAGGGTCAGGTTACTGGCGGCATCCAGCTTCGGTTCCTTGAGGAAGAAGATGTAGAACGCGCCGCCGGGCGCGAGGTGGTAGAGGAACTTGGCGCCGATTTTCTCCTGGTAAATTTTGTCCAGCAGGTCGTAGGTGCCGTTTGTGCGCATCTGCGCCGAGGGCACCGTCGAGCCCTGCACCGCGTAGGCTTCCGGCACCAGCGCCACGGTCTGCCCGGTGGGAATCAGCACGATATCCACGATGCCGTTGCGCAGTGCCTGCAGTTGCTGGGGCGGCGGCGTGACCTCGGGGCCACCTACGAGACGCACGTTGACCAGCCCTTTGCCCTTGGCGTTGGTCGCTTCGACCCACTCCGCATAGGGCAGCGGGATATAATTTCATGGAGAGTCGTGCATCGGCTGCGGCCATCGCGGCTGCACCATGAGTCGCCCGACTGCGGAGTGTCGATGAGCATCAAAGGCAAGGCCTGTATCTCCGGTATTTTCGAGCATCCCACCCGCAAGGCCGCGGACAAATCGGTCGCCCAACTGCATGCGGAGTGCGCCCGCGGCGCATTGCTGGACGCAGGCCTGTCGTCCTCGGACGTGGATGGTTATTTCTGCGCCGGCGACGCGCCCGGCATGTTGAATCCGCTGACCATGGCCGACTACATGGGGCTGAAACCGCGCCACCTCGATTCCACCGACACCGGCGGCTCGTCGTACCTGATTCATGTAGCGCATGCGGCGCAGGCGATCGCCGCGGGCAAGTGCAATGTGGCGCTGATCACGCTGGCGGGCCGGCCGCGTTCCGAGGGGTCGAGCGGGACGCAGGCGCGCGTCACGCCGCCCAATGTGCCTGAGGCGCCGTTCGAGAATCCGTTCGGGCCGGTGACGGTGAACATGTATGCCATGGCGGCGATGCGCCATATGCACGAATACGGCACCACCTCCGAGCAGCTTGCCTGGATCAAGGTGGCCGCATCGCACCACGCGCAGCACAATCCGCATGCGATGCTGCGCGAAGTCGTCACGGTGGAGGAGGTCGTCGCTTCGCCGCTGATTTCCGATCCGCTGCACCGGCTCGATTGCTGCGTGGTGAGCGACGGCGGCGGCGCGCTGCTGGTGGTGCGCCCGGAGATCGCGCGCAGCCTGAAGCGGCCGCTGGTGTCACTCATCGGCGCGGGCGAGGCGTCCAGGGGGCTCTCGGGCGGCCGCTTCGACATCACCTGTTCCGGTGCGGCGTGGTCGGGACCGCGCGCGTTCGAGGAAGCGGGGGTGTCGCCGGCGGATATCCGCTACGCCTCGATCTACGACAGCTTCACCATCACCGTGCTCATCCAGCTGGAGGATCTGGGCTTCTGCAAGAAGGGCGAGGGCGGCCGGTTCGTGGCAGACGGCAACCTCATTTCCGGCAACGGGCAGCTGCCCTTCAACACCGATGGCGGCGGGCTTTGCAACAATCATCCCGCCAATCGGGGCGGCATCACCAAGGTGATCGAAGCGGTGCGCCAGTTGCGCGGCGAGGCGCACCCGGCGGTGCAGGTGAAGGACTGCGGTGTCGCGCTCGCGCAAGGCACGGGCGGGTCGCTCGCCACGCGCCACGGCAGCGCCACCTTGATCATGGAACGGCTATGAGTAACGACACCGGCAAGCAAGCGGTTCGGCGTCCGATTCACGCGCCCGCCGTCTACCCGGAAACGAAGGCCTTCTGGGATGCGGCCGCGCAGGGCCGGCTGTTGCTGAAGCATTGCCTGGCCTGCGGCGAAGCGCATTATTTCCCCCGCAGCCTGTGCCCGTTCTGTTTCAGCGATCGCACCGAATGGAAGGAAGCTTCGGGAAAAGGAACCATCTACACCTATAGCGTTACGCGCCGTGCCGGCCCGGCGGTATACGTGATCGCCTATGTCACGCTGGACGAAGGGCCAACCATGATGACCAACATCGTCGATTGCGATCCGGACACGGTGCGCATCGGTCAGCGAGTGGCAGTGGTGTTCAGCGAGAGCGACGGCGGGCCGCCGGTGCCGATGTTTCGTCCCGCGTCTGTCGAAGGACAGACGGGCTTCGACGGGCTCAGCCCGAACAGTGTCGTGTAGTTCGAAAGGATCGAAATCCGTTCGTCCTGAGCCTGTCGGAGGACAGGCAGGCTTCGACAGGCAGGCTTCGACGGGCTCAGCCCGAACGGTGTCGTGTAGTTCGAAAGGATAGAAAACCGTTCATCCTGAGCCTGTCGAAGGACAGACGAGTTCCGATACGGGCAGTCTGAACGGTGTCATGTAGTTGAGAAATAGAAAGAAGGACCAGCATGGGCAAACTATTCGATGACAACGTCCGCCTGTTCGACGGACTGATCTACGACCGCGTCGCCTACGGACGGCGGCCGGGTTGCGACCCGGAGCTGATATCGCACGGGCTGGAGCCCATCACCGAAATCGAGGCGCGCGGCATGGCGCAGCTCACCGACGTCGATGCGGAACTGCTGACCCACAAGCTCACCACCATCGTCGAGGAGGCGCGCGACGTCTACCA
>SHXF01000125.1 GCA_009693435.1 Betaproteobacteria bacterium | reverse complement strand
CAATCGGCGGCAGATGTGCTTTCAGCGCCTGATAACCATCCGCGCATTGCACAGTAACCCGCCGGTCACGGGCATACTGCGTGGCCAGCGACGCGCAGTCCTTTTTATTGAGTTCAATCAACACCATGCGATCATTGGCCCGCATCAACCGGCGAACAATGCGCGGCGAGCCGGGATAATATCGCAGCTTGTTATCCGTGTTTTCAGCGCGCACGGCGTCCAGATACGGCGCCATTTCGGACGGGATATCCTTGCGTCCCCACACCAGCTCAATGCCATTCCGGTATTCGGCGTTCTTCTGCGTCCACTCATGCTGAAGATCGTAGTGCGCGATGCCCGCATGTGTGTCGAGGCAGAAAAAGGGGTTTTCCTTCCTCGCGAGCCCAAGGACAAGTTGAGCGAGCAGTGCGTGCTTAAACACGTCGGCAAAGTTGCCGGCGTGAAATTGATGTCGGTAAGCAAGCACTGTAATTCAGGATTACGAATCAAGCGATGAGCGATGATCGAAAATCATTTAATGCCCCCGGCGCCGATGAAGCTCATACATTCCATCAAGTGGTAGCGCTCCATGCGCAGTCCTTTCCTGCTGTTGGCTGTGTGGCACACACCGCCACGCCCGGGAGTTTACCGCATCACAACGTCAGGGCCTGTTCCAGGCGACCTGCTGGAAAAATCCACCGCTTGCGCGGCGCATCGCGAAAACGCAATTTGTGATATACAACGCGGACAAGGAGCACATGATGAAAGCACGAAATGCAGTGCGACTGCTCGGCTCTTCGATTGCATTCGCTGCATCCGCCACCGATGCAGCGGCGCAATCCGCGCCCGGGTATCCGATGCACGCGATCCAGATCGTCACGCCGTTCGCGCCGGGTGGCGGGGTTGAACTGATTACGCGTCTGCTTGGCGCCAGGTTAAGTGAAAACCTGAAGCAGCCGGTGATTGTTGATGCCCGGCCGGGCGCCGGCGGCACCATCGGCGCCAGCCTGGTCGCCAGGGCCGCTGGCGACGGCTACACACTGCTCATGGGCAACAACAGCACGCATGGCGTCAATCAGGCGTTCAATCCAAAGCTGCCATACGACACCATCACCGACTTCACGGCCATCAGTATCATCGCCGATGGCCGTGAGGTGCTGCTCACCGGACTCGCGTTTCCGGCGAAGACGGTGCAGGAGCTGATTGCGCTCGCCAAGTCGAAGGCGGGGCAGTTCAATTACGGCTCCGCCGGAACAGGATCGCACACGCATCTCATCGCGGAACTTTTCAGGTTCACCACGGGTATCAACATAGTGCACATTCCCTACAAAGGCGCTGCGCCCGCCGTGGTCGCGCTGCTGGGCGGCGAAACCCAGATCTTCTTTGGAAGCACCGCCTCCGCGATGCAGCCCCTGCAGGCCGGCCGGCTGCGGGCGCTCGCGATTACGGGGGTCAGACGTTCGCCGCTGTTGCCCGAGTTGGCAACGTTGACCGAACAAGGCGTCAAAGGCTTCGAGACCGGCAACTGGTATGCGCTCCTCGGGCCGGCCGGCATCCCAAAACCGGTGGTCATGCGCTTATACCAGGAAATCGCGAAGATCGGCGCCACCACCGAGTTCAGACAAAGGTTATCATCTGAAGGCGTCGAACCGGTGATGAATACGCCGGAGGAATGCACGGAGGTGATCAGGGCCGAACTTGCGAAATGGACGAATTTCGTCAAGGTTACCGGCATGCGCATCGAATGATGCGGATATCGCACCTGCACTGCTAACGTCAGGACTGCATCATGCCGAAGCTACAGATCACGCCCGACTGCGCCATGAACTACATCGTGGATGATTACACCGACCCGTGGGGCAGTGCGGAGGCTATCCTGCTGCTGCACGGCATTGCGGAAAGCAGCGCGGTGTGGTTTGGCTGGATACCGCATCTCGCGCGTCGCTTGCGGGTCGTGCGTCCCGACATGCGTGGCTACGGCGCCTCCACTGCGATGCCGCGCGATTTTCCGTGGTCGCTGGATGTGGTCATCGATGACTTCATGATCCTCATGCAGGCGCTCGGCATCGAGCGTTTCCACCTCGTCGGCGCCAAGATCGGTGGGATGATCGCCCGCCGCTTCGCAGCGCGCCACCCCACGCATGTGCGCACGTTGACTCTGGTCGGAACGCCGGCGCCGCACCGCGATCGGCAAACCGTGGCACGCATGAGCGCGCCGGCGGAAGAACTGGAAAAGCATGGCATCGAACCCTGGGCGCGCAGGACGATGTCCGCCCGCCTCGGCAGCCGCTTTCCGCCGGAAGGCGTCGAGTGGTGGATCAAGCTGATGGCACGCACCCCGCTATCGACGCAGATCGGCTTCGTGCCGCCCATTACGAGCGCGGACATCTCCCTGGACTTGCCGCGTATCGCGTGCCCGACGCTGGTGATCACGACGCAAGCCGGCGCGCTCGGATCAGTCGACGAAACACGCGCGTGGCAGGAGCAGATTCCGCGCTCTAGCCTGCTCGTGCTACCCGGCGATTCCTATCACGTTGCAGCCAGCGATCCGGACCGCTGCGCTCGCGAGACGTTCGATTTCATCGCGGCGGCGCACGCATAAAGGGAGCAATGGATACACGGCCAGCATGGTTGCATGTTGCCCTATGGATCTTGCTGGTTGATCCGGTCATGCTGTGCGCTGGGCCGGTTTCCGCCCAGAACTACCCTGGCAAGCCGATACGTATTGTCACTACTGGCGCTGGCGGCGGTAGTGATTTCATGGCACGGCTGGTCGCGCAAGGGATGTCCGAAGCCCTGGGTCAGCCGGTAATAATAGAAAACCGATCGAGCGGTGTCATACCCGGCGAGATCGTGTCCAGAGCACAACCCGATGGGTATACGCTGCTTGCAACCGGCTCAACGCTATGGATTGGGCCCCTTTTGGAGAAAACGCACTACGACGCCATGAAGAATTTTTCGCCCATCTCATTGACAACCAGTTCTCCGCATATTCTTGTGGTGCCCCCTTCATTGACGGCAAAGTCGGTCAGCGAATTGATTGATTTGGCAAAATCCAGACCCGGCAACCTTAACTATGCGTCGAATGCCTCGGGCTCGTCGGCTCATCTCGCGGGGGAATTGTTCAAGTCCATGGCGCGGGTGAATATAGTACGCGTTCCCTATAAAGGCGGGGCTCCAGCAATCAATGACCTCCTGGGCGGACAGGTGCAGATGATGTTTGCTCCGATCATACCGGTCGTGCCACATGTGAAAACCGGCAAATTGAGAGCTTTGGCGGTAACCAGCGCGCTGCCGTCTGCGCTGGCTCCAGGTTTACCCACGGTCGCGGCATCAGGTCTTCCGGGATATGAGTCGGGAACGACACTGGCCATGCTTGCGCCGGCGGGAACCCCATTAACGATTATTGACAGGCTTAACCTGGAAATGGTACGGGCTCTCAATAAAGTCGACGTTCGAGAGAAGTTTCTAAACTCTGGAGTAGAGGTGGTCGGGAGTTCACCACAGCAGCTTGCGGAGTCGATGAAAGCCGAAATAGCCAGATTGGGCAGGGTAATCAGGGATGCGGCAATTCATGCTGATTGATCCTGTTACCGTGACAGGTGTGGGAGATGTCTTTCCCGGATTCGATCCTCGTGAGGGACCTGGGCAACCGCAGCATGGGGTCGGCATTTGCCAGACGCTCTCAATTGCGCCCAAACCCATCGGTAAGTCGCGCGCGAGTGCGCCTGGATTCAGACTAATATCCCGACATAACGATTACCCAATTGCGCGAGACAGTCTATGCTGGTAGCAGGTTCCGTTGTTCTGACAATCTCGATGGGTATTCTGGTGGCAGGTAGTGTGACTGGCCAAACCTATCCGGACAGGTCCATACGCGTGATCGCGGCGTCCGCAGGCGGTGGCGCAGACTATGGTGTACGTCTGATCGTGCCCGGGCTTTCAGTCCGCTTGGGGCAGCAAGTGGTTGTGGACAACCGCGGTGTGACTGCGATTGAAGTTGCAGCCAAAGCAGCCCCTGATGGATATACCCTGCTTTACTACGGCAGTACCGTTTGGCTGATGCCCTTGATGCAGGACGTGCCCTACGATCCGGTAAGAGATCTTGCGCCGATCATATTGGTGAACGGGCAGCCCAACATTCTGATTGTGCATCCCTCTTTGCCGGTGAAATCCGTACAGGAGTTGATCGCTTTGGCAAAAGCCAAAGGGGGGAACCTCAACTATGCGTCCGGGCCAGCGGGCGCGTCAAATCAAATGGCGGGGGAGCTGTTCAAGGCCATGGCTGAGGTCAATATAGTCGGTGTTCCCTATAAGGGCACTGGACCGGCAACCGTTGCGGTTCTAACGGGAGAGGTGCACCTTTCGTTCCTCACCCCGGGAGCGGTGGCGCCACATCTCAAATCGGGCCGCTTGAGGGCCCTCGCGGTTACGAGTGAGCAGCGCTCCGCCCTGGTTCCCGATTTGCCTACCGTGGCGGCCTCAGGTGTGCCCGGTTATGAATCGGTAGTGCTCGCTGGAATGTTTGCGCCTGCCAGGACATCCACTGCTATTATCAACCGACTCAGTCAGGAGATCGGACGAGTCATCAGCAGTGCTGATGTAAAAGAGAAGTTTCTCGGCAGCGGCGCCGAGATTATTGGTGGCACGCCGGAACAGTTTGCGGCCAAGATAAAATCCGAAATAATCAGAATGGGCAAGGTAATCAAGGACGCAGGCATCCGCGCTGACTAGTGCTCCTGCTGAGGAAATTTTTCTAAATTGGAAACACCAAGTCTTGTGGAGGAGATTATCATCGAACCTATTGATTATGATGTCATCGTTGTCGGAGCGGGTAACGCCGCCATGTGTGCGGCGATGTCCGCGCAGGAGCAGGGCGCAAAGGTGCTTGTTCTCGAACGCGCGCCGCAGGAACAGCGCGGCGGCAACAGCGCTTTCACCGAGGGCGGCTTCCTGATGCTGCACGATGGCGTTGAAACCATCAGGAAATTCGTGCCAGACCTCACCGACGCGGAAATTGCCAACACGGATTTCGGGGCGTATACGGCGGACCAGTACCTGGACGAGCTTGGCAGCATTACGCAGTACCACATCGATCCGGATCTGGCGGAGATTCTGGTTCGCCGCAGTACTGACACGGTGAACTGGGTTCGCGAGAAGTCCGTGCGATTCGCGCCCAAGTTCGCGCGCCAGACCTTCAAGCACGAAGGTCGTCTCAAATTCTTCAGCGGCCTGGTCATCGCCGCGGTGGGCGCCGGGCGCGGACTGGTTGATGCGCACTTCAAGGCCGCCGAGAAGCTCGGCATCGCGGTGCGCTATAACGCCCGCGCAACGACGCTGCTGCGCGGGCGCTCCGGCGTAGCGGGCGTGCGGGTGATTGCGGGCGGTGTTGAGGAGGACATCCGTGCGCGCGCGGTGGTGCTGGCCTGTGGTGGTTTTGAGGCGAACCGCGAATGGCGCACCCGCTACCTGGGGCCGGGGTGGGATATCGCCAAGGTGCGGGGCACCCGCTACAACACCGGGGATGGTATCCGCATGGCGCTGGATATCGGCGCCCAGCCTTACGGCCATTGGTCGGCATGCCATGCAGTTTCGTGGGAACGCTATGCGCCGGATTTCGGCGACGTCAACGCCCGTACGAGTGCGCAACGTCATAGCTACCCATTGGGGATCATGGTGAATGCAGAGGGCAAGCGCTTCCTTGACGAGGGCGCGGACTTTCATAGCGTTACTTATGCCCGCTACGGCCGCATCGTGCTGCAGCAGCCGGGGAGTTATGCATGGCAGGTATTCGATGCGCTGGGCGCTCAGCATCGGCGCGATGACTACAGGTTGCCCGGCGCCACCAGGGTGCAGGCCAATACGCTGGAGGAGCTGGTTGCCCGCATGGAGAACGTGAACCCTGCGCAGTTTCTGGAGACGATGCGGGAATACAACGCCGCGGTCAAGCGGGAGGTCCCCTTCGTTCCCAGCATCAAGGACGGACGCTGCACTGCCGGCCTCGACATCAACAAGTCGAACTGGGCGAATCCGCTGGAGACGCCACCTTTTGATGCGTACGCCGTGGGCCCCGCCATTACGTTTACCTTTGGCGGGCTAAAAATTGATACCACAGGGCGCGTGCTCGATATAGCCGATGCGCCGCTGCCGGGGCTGTATGCCGCGGGGGAACTGGTTGGAGGAATCTGGTATTTCAACTATCTGGGAGGGGCCGGCCTGATGTCGGGAGCGGTGTTCGGCCGTATCGCCGGGTGCGGAGCGGGAAGCTATGCGGTACGGGAACAAGCACAAGCCATGACCTCATAGTCGCGTCAAACGCAGATATTATGAAACGCTCAATGGAGTCGGCAGGCAATTGAAATCAAGGCTGAGTAAGCCTTGAGCCTCAATTTTCGTCCGTGCAAAATAACATTTCTCAGGAGGTCATATGAACGCGAAAATCCGCCGCTTGTCGCATGCGATGGGTGCAGAGGTCAGCGGCATAGACCTCAGCAGGCCACTGGACGACGAGACCTTTGATCAGATTCATAAGGCGTTTTTGGACTACGGCATACTATTGTTTCGTGGCCGGGCGTTGACCCGGCAGCAGCACATCGCATTCAGCCGGCGCTTCGGCGAACTCGATCGGCAGGAGGGAGTCGTTCTAAACAGAACTGAAGATCCGGAAATTTTTCTGAATAAGCCCGAACTCGGCGCCAAAGCGCCTGACTACGTCGGCGAATACTGGCACACGGACAATGCATTTTCATTGAAACCATCCATGGCATCGCTGCTGCGCGCAGTCGAAATTCCGCGGACCGGTGGTGACACGATGTTTGCAAATATGTATCTGGCGTACGAGACGCTGTCGGACGGAATGAAAAAACTGATTGCAGGACTCCACGGTGTTCACTATGGAGGCACTCGACGCCTCGACACCAGCACTCCAGAGCGCCTGGCGGAGACGATGCGGCTCAATCCTCCGGTTGCACACCCGATCGTCAAAGTGCATCCCGAGACCGGTCGTAAAGTGCTTTACCTGACCGAAAAAATAAAGCAGTTCGCGGGAATGAGCGCGGACGAGAGTAAACCTTTGCTGCGATTTTTGTGCAGCCACGCTACGCGTGCGCAGTTCGTCTACAGGCACTGCTGGCTGCAGGATGATCTGGTGATGTGGGATAACCGCTGCATGATGCACAATGCGGTTGGAGACTACGACAGGAGCCGGATACGCCATATGGAGAGAACAACGCTGCTGGGAACGCAGTCCGGATCTGTATACGATGGACCTCTGCAATAGGGTTATCGATCCCGGACCGGGCGACTAGGCACCGCCGGCGGCTGTCACCGCAAGTTTCAGGTTGGAACCACTGTGGCGTTGCATGGCCGCATGACGCGGGCGACGAGCGACGGGCGTATCAATCTTCCATCTTCCAAGCAGAACGCGAGACTATATGAGCTTGAAAATTCGAAAGTTGTCGTACCCGTTGGGCGCTGAGATCAGCGGGGTTGACATCACCAATGCGCTAACTGACGAGATTTCAAGTCAAATTCGCCGCGCATTACTCGAGCACTGCCTGCTTCTGTTCCGTGGACAATCCCTTACGCGGGAGCAATTCATCGCATTCAGCCGGAGGTTTGGAGAGCTTTCTAAAACCCAGGGAACCACGCTTCCCGATTGTCGCGAGATTTCATGTGTAATCAACACGCCCAAAACGGATGGTGGCCCGGCTGATGCGGACTACGCGGGATCGGACTGGCACTCTGATGCATCTTATCGGGTCAGCCCCTACATCATATCGTTCCTGAAAGCCGTGGCGGTCCCGGAAGTCGGCGGAGATACCCAATTCTCCAACCATTATCTTGCGTATGAAACCTTATCGGATGGAATGAAGAAGTGGAATGAAGAAGCTGATCGATGGACTGGAATGTGTCCATATGCAGGAAGAGAAAGACCTTGATCACTCCACCCCTGAACGCCTGGAGGCATCGAGGCGAGCCAAGACGGCGGCGCACCTGCTGGTCAAAGTGCATCCCGAAACGGGCCGCAAGTCACTGTATGTGGGAGATAAGGCTATGCTATTTGTGGGCATGACGCCGGAAGAGAGCAGGCCACTGATCGACTTCCTGCGCAATCATGCCAGACGTCAGCAGTTCGTCTATCGACACCAGTGGCAAAAAGATGACCTGGTGGTGTGGGATCAACGCTGCATGAATCATAATGCGCTCGGCAACTACGACCGAAGAAGTCAGAGTCGTCGTTTGGAGAAGACGGCCGTCTCCGGACCACCCACAGGGTATTTATATACTGATACGACGCAAACACGCAACACGTCGAGGGGCTACACCTATTAGTAAGATTTATCAGCCCGCATCCCTGTTGCTCCAATAAGTTTAGCCCACTTGGCCACTTCCGCTTTAATGTGGATGGCAAACGTATCCGGCGTGCTACCCACGGACTCCTGCCCATCGTTCATTAGCAGCACCTTCAACCCCGGTGTGTTGAGTGCCCTGACAATTTCAACGTGCAGTCTGTCAATGATCGGCTTGGGCGTCTTCGCCGGCGCCAGGACGCCATACCAAGTCGTGACGTCAAACCCCGGCACACCGGATTCGGCCACCGTCGGCAGTTCCGGCGCCGCCGGCGAACGCTTCGCGCCGCTCACCGCGAGCGACCTGATCTTGCCAGCGTTGATGTGCGGTAGCGTCGTCGCCAGGACGCTGAAGAGGATCTGTACCTCGCCAGACATCAATGCAGCAACCGCGCGTACTCCCCCACTGTACGGAACCTGCACAATGTTGATTCCAGCCAGATTCTTGAGCAACTCTCCGGCCAGATGCGGCGCACCGCCGTTTACACCCGAGCCGTAATTCAATTCGCCCGGCTTGGATTTGGCCAGGGTGATAAGCTCCTTGACAGATTTTGCCGCCACCGCAGAATGCACGCTCAGCACGTAAAGCAGTGCGCTAACCTGCGTTACCGGCGCAAAATCCTTCACGGTGTCATACGGCAAATCATCGAAATAGCTCGCGAGTATGGTATGGGCGGCGGACGGAAACAGCAGGGTATAGCCGTCCGGCGCTGCTTTCGCAACCATAGTGGTTCCCAAAATGCCGCTTGCGCCTGACCGGTTGTCCACCACCACCGGCTGGTTGAAACTTTCACCGAGTTTCTGGCCAACGGCACGCGCAAGAATACTGGAGCCGCTGCCAACGACATAAGGTACGATCAACCGAATCGGTTTGATGGGATAAGCCTGCGATGTAATTTCGGTGGTTGTCTGAGGCAACGCATTCGTGGCAACGGTGGTCAAAATTGTCGCCGCCAAAACCACATGAAACCATGGCGCCCTATTCTTCATGTCGACTCATCGAGTGGCGCGCTCCCGACCACGTTTACATCAGTGCCCGAATTGAGGCTCCCACCAGGCGGATAAGTGACTATGCGGATGGGCTTGTCTGGATAGACCTGGCCGAATCCTACATCCGCTTCCACGGTCATCATCGCAGCCGCGAATATCCAAGCAACAAGACGCTGCATTTTTTTCAACTATCTATCAGTCCGTAAAATTTACCAGCGTTTTCGCAGATAATTTTGCGTTGCGTCACGCCAGGCAAATCGCTGAATTGCCGCTGAATATATTCCTGTGAATCCGGAAAAACGCCGTCGGGATGCGGGTAATCGGAACCCCACATCACGTTTTCAACCCCCAGAATGTCCAGCAGACGAGCGCCGACGCGGTCGTACTGGAAAGTGGCCCGGCACTGACGATGCCAGTAATCGCTGGGTTTCATTTTCAGGGGAAGGTCCTTGTAGCGGCCTTCGTACTCGTAGTCCATGCGATCGAGAACATAGGGAATCCAGCCGATGCCGCTCTCGCCGAGCACAATGCGCAAAGTCGGATATCGTTCGAGCGCGCCGCAGTGAATCACCGACGCCAGGAGATTTGCCATGAATAGCTGGGATACCGCTCCCCAGGTAGCCTTGCTCACCAGTCTAAGTACTTCGGGGGAATCCTCAGGCAGCGGTGCGCCCCGTGGGGGGCCGATGGTATGGAAGTGCACCGGCAGGTTCGCCTCCGCTGCCGCCTTCCAGAAAGGATCCCAGTAGGGATTCCAAAGTGGGGTCATGTCCCAGGTTACGGAGATGTCAAGCCCACCCAAACCGAGCTTGGCAACGCGGCGTGTTTCGGCCACCGCCGCCGCCACGGCGTGGTTGGGAATGGAAGCCAGTCCCACGAATCGTTTGCGGTCGCAACTGCAAAAACTGGAGAGCCAATCGTTATAAATGCGGTAGAACTCGACCGCGACCTCACGGTCTGTCAACTTGTTACCGGTGCCGAGTAAACCATACATCACCTCGGCCTGGATACCATCGCGTTCCTGATCCTGAAGACGCAGTTGGGGCGTCGCGGGGCGGGAAATGCCCTGAGCAGCATCCGTGTAAAGACCAGTGGCGGCCATGCGATCAATTCGATCGACCTTGCCAGGAACGATCTTCACCCCGACGCCAGAAGCGCCGATGAAATCCGTGCTGCCCTTGCCATAAGCGAGCCCGAGATTCAACCCGGACTTTGTGACCCACATCTGGCCATCAGGTCCCGGCGTGACGTAGGGCATGCGGTCCTTCATGGACTGCGAGGCATTGGAAACGAACAGATCATGCGGCAGCCAGCTCACGTCAATGTGGCAATCGGCGGAAATACAGCGGTATTCCATATAATCTTCTCCTGGCAGCGTGGGTGAAATTCTGTTTCCTGTTTGTCGCATGCGTTTGTTGCAAAACTTTCCGCCTGAGCGGCTACCTACTCCTCGCAATTCTTAATCTTCACTTGTTGCTCCGTCTGCCAGGAGCCTGTCGGACTTAAAGAATCGAAGCGAAAAAGTGGCTGGGCGAGGACAGATTATGACGAATTCGAAGGCCCATAGTCATTCTATGGGTCAAGAAGGCGGCGAAAGTTGGACCGGCCGGGCGCTTTTGCAGCCGATTTCCTTTAAGTCCGACAGGCTCCTAGGCACATACTGAACGAGTGTTTAGCGTCCGGCAATAGACCGCCATTTGATATACGCAACTATTCGACGCGGATGCCGGCATCCTTAATCACCTTGCCCATCCTCGCCATCTCGGATTTAACAGCGGCCGCAAGCTCCTGCGGCGAGCCGCCGACGGTCTCTACTCCAGAGTTCAAGAATCGCTCTTTCGCCTCTGGGGTGTTGATGACCCGCACGATCTCCTGGTTCAGTCGATTGATGAGGGTCTCAGGGGTGTTGACGGGTGCAAATATGCCCGTCATCGATGCCGATTCATAGCCCGGCAGTCCGGAGGCTGCCACCGTGGGCAACCCGGGCGCCAGCGCGGATGGGGTCGCACTGGTAACCGCAAGCGCTTTCAATCTACCCGACTTGACATGCGGCGTTAGTGGCCCCGCAGCACTGATCATCAAGTGCACCTGGCCGCCAATCAGACCGTTGAGTGCGGGCCCGGAGCCGTTATAGGGAATATGCACTATATTGACCCCTGCCATAGCCTTGAACAGTTCCGCGGCGAGATGCGGTATCGAGCCTGAATTACCCGAAGCATAGTTAAGCTCTCCCGGCCTGGCTTTCGCCAAAGCGATCAATTCTTTGACCAACTTTACCGGCACTGATGGATGCACAACAAGAATGCCGGGCGAGCTTGTCGCCACTGTGATAGGTGAAAAATCCTTCACTGGATCGTAAGGCGTTTTTTGCAATAAGGGCGCAAAATAAAAGGTGCTGGCGTGAACCAGCAGGGTATAACCATCGGGTGCCGCTTTAGCGACAGTTTCTCCCGGAACAACTCCGCCTCCACGATTGTCTACTATGACCGGCTGGCCCATGTTGCCTGCTAGCCCTTGCGCGATCGGACGTGCCACCGAATCAACGCTGCTTCCAACAGTACCAGTGACCATGCGTATGGTCTTGTTGGGATAGTACTGGGCGCAGACCACGCCCGCGCCCGCGCCCGGAAGTGTCATGCAAACCGACAACATCGGTACCATAAAACGCTGCGTCAGCATTACTCCTCCGGAATAAAAATCCAGTGCTCTCCTGGCAGTCTTTCTTGTCATACTGTAGATCGTAGTGAACGATGCCTGCCGGGTGTCTAGTCCGTGAAATGACTTGTCCCGCTACGCAAGCACAAGCTGAGAGGCTGTGATTTTTTCAATTTTAGCAGTTGGCATTTGAGCACAGAGGTGATTCACTCCACTGCGGAATGAAATATGCGATAGGCATAAAATTACTCGCTACCGACCGTTTATTTGACGATTTCTCTGCTTTTTCTACCTTC
>SHXF01000124.1 GCA_009693435.1 Betaproteobacteria bacterium | reverse complement strand
CGCTCTACACAATTCTACAGATTCTGAGTTTGACTCTATTCGAGAAAATGCCATTGATTCAATTGCTTACCGAAGCACCCCTCGCGTCAGAGGAGCTCGTCATGGCTAACCAATTGAATTTATTCGAGTTTTGACCGGACAGTAGTGAAACGCACTGAATGTGCATGGTGCTTGTCGCGCGGCGGGCAGCATACGGCGACTCACTTCCTGCGATATTAACAAACGGCACATTTTACCCTTAGCCGTGTTTTATCTTTACCGATAACCCATGAACATAGCCACAGATTACGAATTCATCATCGACAGCAACGTCATGATTGCCCTGCGCGACGGGGTGAAACTCGCTACCGATATTTACCGCCCCGCGCGCAATGGCAAAGCGCTCGACGGCCCATTTCCGGTCATTCTCGAACGCACGCCCTACGGCAAGACACGCGCGTCGCGCTCCGAAGTCGATCGCGGCGAAACCGAGCCGCGCTTGCGTGCGGATGTCGCCACGCATTTCGTGCGCGCCGGCTATATTGTGATTTATCAGGATTGCCGAGGGCGCCATGGCTCCGAGGGTGAGTTCGTCAAATATTTGAGTGATGGCGAGGACGGCTACGACACCGTGCAATGGATAGCCGCGCAGCCCTGGTGCAATGGCAAAGTCGCGACCATGGGCCTGTCGTATGCGGCGCATACGCAGGTGGCGCTGGCGTGTCTCGCGCCCCACGCATTGTCGGCAATGGTGATCGACTGCGGCGGCTTTTCCAACGCCTATCAATCGGGCATCCGCAACGGCGGTGCACTCGAGATGAAGCAGGTGACATGGGCCTTCAATAACGCAAAAGAAAGTCCGCTCGCGCAGTCGGACGTGCGGGTGCGCGAGGCGCTGGCTGCCGAAGACCTGATCGAATGGTTCAAGCGCATGCCGTGGAAGCCGGGCCACTCGCCGGTGCGCTGGGCGCCCGAGTACGAGGATTTCCTCTTCGAGCAGTGGACGCACGGTGAATTCGGCGCCTACTGGAAACAACTCGGCATTTACACCGAAGGCTGGTACCCGCAGTTCGCCGACGTGCCGCAGATACACATGTCGAGCTGGTACGACGGCTACGTGCGCACCGCGATCGACAATTACAGCGGTCTCAAACAGCGCAAGCGCGGCCCGGTGCGGCTGATCATGGGGCCGTGGACACATGGCAACCGCTCGAAATCATGGTCGGGTGATGTTGATTTTGGCGAGGCATCCACCCTCGACGGCAATCTGGCAACGAACTGGCTCGAGCTGCGATTGCGCTGGTTCGACCATTGGGTACGCGGTGTCGCCAACGGCGTGGATAAGGAACCCGCGCTGCGTTTGTTTCTGATGGGTGGCGGTTCGGGGCGCAGGAATGCCGCGGGGCGCATGCAGCATGGCGGGCGCTGGATCGCCGGGGATGACTGGCCACTGCCGGCGGTGCAGTTCACGCCCTACTATTTGCATGCCGATGGCGTGTTATCCACCGCGAAGCCCGCGGCCGACGCTGCGTCCACGCCGCTATCCTACGACTACGATCCAGCGAACCCGGTGCCGACCATCGGCGGGCCGCTCACTTCCGGCGAGCCGGTGTTTGAAGGCGGCGCGTTCGACCAGCGCGAGCACCCGCGGTTTTTCGGCTGCAGGAATCCCGGCATGCCGCTGGCCGCGCGCGCCGATGTGCTGGTATTCGAGACGCCGCCGCTGGCGCATGATGTCGCCGTGGCAGGGCCGATCACGGTCAAGCTGCAGGTGTCTTCAAACTGTATCGACACCGATTTCACTGCCAAGTTGATCGACGTGTATCCGCCCAATGAAGATTATCCGCGCGGCTATGCGATGAATCTGTGCGACGGCATTCTGCGTTGCCGCTATCGCAACTCGTGGGAAAAGCCGGAAATGATGACGCCCGGCGCGGTGTATGAAATTACCATCGAACCTTTTGCAACCTGCAATTTGTTCAAGGCCGGTCATCGCATCCGGCTCGACCTGTCGTCCAGCAATTTCCCGCGCTATGACCTGAACTGGAACAGCGGCGAGCCGCAAGGGCGCGCGCGCACGCGGCGCATCGCCACCAACACCGTGGTTGTGAATGGCACACGTGCATCGCACGTGGTGTTGCCGCTGGTGGCGCTGGATGCATTGCGGCCCTTGTAACCCGCGGCGCTATAATCCGGCCCACCTAGGAAATCGCATTTTTGAAGGAAGCCGCATGGTTCCTGATACTGTCTCCCAAGCCGTTGTTGCGCACAGCTCGGACACCGAGCCGCTGCGCATCAAGCGCATCGACGCGATAGCGATCGCGATTCCGCTCAAAAAGCCCGTCATCATGGCAGGCGTGCGGCTGGAAATTTCGTACAACCTGCTGGTGCGCGCCGAAGCCGCCAATGGACTGGTGGGCTGGGGCGAGGCCTCGGTTGCGCCGACCATGACGGGCGACCTGCTGCCCGGCATGGTGGCGGCGGTGAACCAGCATCTTGCGCCGCTGGTGGTGGGCAGGGATGCATTGAAGCGCGCTGAACTTGCGCACCTTTGCGCGCATGCGCTGCACCACAATGGCGGGCCGAAGTGTGCGGTAGATGCGGCGATTGCCGATCTCGCCGGGCGGCACCTGAACGTGTCACTGTCGGACCTGTATGGCGGCGCGCGGCGCGATGCGCTTACCGCGATGTATCTGCTCGGCAATCCCAAAATCGAGGACGATATCGCCGAGACCCACATAAAGATCAGGGAAGGCTACCGCTTTTTCAAGCTCAAGGTAGGCATCAAAAACCCGCTCGACGAAGCGGATGCCGCGGTGCAGATACGCAAGGCCATCGGCCGCGATGTGGTGTTGTGCGCCGACGCCAACATGGGCATGGATTTTCGCAATGCACGCATTTTTGTCGAGCGCGCACGCGAAGCGGATTTGTTGTTTCTCGAACAGCCGCTGCGCGACGACGACTACGACGGCATGGCGGCGCTCGCGCGCATCTCGCCGATACGGCTGAACGGCGACGAAGCGCTGGGTAACGTGGCCACCATAATCGCCATGGCGCGCGCCGGTTCGATCCAGGGCGCGAATTTGAAGACCATCAAACTCGGCGGGGTCAGCGCCACGGTGCATGCGATGTCGGTGTGTGCGGCACTCGGGCTAAACATCAATCTCGCGTGCAAAGTGGCGGAGACCAGCGTGGGCGCTGCGACCATCATTCACATGGGTTGCGTTGCGCCGAATGTGAATTGGGGCGTGAGCATCACCAACCATTACCTGGTCGACGACATCGTAAAAAATCCGATTCGCATAGCCAACGGCATGATGACGAAGCCAACTGGCGCGGGACTTGGTGTCGACGTCGATGAAGCGCAAGTTGCACGGTATCGCGTGAAATAATTTTTTCGGATCAACAGAGTCTTCTGTAGATATCAAGAGAAAGCAAATCCTGTGTCTTATTTTAAGAGCAAGGACAATTCTCCCTTGTCATTCCCGCGCAGGCGGGAATGACGGGGTTGCTATTGAGACCCCTTAACGCTGAATGAACTATTATTGTAACAAATTGTTTTTAAAGGAAAGTTTGTGATAGACCTGTACACTTGGCCAACACCCAACGGCCGCAAGGTTCATATCATGCTCGAAGAAACCGGGCTGCCGTAGACCGTGCATCCGGTCAACACGCGCCTGGGCGATCAGTTCAAGCCTGAATTTTTGAAGATCAATCCCAACAATAAAATTCCCGCGATCATCGATCGCAACGGTCCCGGCGACAAACCGTTCGCGCTGTTTGAATCGGGTGCGATCCTGATTTATCTGGCAGAGAAATCCGGCAGGTTTTTACCCTACGAGCCCGCCGCGAAATACACCACGCTGCAATGGCTGATGTTTCAGATGGGCGGCGTCGGGCCCATGTTCGGGCAGGCCGGGCACTTCCGTTCGTATGCCAAAGAAAAACAGCAGTACGCGATTGACCGTTACACCGATGAAGTGAAACGCCTGCACCAGGTGATGAATCAGCGCCTGGGCGAGACTGCTTATCTCGCCGGCAACATCTACACCATCGCCGACATTGCCACCTGGCCGTGGTGCATCAATCCGGAACGGCGCGGCGTCGATATGGCGCTGTACCCCAACGTGCAGCGCTGGTTCGAGGAAATTCTCGCGCGCCCGGCAGTGCAACGCGGCCTCGCTTTGCTGGCGGACGAGCGCAAGGCGCATGAACGCGCGCGCACGGCTGCGGGTTAGGCGCAGCCGTAACCCGCCGCTAATAACCGCTGGGCGCCGGCGGTTGCGATAACTTGCGCCGCAATGCCGCACGCGAACTCGCCGGGTCGTAGTCGATATAGTAGGCCGCCAGTGTTTTCACTTTGGTCATGTCGGGGTAGAGCACGCCCACGCCGGGTTCCGCGCCGGAGCGCGGGCAGTACCAAACCGCGCCATCACGCGTGATTTCGATCTTGGGCTGATCCGCCACCTGGGGCAGCGGAAAGTAGCTGAACTCGCGCGTCTTGATGTTAAAGCGGATGGTGGTTCCGCCCTGGCCATCGTCACCGAACCAGACATTGCCTTCGTAGTCCGCCTGCGGATCGTACGGACGCGACAAATTCAGCGGCGGCTTGTATTCGGTGACCTGTCCGGATTTCGGATCGACCACACCGATCACCCCGCGGTCATGGATGCCGTACCACACGCGATCCTGCATGTCCACGCTGGCGCGGCGCATTCTGCCGGTGGTAGTGAGCGCGGCGAACTCGGTGAATTGCTGCGCCTTTGGATCCCACTTGCCGACACGCGGCGCACCGCGAAACAGCGCCATCCAGATGTTGCCCTGACTGTCCATGTCGATGCCATAGGGCGCGGAGGGACGCGTCGGGGTCGGCCCGAACATTTCGACGGCGCGTGTTTGTTTATTCCATTTGTAGAAGCGGTCGCCGCCGATCATGGTGGCCCACACATTGCCCTGCCCATCAACTATCGGCGTATGTGACTGCAACCGATCAGTGATTTTGCCGCCCGGATTCACCGCAAACTGCTCAATCTTCTCGGTCTTCGGGTCGAACGCGATCAACTGGATGCCGTCTTTATCCTTGCGTTTGCCCAGGCGGCCGGGTATCCACACCACGCCTTCGCGGTCGATGGTCAAGCCGTGTATGTCGCCTTCCGGGTGCGGCAGCAGCCATTCCTTCCACTCACCGCTGCGCGGATCCAGTTTGGTAATGCGGTTCGGAATGTTGCGGTCGGTCACCCACACATTGCCCTGGCTGTCGAAGTGCGGATCCTGTCCGCGCCGCTTCACCTTGGAGTCGTCATTGGGCTTGAAGTAGTACTCGATGTACATGGCCTTCGCGAGTTTCGCTTCGTCGAGCGGCACTTCCTTGTCGTATTTCACCGCGCGCTTGCGGGCGTCGGGCCCAAAATTCTGACCCAGGTACGCAATCAGTTCCTCGCGCTCCTGCGGCGAAGCGAAGCCCTGAATCTGCCCGCCCTTCAACATCGCGTCCACGTAACTGCCCCACGCCGCGGCAGGGAACGCGCGCGCGCCGAACATATCGGGGCTGTGGCAGCCGAGACAGGTTTCCACCATGATTTTGCGTCCCGCGCCGGGCGGGAACATTTCGTCCATGCCGACGATCTGCGTGCCGCTGGCATCCACCGGCTTCAGGGCCGCAGTGGGCGCGACATTGGCGCCGGGCTTGAGCACGACAATGCTAACCGGTGACTGGGTGCCGCGCGCCTCGACGCGCATTTCATACCTGCCCGGGAACATGTGCATGGCCTGATACCTGCCACCGGCGGTATAGACCATGTACTGCATGCGTTTCTCGGTATTGCGGAAATATACTTTTGCGGCGCGAAACGCGGTGTCTGAGGTCACCGCGCCCGAGACACTGGCGAGGCCCGACATTTCGCCTTGTGCCGCCGCCGGAAGCATAGGCAACATGACGCCTCCGGCTGCGATCAACATCAAGGTGATCCATTGCGAAACTATCCGTTGCATCATCTGCTCCTTCCGCTGAAGAACAACATGAAATTTAACTATAATTAAAACAAATACTTATGGAACATCACCGCAAGCGCGTAGCTATTCTCGCACGGAATGCCGGCAGCGAACTTGCGGCGGGTACAATGCGCAGGGTATGCGCAGCCGTTGCGCGCGAGTCCCGGCGCAAAGGCGGGTACTGCGTCTATACTCACATTTCAGCCTCTAAGCTGGCGCGCCCGTCCTATCAACCCGTAGCAACCAGGAGAATGAACCTATGGCATCCCTCAGTCGACAATTAGCGCAATGGGTCGCAGCGCTGCGCTATGAAGATCTTCCGCCGGCGGTGATTGATCGCGCCAAGGGTGTGACCCTGCATGCACTCACCTCGGTGCTGCTGGGCTCGAAAACGGCCGCCGGCAGGCAGGCGGTGAAGATGATCGCCGACGAAGAAAACGGCGTAAAAAAAGGCGCATCGCTGCTGGTCGATGGCACGCTGGTGACCAAAGGCGGCGCGGCTTATGCCAACTCGGAGCTGGCGCTGGCGGGCGGCAAGTACGACACTTTTCGCATGCTCACGCATCCCAACACCGCGATCATTCCCGCCTCGCTGGTGGCGGCCGAGGCAGCGGGCGCGTCGGGCAAGGCGTACCTTACCGGCGTGGTTGCGGGCTATGAGGTGATGGAACGCATGGCGGCGGAATTTATTCCGACCGTGATGTCGCAAGGTTTTCACCCTGGCCCGGTGTTCGGCATTTTCGGCGCGGCAGTGGCTGCGGCGAAGGTGATGGGTTACAGCGAAGATCAGGTCAACAGCACCATTGCGCTGTGCGCGAGTCTCGCCTCCGGCAACCTTGAAGCCGCGCGCTGCGGCGGCACGCCGCTGCGCGAGGGAGCGGCCACGCGCAGCGCCATGCTCGCGGTAGCGCTAGCGCAGCCGGGACATGTGGGCGGCGAAACCGTACTCGAAGGCGATGCCGGTTTTTATCACGCCTACACAGGCAACAACAAAGGTGCGCTTGGCTACAGTTTTACCGGCGACACGCGCGCGAGCCTCGATGCCATTACCGCCAACCTTGGCCGCGACTGGATGTTCCTGGAGACGCTTTATCGCATCTACTTTATCGCCGGTTACAACATCGCGCATATCGATGTCACCGCGAAGCTGTGCGAGGAAAACAATATCCGCTATCAGGATGTTGCCCGCGTCGAAGCCGTGGTGAACTGGCTGGAAACGCAATACCCAAGTCCCGCATTTCCCAGCCGGCGCGAGGACGGCGCAGGGAAACAGGGCGGCACCGCGTATTTCACCGCCTACGGCGTGGTTAAACGCGGTTACCCGGCGTTGCGCGGCCGCAGGCTTGAGGCAGCGGACGATCCGCCCGAAGTGCTGGAATTGATGCATCGCGTGACCATCATTCCATCGCATAAAATGACGCTGTTCGGTCCACGCATTACCATTTTTACCAAGGACGGCAAGAGTTACACCAAGCAATCCAGCGGGCGCGAGTTCATCTGGAATTTCGACGAAGAGGTGCGCCGCCTGCAGGAGGTGATTCCCGGTCTGCCGATTGCGGCGGCGCAGTTTAATTCAATCATTGCAACCTGCCGTGAGCTGGAGAAACAGGGGCGTGCCGATGCGCTGGTGAAGTTGACGGTGAAAGCGTAGTTGTGTGCGCATAGAGTGCCGGTGAGCGGTATCAGCCAGGAGCATTAACATGACGGATGATCTCGGAAAACTGTTGCTGCGGCTGATGCTGGGCATTTTCATGCTGTTTCACGGCTATGCAAAAATCGTCAAAGGCGTGAGTGGTATCGAGGCTTCGCTGATCGGCATCGGATGGCCGGCGTGGGTCGCCTATGGCGTGTATATCGGTGAAATCATTGCGCCGCTATTGGTGATCCTCGGTTTTTATGCGCGCCTCGGCGGGCTGCTTATTGTGATCAACATGATTTTTGCGATCGTGTTATCGCATTCACATCAGTTGACTGATCTGGGCAGAAGCGGTGGCTGGGCGCTGGAGTTGCAGGGCTTCTTTTTGTTCACGGGGCTGGTGGTGGCGCTGATCGGCGCCGGACGTTACGGTGTCAACAGACGCTAGGCGTTTAACATATTTACGCATCACAGGAGAACGGCATGGCCGCAAACGACCCACTCAAATATTCCGCTGTTGAAGGCTGGGAGCAACTGCCCAAAGGTTACGCGCATCGTGACGTGGCCGGCGTGGCAGTGGACGGCGAGGACCGCGTGTATCTGATGTGCCGCGGCGAGCATCCGGTGATTGTGTATGACCAGAAAGGCAATTTCATACGCTCCTGGGGTACCGGTGATTTTACCTATCGCACGCACGGCATTTATGTCGCGCCCAATGGCACGCTGTTTTGCACCGATGACGGCAACCATACGGTGCGGCAATTTTCGCCCGAGGGCAAATTACTGATGACGCTGGGCACCATGAATACGCCCTCCGACACCGGCTATGACGGCAGCACCACGCCATCGGTTGCGCGCTCGGCGGGGCCGTTTAACCGCCCGACCAATATTGCCATCGGACTCACGGGCGACATTTATGTGTCGGACGGTTACGGCAACGCGCGTGTGCATGTGTTCTCGCCGACCGGCCAACTCAAGCGCTCGTGGGGCACGCCGGGGCGCGGACCGGGTCAATTTCATCTGCCGCACGGCATCGCGATAGATGCCAACGGGCGCGTGTTCGTGTGCGACCGCGAGAGCGACCGCATCCAGATTTTCAGTCCCGACGGCGAGTTTCTGGAAGAGTGGACGGACACCCAGCGCCCGACACATGTGGTGTTCGATGCGCAGGGCCGTGCCTACGTCACCGAACTGTGGTGGCATGTGGGCGATCATTCGTTCACCCACGGCCCGATCAGCAAGGCGCGTCATGCACGTCTCAGTATTTTCGACAAAGACGGCACGCTGTTGTCGCGCCTGGGCACGCCGGAAGCCACAGCACCCGGCAGCTTTGCCGCGCCGCACGGTCTGGCGGTGGATTCAAAACACGACGTCTACGTGAGTGAAGTCACCTGGACCTTCGCGGTCAGCCGTGGCCGCGCGCCGGCGGATTGCCATACCTTTCAGAAATTGACGCTCACTCAATGATTGAGAAATAGCATAGCCCCGCCATGCGAAATGGTTCTGATTCAACCCACGACGCGCCGCTCGTCGATACCCATGCCCATGTCTACACCACCGGCATGCCGTTAAGCGCCACGGCCTGGCACAAGCCGCCGCAAGACGCGACCATCGAGCAGTACATCGCCACACTCGATCAACATGGCGTGCGTTACGCGGTGCTGGCGGCGGCAAGCCTGTATGACGATTACAACGAGTATTCGCTCGAAGCCACACGCAAGCACCCGCGGCTGCGCACCACCGCTATCGTGCGGCCGGACATCGACCCGTACATCCTGCGCATGATGAAAGCGGATGGTGTTACCGGCGTGCGCTTGCAGTGGCGCAACGTCAAAAATCCGCCGGATATCACCGCGCCCGAGTACCGCAAGTTTCTGCGCCGCGTGGCTGATCTCGACTGGCATGTGCATCTGAACCAATCGGGAGAGTTGATCGAAGCGCCGATCGCTGCACTGGAATCCGCCGGCGTGAAAATCGTCATCGATCATTTCGGCCACCCGCAGCGCGGCAAGGGTGTCTCGTGTGCGGGCTTTCAAGCCGTGATGCGTTCGGTAGCGCGAGGGCGTACCTGGGTCAAACTGTCAGCCGGCTATCGCATGGAGTCACCCGAAGTCGCGGCAGCCTGCGCGCGTGAACTGGTGAAACACTGCGGTGCGGAGCGTTTACTGTGGGGCAGCGACTGGCCGTTCGCGGCATTCGAAACCCAGGTGCGCTACGGCGACACCATCGCGGCGCTAAAACGCTGGGTGCCCGATGCCGCGCTACGGCGCATCATCGGCGGCGAATCCGCGCTCCAACTGTACTTCACTTAATAATGGGGTCAGACTCTATTAATTGAATAAAAACTAATAATATCAATTAGTTGGAACAAGAATTTAACTCTTAAAATTCAGCGCTAACTCACGCACAATGCACCAGCCGCACCAGCCGCACCAGCCGCGCCACGCGCCGTGCGCGCTATTCCGCAGGCTGTGGCGTCGGCACCGATACTGCTATACGTGCGTCATCGGCGCGGGCGGGGGACGGCGTAAGCAGCGTTACCGATTCCTGCAGCTCGCGCAGCCACTTGGTTGGTGGTGCTTTCGGGCAATCCGCCACGAATCCAGCGGGCACTGCTCTGGCTTCATAACCGGCCTGCGGCAGCAGCCGCAGCGCAACGCCGTCGGCGGTCATGCGCTGGCGCTGGCCGTAGCTTGCAATCACTGCACGCGAACTCGCGTAGGAGACTGCGCTGGAAACCGTGCTCGCCGCCGTCGCGCTGCTGGTACTGGAGGTGAGCAACGCCAGCAAGCGTGCCACGTTGAGCGCCGGCGCCAGTACCGTGGCTGCCACGGAAAAAGCGATGCTGGTGGCGGTGTTCTGTTCATGGTGCCGCGATATCACGTGGCCGAGCTCGCGCGCCATGACAAAGGCGAGCGCATCATCCGACAATGAAATTTCGCTCACCGGCCGCAGCACGACAATCAGACCACCGGCAGTGGACGCAACACCCGCTTCAGACTTATCGGAAACGGCGAACACAAAGCGCGGGATGCGTTGCGAGAGGCCGGGGTAGCTGTGGTAGGCCGCTGCAGCCAGTTTGGCGCCGATGCGCGCAACGCGTTCCTCGAACACGGTGGGGCCGGTGCATTCCAATTCGGGGTTGTCGAAGTGGTTATTGTGCGGAACGGGCATAAACGCCAGCATGATTTGCAGACTTGCCTGCGAATAGATCTCGCTCACCGGTGTCGGCGCAAGTATCGAGTCGCTGCCATCCGGGCCGGTGGCGGCGCATCCGCCCATAACCATACAAGCGAAGCAGGCGATTAACAGGGAATACAAGCGGCTCATGGGTGGTGAAGCTGCGGGCTCATGGTTACGATGTCGATGCGACGGTCGAACGCTTGCGGCAGCCATTAAATATACCCTTTTTAGCGCGCGGGTGCTCATTATTTATGCAGTTACAGGCCACTCAAAACGTAAAAGGACGCAACAATGCTTCACCGGCGTGTGAGCTGTCCCCCCGGCCCGGTGCAGATTGGATTGTCCCCGCCCAAAGGCCGTCTGGCATCGACTGTGCCATTATGAGATCGGTGAATTTGCGCATGAACCCATAGCTTTGGTCACGAGCGGCTACACTGAGGGCAGGGCCCGCCAGCGGTGTTGCGCTGGGTCAATTTCAAGGTAGTGGAGTATATAAAAAAATGTCCGTAAAAACAAACGCTTACACCGTATCTACAGCTGCGCTTACTGGCCTGCTGGTGTGTGCGCTGGGTGCTGTGAGCGCCGCAGCGCATGCCCAGGCGTACCCCAACCGCCCCGTGCGCACACTGGTGCCGCTGGCCGCGGGCGGCGGCATGGACACCGTTACGCGATCCCTTTCGCTGAAGCTCGGTGAAGCTTTCGGACAGACGTTCGTGGTGGACAACCGGCCCGGCGCGGGCAGTCAAATCGCGCTCGATATCACGTCAGCGGCTGCGCCCGATGGGCATACGCTGCTGATGATCAGCGCTACCACGGTGGTGCACCCGCTGCTGTATAAATCGCGCTTCGAGATTGCGCGTGATTTCGCGCCGATTGCGCAAGTGACCGCGCAGGGCTATGTGATGGTGGTGCATCCGTCGATACCGGTAAAGTCGGCGCTGGAATTCGCGCAATATCTAAAGGCGAATCCCGACAAAATCAATTTCAGCTCGTCGGGTATCGGCAGCCTCATTCACATGTGCGGCGAACTCTTCAAAATCGCCACCGGCACGCGCATGACGCATGTGCCGTACAAGGGCATGGGCGCGGCGTATTCTGATTTGGTGGGCGGGTACGTGCAGTCGTCGTTCCCGACGATTATTTCATCGATCTCCCACATCAATTCCGGACGCCTGCGTGCACTGGCCGTCACACCCGGCAAACGCGTGCCGGCGATGCCCAACGTGCCCACCTTCGCCGAAGCCGGCGTCAAAGGCGTGGTGGTGGTGAACTGGTATGGTTTGATAGCGCCATTGAAAACACCGGCAGCCATCATTAATCGCCTTGCTGCCGAGGTCAATAAAGGGCGGATTCAAGTCTGAAGTGCAACCGCGTTATGACGCGAGTGTAGCTTCTTCCAGAAGACTTCGTGGGGTGTTTTGAAGCCGAGGCATTTTCTGGGGCGATGGTTGAGGTAGTGCATGGCGGCAGAGATATCCTTTTGGGTGATTGAATCGAAGCGCATCTTCTTCGGGAAGAACTCACGGATC
>SHXF01000123.1 GCA_009693435.1 Betaproteobacteria bacterium | reverse complement strand
GTGAAGGGTGAAGGGTGAAGGGTGAGGGGTTTTCTTGCGATGCGCAAAGTCTAGCAGGACGCCCGCGCCGCTATGCGCTCAGTTCGCGAATCACCGAGAGGCCGAAACGCTGGTCCTCGATATTGCCGGCGAGCAGCAGCACCAGCTCGCCCAGGCCTGCGTCGCGGTACTCGAGCAGCTTGTCGCAGCATTGCTGCACGGTGCCGGCGACCGCGAAAGCCTCGACTGCCGCGTCGGGGATCAACTTCGCCGCCGCTTCATAGTCACGGCTGCCCATTGCCGCGATGATCGCGGCCTGATCGATCGGGATGCCGGAGTGTGCAATGCTGTCGTCGATGTAACGGTTGCGCAGCAGGAACGCGAGTTTCCTGCGCACTTCCTCCACCGCGCGCTTGCCGTCCGGCGAAGCCGCGAAAGAAATATATCCGGCGGCGTGCAGAGCGTCGTAGTCGCGGCCGACTTCCCGCGCGCCCGCGGCCGTGTGCTTCAGCGATTCGCGCACGAATCCCGGCGAAAGCCCCGCCGAGAGTACGACGCCATCGGCGATCTTGCCGGCAAGCGCCAGCATCTGGGGCTTCATCGGCGCCAGGTAGAGCGGGATCTGCGCGGGCGGCGTGAACATCATGCGCGCGCCGCGCAAACGGAAACGCGTTGCTTCCTGCCGCACTGGCTCCCCGGACCACAGCGCGCGCAGCGCGCCGATGAACTCGCGCGCCACGGCGAGCGGTCTCTCGATCGCCTCGCCGGATTCGCCGAGAAAGAGGGGATTGCCGGTGCCGATCGCGAGCGCCACCCGGCCAGGTGCGGCCTCGGCCAGCGTCGCCATCTGCATCGCCGTCGGCATTGGGTGGCGTAGGTAGGGACTTACCGCCGTCGGCACGACGCGAACGTCGGCAATCGCGCTCGCGAATCCGAGGCAGGACACAATCGGCTCGCGATAGCCGAGATGATCGGCCATCCAGAGGCTCTTCGCGCCCGCCGCCGCGGCTTCCCTGGCGAAGCCAAGCGCCTCGCCGTACGGCGCGAACCCGTCGAAACTGACGCCGAGCTTCATGTTGCCTTCCACGTAACGATCATGCCGGGGTCACCCGCGCACCAGTCGAAGCAACCTGTCCCGGTCAAGCCCGGCAATGCCCATGGTCAGCGCAGTACGGCCGCTGGCGCGGAAGTCGATGCCGGTCAGGGTAATGCCGAGTTCCAGCAGCGACGCGGCGGTCGGCACGGGCACGCCGGCCGCGGCGGCGAGGGCCAGAAAGGGCACCAGGCCGTGGCCGAAGTCCTCGAGGTAGTAGCGGTGCTGAAGCGAATCCGGCGCCTTGATGCGCTGGTTTGCCTTACCGCCGGAAATCGCAGCCACGAGATCCGAAGTGTCCTTCACCGATGCCTCGACAGTGCCGTACATCTGCATCTCCGCCCCAAGGTGGGGCAGCTCATGCCCGAATGCGCGGGCTACCGCGAGGCGTTCGGCGTCGAGCGCCTTGAGCACCCGCGTTACGCCGGGAGTCATCGCCTGCACGTAGAACGTGAAGTCGCCGCGGGTCGCCTCGATCCAT
This sequence comes from Betaproteobacteria bacterium, assembly GCA_009693435.1. Next base: position 10,796 of record SHXF01000123.1, on the reverse strand, counting down.
GCGGCGCCGAGAATCGCGCCCGGCGCGTGCAACACCATGTTCAGGTTGGCGAGGCTCGAATTGAGCACGTCGGGCACCGGATCGCTTACCGGGTAGAGCGCACGCGCGGCAGCCGCGGCGGCCACGTCGCCAGGGAGCGCGCCCAGGCGCAGGAACTTTGCCTTTCCCGAGACGGTCACTCTCGCCGGCTGATACTTGCGCGCGATATACGCAAGCGTGTGGAACTCCGCGATCGGCGGAACCGGGCCACCACTGGCGATGCGATAGGCCTCGCGGAATTCGAGCGCGCCACCGGTATGGCCGGGGTTCAGCACCACCGGCATGGCGTGCGCGCCGGCCTGCGCAAGCGAGCGTGCAATCGCGACATGTGAAATTGTCGGCAGGCAGACGAGCGCGACTTCCGCGCCATGCACCGCGTGTGCGATGTCCGCCGTGATCAGGGCCGGCTTCGCGAAACCCTCGCCCAGCACACCTTCGTATTCGACCCCGCCGCGCTCGACGAAGGGCGCGAGCGTCTGCTCGGAACGGTTCCACAACGCGACTTGGTGGCCGGCGATGGTGAGCTCCGCGACGGCTGAAGCACCGCCCGCACCCGCGCCGATGACAGCGACGCGCATCAGCGGACGACGATCAACTCGTCGTTCGAGCAGTAGTCGGACAGCATCTCGCTGCCGCGCTCGGTGACCAGCAGCATGTCCTTCAACTGCATACCGTAGCCGTGGCCGGTCTGGTAGCACAGCGGCTCGACCCCCAGCACCATTCCCGCTTCGAGCATCGCATCGCCGTCGCGACCGATCTCCGGCGTCTTGCCGAGATACGGATCCTCGTGCAGGAAGAGGCCGATACCGTGCCCGACGAAGGGAATCGGTGGCAGGCCGAGTTCGGCGAGTTTCGCGATGAACGCCGCGTAGATCGCGCGGCAGCTCGCGCCCGGCTTCACCTGATCGAGCAACTGGTACTTGCAATCGACGAGGTGCTTCCAGATGCGCTCGGCGTGCGCCGGAGCCTTCTGTACCACCGCCGTGCGGCACACGCCCGCGTGGTAGCCGGAGATCACCGGGAAGATCTCGACGCGGCACACATCGCCCGTCGTGAGCTTGCGCTCGCTCGGGCCGACATTGGGAAGCTGGCTGCGCTCTCCGGTCGCGATGATCATCAGCTTGAACTGCTCGGCGCCCAGCGAAAACACGTTGCGCGTCAGGTGCCCCGCGAGGTCCATTTCGCTGTCGCCGGCCTTCACCGCACGCAGCGCGTCGGTGATCGACCGGTCGGAAATACGCGACAGGCGCCGCAGCAGCGCGATCTCTTCCGGGGTTTTGACCTGCCGCATGTGCGCGATGATGTGTTGGCCGGCAACGAATGTTGCGCCCGGCAGCGCCGCACGCAGCTTGTCGAAGTCGCTTGCCGGCAGATAGTCGAGCTCGATGCCGATCCTCGAATCCGCGAGGCCCAGCTCGCGCAACAAATCGGCGAGCACCGCCATGGCGTTGTCGCTGAACTCGGCCCAGATCTTCGTCGCCGTATCCGGCTCGCGCCGCCCGATCGTAGTCGCCTCCATGTCGACGCCAAGAATCGCGGTGCGGCCATCGGCCGTTACGATGCCCATCGCGTGCCGGTGGCGCATCAGCGGCTGCGAGGGCACGATGAACCCCGTGAGGTAGGCGAAGTTCTCCGGCGAGCACGACAGCATGGCGTCGAAGCCATGGCGCTTCGTCGCGGCAACCCAGCGATCGACGATTTCGGTCCGCACGATCAGAACTCCGATTCCGGCACGCGATAGCGCCCGATCGGTTCGGTGAGGCCGGTCCACTTGTGCTCGCGCCGGGTCGGCAGCTGCACCAGCAGGATTTCGATCGATACGATTCTGCTCATGGGCGGAGGTTCAAGGTCTTCATGCCGGGCGGAAATTGGGTGCTCTTTTGATTTTACTACCAAGCTCGCTCCGACTGCCTCCACCGGGAGGGGCGTCGCGGAGCCTATCTGGAGGAACTGGCGCGCTGCAAGGACGTGCGCGCCTTGGTCAAGATCGGTGAGCGAGATCGCCATCGGCGCCAAGGCTCCAGGGTGAGGAAGGGGCCCCACCCTTCCCTGTGGGCGCGGCTCATCCGCAAGGTCTACGAAGCTGATCCGCTCGGATGCCCCAAATGCCGAAGCAATAACTGCGGTCCAATACGCGTGATCGCCCTGATCGACGATCCGAGCGTGCTGCGACGCAGCCTCGAGCATCTCGAACGCTGGGTGCCCGAGCCCGCCGGGCGCGGCCCGCCCGCGCAAGCGCCCGACTGGCCGCGAAACGCGGTCATTCCCCGCGGTCATTCCCCGCAGTCATTACCATAACCTACCACCCGGTCCCGGATATCGCGTAGCGCAGCGCGAGGGGCAGTGGATGAGCGGCGAACTACAGTGCTCGACCCGGCGTACGCTGAGAACAACTTCTACAAACGACTTCGTGTTGCACTTGATTTACCTATTTTTCGAGCGCGGCGACCCGTGCCTCCAGCCGGTCGATGCGCTCGTTAATTACAGGCACGATGCTGAGCAGCGCCGCCATGTGCCGCTCGAGCGAAGTAAGGCGCTGTTTTACGTCGTTCATGCTCGACTCCACAAGCGCGAGCCGGTGAAAGACGTTCTTGAAATCTTCACGGTTTTCCGCGCGCGCTTCGCGAGCCTCGTCGCGAATCTCCGTCAGGATCTGTGCGGTAATGTCGGCCATGGCATTAATTTTAGCATCCGTCAAAGAATGACGCCTCTCGCGATGGGTACCCCGCACCTCGCGGTGCTTCGTCACTTTGTCAGAGTCGCTCTTTATTCAGGCTCCTGGATTCACCCGGTAACACGGGCGGTTCCCTCCTTTATATTGTGAGAACAACTTCTACTAGCGAATTCGTGTCGCACTTGATTCTCCTGTCTTTCCCGGCGCCGAAGCGCACAAGGGCCTGCTGCAGCCCGAGGTGAAAGCCGCCCTGGAAAAGCAGGACATAAAAGGTTCGCAGATGACGCCGGCCGAGATCGACGCCTATATCAAGGCCGAAGTGCGCAAGTGGACGCCGGTGCTGAAGAACGCGAAGCTGAAAGCGAACTGAGGGCGAACTGAGGGCGAACTGAGGGCAAACTGAGGGCAAACTGAGGGCAAACTGAGGAAGAGGGCATCCAATAATCTTCATGATTTATTGGAGAAGCACCCTCAAATCGGGCGTCCGCTGGCCACTATCGATATTTCTTGATATATCCTTCCCCTGTGGCTTCGGTCAACCAGGTCGAAACTCCGGTTCGCCCGCTATCCGTTCCGGCAAGTCCGGAGCACGGCGGCGCTTTTGCAAGAACGGATTGAACGCCTTGCCAGGCCGCCTTGCTCCATCACCCCTCGATGATGTTGTAGATCTCGGCGACGATCGGCTTCGCCTCGATGCCGATTTCCTTCAGGATCGGCATGAGCTTCGCGCCGAATGCATCGAGCTTGGCCTGGTTTTCGAAAACGTTTATGACCTGCAGGTGCTGCCTGTCGCCGTAGCAGATGTGGTACTGCTGACCGTCCGGAACCCTTAGTCCGATTTCCGTGAGTCGCCGGATGACCTCATCGTAACGGGATGATGTCGCCCCGTTCACTTCGAACTTCACAAGAATTGCCATGTCTTCCTCCGTCGGTGGTTGGCCGATGCGGATGCGTCGGCAACACAGAGAAGGTAAAGATTGGGCGCCTGGACGTGAATAGGGTAAATACCCTATCCGAGTCAATGCGGGGATCAGGGCACGAGCAGCGACCGTTCCATTGCCGCGAGCGTTGCGCCGGCGCGCGTGCGCACGCCCAGCTTCGGGTAGATGCTCTGCACCTGGTTGTCGACGGTTTTCGGCGATACGCCCAGGGCACGCGCGATCTCCTTGTTCGAGAGCCCGCGAGCGAGCGAGCGCACTACTTCGATTTCTCGGTCGGACAGTCCGGAGGGATCGCGGCGCCGGGTCGGCGCCGCGGCAACGCCTGCCGCGCCCAGCACCGCGTCGACCGCAGCCATATCAAGCCGGCCGGTGCGCGCGTCCGCCTGCAACAGGGCTCCCGCGTCGGCGGCAGTGCGTGCCGCTCGATGCGGCCTGGCTTCCGTCATTCCCGCAAACATGTCAGCCGCGGCAAGGATTCGCGCGATCCGGACCAACGCCTCTCTGGCCGCGCTGCGGAAGTACCCCGAGCCGTCCACCCTTTCATGCGCGAAGGACGCGATCTTCGATAGCGCGACCAGCGACGGAAATCTCGCCAGGATGCGTTCGCTGTAGTAAGCGTGCAGCCTCACCATTTCCCATTCGCGCTCGGACAGCGCGCCGGGCTTCGCCCACACACCCGCCGACACCCCGACCCGCCCGATGTCGTGCAGCAGTCCGGCACGGCGCGCGAGCGCGACATCTGCGGGCGGCAGGTTCAGCACGCGCGCGGCGCCTTCGGCAAACATCGCGACGCGCTGCGAATGGGTGAGCGTGTATTGCGATTTCAGATCGGCAAAATCCGCGATGACCGCGCACGCCTCGTCAAGCGCATTTTCGTTGAGCGTGACCTGCTCTCCCGGCTCGATTTCGAGCACCGTCTGCCAGCCCGGATCGTGCGAAAACCCGGCGAGCAGAGAATCCGCCTCGCGCACGAATACATCGACCAGTCGCGGGTCGTATTGTTTCGCACGCCGGTCGCGCGCCACCTGGAGTGCGGCATCGCGGCCGCCGATGCGAAGGAACGTGACCGCATCCTGGGCGAGCATCACCACGCGCACCGGCAGGGTGATGGCCTCGCCCCTGAGGCCTTTGGGAATCCCCTTGCCGTCCCAGCGCGCGTAGAGCTGTCCCAGGCCGCGCACGAGATCGGGACCGAAGCCCAGCCGCTCCGCGAGACGCTGCGCGACTTCGCAGTGACCCGGAAAGGACTCGGCTGCCAGCGCTCCCATGGCCATCAGGCCGCGCATCAATGCCCCGGCCAGTTCGAGCAGCGAGGCGCCTGCATTCGCCTGCCGGATGAACCGAAGCAACAGCGGCACGACCTGTTGCGGCTTGCCGGAATCGATCGACGCAAACCCGGCGCGCAGCGCATGTTCGTCGCCGATGATCGCCGCCATCGCGTAGGTTTCGGCATTGCAGCCGATGAAACGGAGCAAGGCCTGGTAGTAGACATCACGCAATTCGCTTACCGAGAGTCCGGCCGCTTCCCCCAGCCGGATGCCGAGCACACAGGTGGATTGGGCGTAGCCGACCGGTTGCCCCATGCCGTAGTCGGTCGCAATCGACATCGCGCCCATCAGCTCGGCGAGCCGCACGCCGCTGTCGTTTTTGGTTATCGTGGTGATCACAGGATTCCAATCCGGGGGAATCGGACAAGGATGCCAGAGTTTCATTTCCGGAGTCGCTTATCGCCGTTTTCCATGACCTGGAGGGAGGTACTCGACATCGGTTTTCGATATCTCGAAAACGGCGGCTTTCCCGGCTACGTCCGATGCGAACAACGTCCACGGTCATCTTTCGAGGTTCTGCGCTGGCCACGCCGGGACTCGGCGTGTCGACCATCCTGCGGGATCAAGGTTTCTCTGATACTCGTCACACGAACAGCGCAGTAAGTCAGTCCATCCGAATTGCGAGCGCCTGCACCAGCTTGCTGCGCTGTTCGCAGCCGCTGCGAATGGCGACCTAGAACTGCTCGGGCGCGCTGATCCAGACCTCGGGACCGTTCGCATTGATTTTCGGCTGCGCGTCCGGCAGCGCCAGGAAGCGGCCGATTTCATCGCGCAGCCGCGCCATCGCCTCGGGCCACGTCCCGTTCGGCGCGAACAGACCGTACCACGCGACCATTTCGAATCCGGGAATCGTTTCGGAAATCGCGGGCAGATCGGGGTAGCGCGGCGTGCGCGTGACCGACGTGATCCCGAGTGCGCGCACCCGCTACGCCTACCGACTCACCGACAAGGGCGTAACAGTCGTGCTGATCTTCGTGCTGTTTCACCAACAACTGTGTGGACCACTGGCCAACAACCTGCGACGCCTGCCCATCCGTTTCGCAGTGATGCACGGTCCCGAAAACCATCAATCCGCACTCGCCGTGGTGCATAATCAGTTGCACTGAAGCAGGCGACCGAAGGTCGGAAAGCGTTGATAACTCTATAATCCCGCACAGACCAAAGGCGACACGACCATGGACAAGCAGGAACTGGTTTTCAAGATCGACGCATTCACCCCGGAGACCCTCCCGATGGGACGGCTTGCGGCGTATATGACTGAGTTGGCCGAGCTTTTTGCGAACGACGAGCGGGTTCACTTCGACAAGGTAATGCGGGGTAGCGCGGTGCTGAAGGCTTGGGTCGAGCCCCAGGCAGCGCCGAAAGTACATGCGCGTCTGCTCGTGGCCGATGCGCCCGATGCCCCGGACGATGTGAAACGTGCCTATCGAAACCTGAACAAACTGCTCCGCGACGATAACGCAACCGGTCTGCTGAAAGAGGGCAAAGAGGCAACCATCATGCGGTTCCCCGGCGTTAATGCCCCGACGATCCAGACATTTCGCGTACATGAGGCGGGCATTCTTGAGGGAATGGTTATCCGCATTGGCGGTATTGATGAGTCGGTGCCAATCTGGCTTCGGGACTCAACCGGCGTGGTGCACAAGAACTGCCACACCAGGAACGTGGCGACTGCTCGCGAAATTGCGAAGCACTATCTAGCCGGCCCCATAAGGCTTGTGGGCAGCGGCAAATGGCTACGCAGCACCGATGAGATCTGGGAGCTGGAGGACTTTACAATTGAATCCTTCGAACGCATCGACGAAGCGCCCCTTTCAGCGGCGATCGACGCAGTAAAAGCCGTCAAAAACAACGCCTGGAACGATTATCCGGACCCCATGGCAGAACTGAAGCGGGTTCGCGAAGGGTCGTAAAATGGTCGTTCTTGATTCGAGCATCTTGATCAAGTTGTTCGGTCAACGAGTAACCGCGCTGGAAAAAAAGAAACTCGACTATTTGGTACGGACACTCGAAGAGGCCCGGGAACGGATCATTATTCCCACACCTGCTCTTGCCGAGTACCTGGCCAGGGCCGGCGAGGCGGCATCGGGCGTCCTCGAACAAATCAGGAAGCGCTCGGTGTTTTATATCGCTCCGTTCGACCAAAAGGCGGCGGTCGAGAGTGCGCTGGCCCTGAACAAGGATCTGACTGCAGGCGACAAGCGTGGCGGATCGAAAGCCATCACTTGGGCCAAGGTAAAGTTTGATCGCCAGATCGTAGCAATCGCCCAAGCCAATGGCGCCGCGCAAATCTATTCCGAGGATGACGATATCAGGCGTCTGGCGAAAAAAGTCGGCATCTCGGCGCTCAGCATCGCCGACATTGACCTCCCACAATCGCAAAAAGCAGCAACACCTCTTCGACAACGAATCGCCGCCGAAGTAGTCGACAGTGGTGGCATGTTCGGGATGTCGCGCGCGCACCCGGCGCAAACGCGGGCTTCGCACCGGTCGCGCGATTCCCTTTGATAAATTAGCCAATTTCTTTGGAAAACTGCCTATACCTTGGGTATCTTCAGGCATATCGCAGTTATTTTTGGTATAGCTAATGCTTGGTCTGCGCGCCGCCACCGGCTGTGGCGCCCCGTCAGACCGAAAGGTTTTCAAAGGGGGGTGCGTCCCCGGTTTTCGCCGCCTACACCGGACGGCGGCGCGTGCCTACCATCGCCACGATCAGCAGCAGCGCGGCCAGCAGCCAGCCCCAGGAGGGCCCCCATGCGAGCAGTTTGCCGATCGCGGGGCTCGTCTCGATATCCCCGGTGTACGCGCCTATGCGCAGGAACGAGGCGATGGCCAGGGTGGCGAACAGCGCGCCCAGGAACGCGCCTTCGCGGCTGGCGCGGCCGAAGCTGATCGCGGCAGTGAATGCGCCGACGCTGACCGCGCCCCAGCAGCCGCCGGCGATGAACTGCGCAGCGACCAGCCCATCCAGCCCGGGTGCGATCATCGTCGCGTACGTGGCGACAGCACCGACGGCGCTGCCCGCGGCCATCACGGCAAATGCGCCGAAGCGCTTCACGAATCCCGCGGCCGGGAACATCATGATGTTGAATCCGATCCAGAACACCGGCATCAGGTACTGCAGTTGCGATGCGTCGGCATAGAAGAGGAACAGTTCGGGCGAATTGAGCGAGAAGTGCACCTGGTAGCTCGCCGCCATCAGCAAGAGCGCGATGAAATACAGGGCAACATCGCGCTTGGCCTGCGGCGTGCTCAGGTCGTACACCGGCTCGAGTTCGCCGGCGGGCGCAGGCGCGGCGGCGGCAAGGCGGCGTTCCACGAACACCAGGCCGCCGACCGTGATGAGCAACGTCAGCGTCGAGAGAGCGAAAGGCAGGCGCGGGTCCACGTCCCGCAGCGCAATCCCCAGAAAAGGCGCGAGCCCCGCGGCAAGCGCGGTGCCGGTCAGCACCAGGGTCGAGAGCCAGGGCACGCCGGGCGTAGCGGCGTAGCGCGACAGCAGCGCCCACGGCGGCGCGCGCAGCGCGGAAGAAGTGAGGCCCCAGATGAGGATCAGCCCGAGCAGCATGGTCGCGCTCGCGCCGGCGTAGGGCATGGCGACGAAGGCGACGCACGATACCGCCGACAACGCCAGAATCCAGCCCCCCAGCCGCGCCAGTCCCGCGCGCACCCGATCGACCCAGAATCCGGTGATCACGTCCATCACCGCCATGATCACCTGGTCCGCCACCAGTATCCATGGCACCCAGTGCTTTGCGATTCCGGCATTTTCCACGAGCGCCGGAAGGTAGATGACGTACAGGGTCCAGGTGGTGGCGAACAGGAACTGGACGACGCCGAGGTAGATCGCCGCTGCGCGGGGAACGCCGGTGGCTGCACTCATGGGATCGTGTCGCTGAATTGGCTGTTGGTGCCCATGATATCCCCTGGTCCTGCATTGACGTTTGGCGGCGGAGCAGACCCGCGCGCCGCCATCCCCGGATTCAATCCCCTGCCCGGCTTGTGGGCATCGCAAATCGCTGCGTCAAAAATCGAATACCTGCTTGTTCTGCAGCATGCGCGGCCGGTACTGCCCGGCGCAGTCCTCGATCTCCTGCATGGTCAATTCGATCTCGCCGGGTTTCAGATGCGTGACATATACCTCCGGAACCCGTTCCAGCTTCGCCAGTTCTTCGGCCAGCATACTGGGACAGAGGTGTTTCGAGAGCTTCGCCAGCGCAATATCCTTGTTGCAGAAAGCGGTTTCGATGATCAGGTACTTCAGGTTATCGATCTTGTTCGCGATTTCCCAGAGCGCATCATTGGTCGTGGTGTCACCGGTAAATATCAGGCTGCCGTTTCCGGATTCCATCTGATAACCCACCGCGGGCACGGTGTGAACTGCGGGCAACACGGTGAGCGCCCGCTTGCCGAACCGGATGGTTTCGCCCACCTGGATTTCCTCGTAGCGCATGAACGGCTTTTCTTCGGTGGGCACTTTCGTGAAGTCCGGCCATACGATCCAGTTGAATATGTGCTTGCGCAGCACCTCCAGAACCTCCGGGATGGCATGGACCGTAAGCGGTCTGGAACGCATGCCGCCCACGGTGTCGACCATGAACGGGATGGTGGCGATGTGATCGAGGTGAGAATGGGTGACGAACACATGGTCAATGAGGGACATCTCGGAAAGCGAAAGATCCCCCACGCCTGTTCCCGCATCGATCAATATATCTTCGTCGATCAGCATCGAGGTGGTGCGCAAATGCCGCCCCCCTATGCCCCCGCTGCACCCCAGTATCCTGAGTCTCACGTGATTGCGGCGGCGTTACGATCGCCGGCCGTCCTGTTCTTGTTTGAGAAAAGCAACCTCGTCCCGATGCGTGTCCGGTGGCGCACCGCGCCCCGCCGCGCCCATCCCATTGCATTATCCGGCATGCGCGGCCCGGCAAGGGCGTATCGCCCTGTATCGAACAAGATTGGCGTAGGGGGAGAAGTCATAGAGGGAGAAGTCATAGGGGGAGAAGTCGTAGGGGGAGAAGTCGTAGGGGGAGAAGTCGTAGGGGGAGAAGTCATAGGGGAGAAGTCTAAGGCCCGCCAGCCGAATGCGAAAGTGATTATCCATGGTCGATGCACCTCGCCCCCGTGATTCCCTTGCCGGAGGGCCACCCACGCGCGGATCCGATGCAATGCAGCGCGCACTGCGGCGGTAACAAGCGCCTGGCATCGCCCTCTATCGAAAACAATCGTCAATTTCGGGAATATACCCCCCGCTGGATGTCAGTCGGGCATACAGCGACAGAGTCAGGCATGATGAAAACGGCTATTCGCTTTACAATTCGCCCAGCAAACGCAAAAAAACTGCACCCCCCCGAATTTTCCGTCAAGTCAGGCACCGAATTCACCCTATGGAACTCAAGGAAATTCCTGTTGAAGATCTGACCTTCGGCATGTATGTCGCGAAACTCGACAGACCGTGGACCGAGACGCCGTTCATGTTTCAGGGATTTGTCCTGAAAAACGAAAAGCAGATAGACGCGCTCAAGAAACACTGCAAGCACGTTTTCATTGACCCGGAGAAAGCGGACGTGCCGGACCCGGGCAAGGTCACGGCGGAGGATATTGCGAAAGTCCGCGGCACAACAGTCTATAGAGAGACCGCGAGCGTCGAAGCCGAGTTGCCTATAGCCGAATGGCACTTACTTTAGCCATCATTGATGACCGTGGAGTTGAATGAGCCGTCGCGCTGCGGCGCGAGGGACCTTCAGCCATGGGTAAGGTTTGGGCCGTCGTTTGCGCATGCGCGGTTCGATGCGTCCGGGGCGGTGTCCCACT
>SHXF01000122.1 GCA_009693435.1 Betaproteobacteria bacterium | reverse complement strand
CGTCATGACTCAAAAGTCGGCGGATAATCTCTATCGAGCCCTGCTTGGACAGGGTGCGTTTGATCTGATTCTGGCTTTCCACCGCACCACGATAAACGCGGCGCGCAAAAATGTCCAGCGGTATTTATGGGCAACGGGCAGGGCTAGCCTCCTATGGCACTTCGGATTACGTCAGCGCCATTACGCAACTGGCGCAAACGACCTTGCGCTCCGAAGTCGGCAAGATGGAATTGGACCAGTCGCTGCAAAGCCGCGACGTGATCAACCGCCAGATCGTGGCGGTGCTCGACGAAGCGGGCCGCTCCTGGGGAGTCAAGGTGCTGCGCTACGAAGTGAAGAACCTCACGCCGCCCGAGGCCATCCTGCTCGCGATGCAGCGGCAGATCACCGCCGAGCGGGAAAAGCGGGCGGTGATCGCGAAATCCGAGGGCGAGAAGCAGCAGGAGATCAATGTCGCGGAAGGCATGAAGCAGTCCTCCATCCTGAAATCCGAGGGCGACAAGCAGGCCGCGATCAACCGCGCGCAGGGCGAGGCGACCTCGTTGCGCGTCGTCGCCGAGGCGACCGCGGCAGCGGTGGAGGCAGTGGGCAACGCGATCGGCAAGGAAGGCGGCCTGCAGGCGGCCAACCTGAAAGTGGCCGAGTTGTACATCCGCGCCTTCTCCAACCTCGCCAAGACCAATAATACCGTGATCATTCCAAGCAACCTGTCGGATGTCGCCGGCATGGTGGCTTCCGCCATGACGGTGCTGGAGAAGTCGCGCATCCCCGCCGCGAAAGCCTGATCGAAGTCGAGCAAGGGGACGCCGTCCCCTTGCATATCCCCTGATTCAGAGCAGACACGCCAGGTTCCTGGCGCTGGAAATGCGCTGTGTAGTGCTTCACCCGATGGCAGTCGAGACTGGAGAAACGAAACACATGGAAACGACAGAGAAAGCCGAAGTACTGGCCGCGGTGCACCGGTGGGCGAGCGCAATGAGCACCGGCCCGGGACCCTCGCTGCTCATACCGCTCTACGACGAGGACGCGGCGCTGTTTGCCACGCACAACCCGGAACTGCTCACCACGCCACAGGAGCGCATCGACAGTTTCGACGGCCTGGCCGACCGGCAGAAAAAGAAAGACTACAAGTGCACCATAGGGCGGGTGGTGACCCATGTGTTCGGCGAAGGCGCGGTCAATACCGGCTACTACACCTTCAGCTTCACCGAGAACGACGGCACCAACGTGGTCCTCCCTTACCGCTTTTCATTCACCTACCGCAAGACGCCCGGAGGCTGGCTCATCGTCAGCCATCACTCGTCGCCGCGTACCCTTGTGAACGGGTCGCCCAAGCCTGAAAAGCGCTGATGGTGATGCGACGTTCGCGTTCTTGGTGCTTGTCGGCAGAATAGGGACAAGTTGCCGTGTCGCGTGCTACCCCTCATCCCCTGCCCTTCTCCCGGAGGGAGAAGGGAGCGGTCGGAGCGTACCTCCTCCCCCCCCCTCTCTCTCTCCGGGAAAGGAGTGGTTTGCTTCCCTCATTCTCGGGGAGGGGAGCAGCTTTTCTTCCCTTATTCTCGGGGAGGGGGCTGGCTTTGCTTCCCTCTCCCTCCGGGAGAGGGACAGAGGGTGAGGGAAATGCGCGGAGACATGGGATCATTCGCTTGAATTGTGCGCCGAGTTGTCCGATTACCTAGTCCACCTTCGCGCCCTTCAACTCCAACCCATTGCCCTCCGGATCATTGAGGTAGATCGACATCCCGCGGCCGTCGGCGCCGAAGCGGTCGGCGATCTTGCCGGGTTCGACGCCGTGCGATCGCAGGTGCTTCACGATCGCGTCGGTGTCGAAGCCCTTCACGCGCAGGCAGAAGTGATCGAGGTTGTGGCCGTCGCGCCCGGGCGGCGGGCCGCCGCGCAACCCGGTCGGTCCGTCCACCGCGGCAAAGTCGATCATGGCGTTGCCGGCGCGCAGGTGCACCAGCCCCAGCTCGGGGCGTCGCCACTCCACCTTGCAGCCGATCACGTCGCAGTAGAACGCGATCATCGGCTCGAGGTCGTGAACGCGCAAGACGAGATGATCGACGTCCTGTATCTGTATCATGGCGACACTCCGCTGTTAAATTTTTGAACAATTATCAGAACGGAAGGCTTGAGAGCGAACGTTTCCGGGCAGTTTTCATATTTTTTTAGTATATACAAGAGTACAAGAGGGCAAGAGTGCAAGAGTACAAGAGGGCAAGAGTGCAAGAGTGCAAGAGGGCAAGCGGGCAAGTGGTCGGGAGGGCGCCTGCGGCTACATCAGCAGCGCCGTCGAGCCTGTTGTCCGGCGCGCTTCCAGATCGCGGTGCGCCTGCGCGGCGTCCTTCAGCGCATAGGTCTGGTTGACGTTGATCCTGACCTTGCCCGCAGCCAGCACTTCGAACCACTCGCGCGCCATGTGCTGCAGCAGCCCGCGGCCTTCGGTAAAGGCGAGCAGTGCGCCGGTACTCACGCCCAGCGCGCCCTTGCGCATCAGCAATCCGACATCGATCGGCGGCACCGGCCCCGAGGCACTGCCGTAGCTGATGATCTGGCCCGCGGGGCGCAGCACGTCGAGCGAGCGCATGAAGGTGTCCTGGCCCACGGCGTCGTAGACCGCATCGAGCTTGCGTCCGCCGTTCAGGCGGATCGCCTGCTCGACGAAATCCCCCTGGGAATACACCATGACGTGGGCGCAGCCGTTCTGGCGCGCCAGTTCGGCCTTGTCCGCGGTGGACACGGCCCCGATCACCGTGGCGCCGAGCTCGGCTGCCCACTGGCACAGGATCAGTCCGACGCCGCCTGCCGCGGCGTGCACCAGCAGCGCGTCCTGCGCGCCGACCTTGCGCACTTCGCGCACCAGGTACTGCACCGTCAGCCCCTGCATGATGCTCGCGCCGACCGCGATGTCGTCCAGGCCCGCGGGAATTTTCACCAGCTTGTCCGCGGCAATGAGGCGCGCTTCGGCGTAGGCGCCGTTGTAGGGCGTGTAGGCGACGCGCTCGCCCGTGCCGAATCCAGTGACCCCGGCGCCGACCGCCTCGACCACGCCCGCCGCGCCGCGTCCCAGCACCAGGGGCAGGGCGATTTGCTGGTGGCCTTTGCGTTGTCCGATGTCGACGAAATTGACGCCGGCCGCGGTGTGGCGCAGGCGCACTTCGCCCGGACCCGGATCACCGATCTCGACGGTGTCGAACTGCATTACTTCGGGTCCGCCGAAGCGGTGGATGCGTATGGCGTGTGTCATGCGGTGAACCTCTCCGTGTCGGGATGGTGCGCCGCCCAACCGGCGCTCCAGCCGGCGGCTTCGCAATACTGCCAGGCGATGCGATACAGCATCGCCTCGTCGAAGGCCCTGCCCGCGATCTGCATGCCGAGCGGCAGGCCCTCCGCGGAAAAACCGGTCGGCACCGCCAGGGCCGGCGTGCCGGTGACGTTGAACGGCATGCGCGCCTGCCGCTCGTAGGTGCGCGCGATGTCCTGCGGGCTGTCGATGCGGCACGGCAGGTCGAATCCCGAGAGCGTGATCAGCGCGTCGAAATCGCCCATCACGGCGGTGAACTCTGCGCCGAGCACGCGCCGCGCCTGCAGCATCTTCACGTAATCGCGCGCCGGGAGAAACGCGCCGGCGAGCAGCTTGGCGCGGGAGAGCTCGCAGTAATCCTGCGGACGCTGCTGCAGCCAGCGTTCGTGGATCACGTACTGCTCGGCCTGCATCAGGACGCGGCCGCACGCCGCCCAGACGCGCAGCGGCGACAGCCGCACCGGTTCGACCCGCGCGCCCAGTTCGCGCAGCAGCGCCGCGGCGCGGGCGATGGCCTCGATCTGCTGCGAGTCGGCTTGCATGTCCTCGGTATAGAAGTGCTCGATCATGCCGATGCGCAGCCCCTTCACGCCGCTGCGCAGCCCGGACAGGAAGTCGGGCGCCGGATGGGCGACGCTGGCCGGATCGGCGGCATCGCGGCCGACCAGCGCCTGCAGCAGCAGGGCGTTGTCCTCCACCGTGCGCGTCATCGGCCCGACGTGATCGAGCGAGAACGACAGCGGAAACACGCCGGCGCGGCTGATCGCGCCGTAGGTCGGCTTCATGCCGACAAGTCCGCAACAGGTGGCGGGGTTGCGCACCGAGCCGCCCGTGTCCGTGCCGATCGCGGCAGGCGCGAATCCGGCGGCGAGCGCGGTGGCCGAGCCGCTGGAGGAGCCGCCCGGATGCAAATCGCGATTCCACGGATTGCGCGCCGGCGGCCAGGGCAGGTCGTGCGCCGGACCGCCGGTGGCGAATTCGTGCAACGCGGCTTTGCCGAGCAGGATCGCCCCGGCGTCGCGCAGCCGTGTCACCACCGGTGCATCGGCGCTCGCCACATGGTCGGCAAGAATCTTCGAATGGCAGGTGGTGGGCAGGCCGGCAACGTCGATGATGTCTTTCAGCGCGTAGGGAATGCCGTGCAGCGGGCCGCGCGATCTTCCCGCCATGATTTCCGCCTCGGCGGTCTTCGCCTCCTGGATCGCCGAATCCGGCATGACGCGCAGGAACGCGTTCAGGCCCGGATCGAGCCGCGCGATGCGATCGAGCAGGTGCTGCGTCAATTCGAGCGGCGACAGCTCGCGGCGCCCGAACGCGCGGCCGCATTCCGCGATGCTGAACCAGGCCGGATCGCTCATCGCGGTTTGCCCGGCACGGTGAAGTTGTGGGCCGGATGGGTAACGGGTGTCCACGGTTCAGGCAGCAAGGCCGCAATGTCGCCCACCCGTCCCGCTGCGCGATGCAGCGTCTCGGGGAAATTCCGCAGGGCGTTATCCAGTCCCATGCGAGTGGCGGCCTGTTCGATTTCCGCGGGCGACATGCCTTTGGTTGCGGGTGGGTTCATGCGTACCTCGACCGGGTGAGTGTCACGCGACGCGTAATCATCCCACGGAATGATACGCATTGATCACCGCTGCGGTTTCGGCCGGATTGGCGGCCCCGCTCAAAGCGCAAGCGCGGGCTCGATCAGCCCGTCTGATTCTGCCGTGCCGCCGCGCACCCGGCACGCGTCGACGAATCCCGGCACCTTTAAATCAACCCGCGTGCGCTTAATTCATCCTTGAAATAGGCGTAGTACACCGGCGCGGCGACCAGCCCGGCGATGCCGAAGGCCGCTTCCATGGCCAGCATGGCGAGCAGCAGTTCCCAGATGGCCGCATTGATCCGGCTTCCCACGATGCGGGCGTTGAGAAAATATTCCAGTTTGTGGATGACCACCAGGAACACCAGCGATCCGATCGCCACCGCGAACGAGTTGGCGAGGCTGATGACGACGATCACGGTGTTCGATATCAGATTGCCGATGACGGGCAGCAGGCCGGCGACGAAGGTCACCGCCACCATGGTCTTGGCAAACGGCAGGTGTATGCCAAGCAGCGGCAACACCACCACCAGGTAGACTGCGGTGAATGCGGCATTCAGCGCGGCGATGCGCACCTGCGCGAACACGACCCGCCGGAAGGCCTCGCCCAGCCGCGCGCAGCGCTCCACCAGCGCGCGGGCGAGCGGCGCAACGCTGCGCGCGGCCCGCGCTTCGTGCAGTGACACCGCGGCGCCTATCACCATCCCTATCAGCACATGGGCGACCGCGCGGCCTGCTTCGCCGCCCAGGGTGCGCACTTCGCCGGCGTGCTCGCGCAGCCATTCGCCGACGATTTCCTTGATCGCCTCGGGGTCGACCGGGATGCTGTTCAACAGCCAGTCGGGCAGCATGCCGCGCGAGCCTTCGATGATGTCGGCCATTTTGGCGAGCAGCGCCGGCAGGCTGTCCGGTTCGTTGCGCAGGAAGGCCACGCTGGCGAAGACGCCGGCGCTGAGCACGGCGACAACCGAAATGGCGAGCACGCCTATCGCGACCTGTCTGGCGCGCTCGCCGTGCGCGCGGCCGTACGGCAGGCGCGGCGCAAGCACGCGCACCAGTTCGTATACCAGCAACCCGGCCAGCAACGCCGGCAGCAGATGGCCGGACAGCGCGAATACGAGGCCCAGCGCGACGATCAGCCAGGCTGCGATGTCGTAGCGAAGCGGCGGGCGGCCGCCGGTGACTGTGTTTGGATCGGACATGGATGCCTCCAGACAGTTAAGCAGGCGATGCTAACAAGAATGCCGGCGACCGGCCTGAGAGTGTTGCGGAGAGCACCACCATCGCAGGGCGCGAAATCATCGCGCCACGGTCGCGGGAAAACCGCCGGTATCCGGCGCGCTGAAGCTGCTCTCTACGGTTGCGCCCTACGGCTGCGCTGTACGGCTGCGCTGTACGGCTGCGCTGTACGGCTGCGCCCTACGACCGCGCCCTACGGCTGCGCTGTACGTCTACGGCTGCGCTGTACGTTAACGACAGTGCCGCCGCTCGGCCGTGCGTCTCCCGTCCTGCCGCGATTGACTTCAATGGCCGTCCTGCCAATAATCGGCAACCATTTTTCCGGAGCATGTCATGGCACTGCAAATCCGCAAGATCATCGATATCAGCCTGGAACTCGACGACTCCAAATTCAAGATGCGCACGCCGCCGGGTTTCAAGAAGGACTTGCAGTTCCAGATGGAGGTGCTCAAGGAACACGACGCCGCCGAGGGCGCGGGGCAGATCGTGCGCGGCGTCCACATGCGCCTGCATGCCGGCAGCCACGTCGATGCGCCCGAGCACAATGTCAAGGGAGGCAAGCAGATCCAGGACCTGCCGCTGGAGACGTTCGCCGGCGATGCCGTCATTGCGGACCTGCGCCATTGCGTCCCCGGCAAGGCGATTACCGCGGAGGACCTCGAAAAAGCAGTGGGCAAGGAAATCCGGCGCGGCGACAAGTTGCTGCTGCGCACCGACGTCAACAAGGAATACATGATCAACGACTGGCAGAAGCGCTCGCCCTACCTCGCGCTGAGCGCGACCCAGTGGTGCATAGACAAGGGCGTGTCCGTGGTCGGCTACGATTTTTATCACGGCAACGACGCGCCTGACTCGCCGCGCGTGTTCAACAACCCGCGAACGTTCAGCGAACACGGCATCGTGCTCATGCCCTATCTCAACAACCTCGACCAGGTGAGCGGCCAGCGCGTCACCCTGGTGGCGCTGCCGCTGAAACTGGTGGGCGCGGAGGCCTCGCCGGTTCGCGCCGTCATTCTGGAAGGTTAGGCCGGCCCCGGTCGACGGGAATATCCGGGCCGGGACGCGAACGCGTGGCACACATCGGGGGAGTCAAATGAATCGCATCCTGACGCGGGCGCTGACGGCCCTGGCGCTGCTGTGTTGCGGCGCGCCGGCAAGCGCCCAGCCGTACCCGTCCAAGACGATTCGGATCGTCATTCCTTTTCCCGCGGGCGGCAGCACGGATTTTCTTGCGCGCCAGTTGTCCGACCGGATGCAGGAGAGCATGGCGCAACCGGTCATCGTCGACAATCGCCCCGGCGGGAATTATGTCATCGCCGCGGAGGCGGTCGCCAAGGCGCCGCCTGACGGTTATATGCTGTTCATGGCCGTGGACGCGGCCATGTCGGTCAACCAGCTGCTGTATTCGAAACTGCCCTACAGTCCCGACAAGGACTTTGCGCCGATCTCGCAGGTGGGCGGGCAGCCTCTTTTCATCGTCGCCAGCGCCAGGGCGCCGGCGCGCAATTTCCGGGAACTGATGACGTATGCCAAAGCCAATCCCGGCAAGGTGAGTTTCGGCACGTCCTCCCAACTGCACCTGCTGGCGGGCGAGAAGATCAAGATGGACCTGCCGGTGGACATGCTCAACATCCCGTTCAAGGGCTCGCCGCCGATGCTGCAGGCATTGCTGACCAGCGAGATCGATATTTCGATCACCGCGATCACGCCTTATGCGAATTATGTGAAGGATGGCAGGTTGTTCGGCCTGGCGGTTACTTCACCGAACCGTGCCGTGCTGCTGCCGGACACGCCCACGGTTCGCGAGCTGGGATTTCCGGAGCTGGAGTTCAGCAACTGGTTCGGGCTGTACGCGCCCGCCGGAACACCGAAGGCCATCCTCGACCGCTTGAACGCCGAGGTGCGCAAGGCACTGGCGGACCCGACCGCCCGACAGCGGCTCATCACTGCCGGATTCGATCCCGTGGCAAGCACGCCGGAACATCTCGCCACGCTCATCAAGGCCGACCTCGCCCGATTCGCCAGCATCATCAAAGCGGCCGGGTTGAAGGTAAACTGACCGGGTCGCGACCGAAAACCGCCGCGCCCGAAAACCGCCGCTTCCGAAATTCACATGTGCCGCCGCCTGTTCGCGGGCGAAAACCAACGAGAGACCCATGATAGACATCCGCCCCCGCCACCAGTTCGGTTTTGTCATGCCGACGCCGCTCGCCTCGCTATTCGAGTATCAGTTCGCCCTCGTCTGTCCTCCGGATTGTCTGGACGTCGGCTATCCCATCAACCTGTCGGGCTTTACCGCAAAGGGCGTGGACGAGGCGCTCGAGCGGTACTGGCCGGCCTTCGACTGGCTGGCGAAGTGGGGGGTGGAGCGCATCTGTCTCGGCGGCATTCCGCTTTCCGCCTATGCGGGACGGCCGCGCATACTCGCGCTGCTGGAGGAGGCGAAGCGGCGCTCGAACGTCGTGGCGAGCTGCGATTTCGAAGAGTGCATACAGGCGATGCAGCAGATGGGCATACGCCGGGTTGCGGTCGCGGCGAAGTGGGACGACGAGCTGATGCGGCGCGTGTGCGACTACCTTGCCCATGCCGGCATAGAGTCGCTCGGTTACTACAGCAATCCCCACAGCGCGGAGCAGGTGTTCGCGCTGAGGCCCGACGAGAGCGTCGAGGTGGCGCTCGCATTGGGGCGGGGCGCGTTCGCAAAGATGCCGGAGGCGGAAGGACTGCTGCTCGCCGGCGGCGCGTGGCTCGCGCTGCAGGCCGTGCCCATGCTGGAAGAAGAGTTCGGCAGGCCGGTGATCAATAACCCGTGTTCGAGCTACTGGTCCGCGCTCAAGCAGACCGGGTTGAAGCCCAGGCGCAAGGGCTTTGGAAAAGTGCTCGACAGCCTGTACGAGTGAGCACGGCAAGATCGCACGCCGACGACCGGCGTGAATGCGGCGGGCGGGTTGCGCGCATCCGCTGCCACACCCGCCGATTCCCGAATACGCGTCCATCCAGGAGCACCACTGCATGATAGCCATACGCCCCCATCACCAGTTCGGCTTCGTTATGCCGACTTCGCTCGCCTCGCTGTTCAACTATCAGTTTGCGCGTGTTTGTCCGGATGATTGTCTGAACGTCGCCTACCCCATCGACCTGCCGGGTTTTTCCGCCAAGGGGGTGGACGAAGCGCTGCAGCGGTTCTGGCCGGCCTTCGACTGGCTGGCGAAGTGGGGCGTGGAGCGCATCTCCCAGAGTGGCATACCGGTTTCCGCCTATGCGGGGCGGCCGCGCATGCTGGCACTGATCGACGAGGCGAAGCGCCGCTCCAGCATTCCGACGACCTGCGATTTCGAGGAATGCATCGACGGGTTCCGCCAATTGGGCATACGCCGCGTGGCGGTGGCGGGAAAATGGAGCGACGAATTGATGCAGCGGGTGCTGGATTACCTCGCCCATGCGGGTATCGAAACGCTCGGCTTCTACAACAATCCGCACAGCGCGGAGCAGGTGTTTGCCCTGCGGCCGGACGAAAGCGTTGAGGTCGCGCTGGAACTGGGGCGGGGCGCGTTTGCCAAAATGCCGCAGGCCGAAGGCTTGCTGCTCGCGGGCGGCGCATGGCTCGCATTGCAGTCCCTGCCGATGCTGGAGGAGGAGTTCGGCAGGCCGGTCATCAACAACCCCTGCTCGAGTTATTGGGCCGCACTCAAACAGGCCGGGCTGAAGCCTCAGCACAAGGGCTTCGGCCGCTTGCTCGACAGCCTCTGACAGGCTTTCCGTTGCAAGCGCAGCGTCTGTTGCCCTGAGCTTGGGGTCCTTCGACAGGCTCAGGACGAACGGGGGGATCCGTAGGTTTTCGGGTTCTCGTCCTTCGACAGGCTCAGGACGAACGGGGGATCCGTAGGTTTTCGAGTTCTCGTACTTCGATGGGCTCAGGACGAACGGGGGGATCCGTTGGTTTTCGGGTTCTCGTCCTTCGACGGGCTCAGGACGAACGGGGGATCCGTTCGTCCCGAGCCTGTCGAGGGATGACAGGCTCAGTGCTGGCCTACGGACCCTCGCAGTTGAGCGCGGCCCGCCTGTATCGCGCGCCACACGCGCTGCGGGGAGGCGGGCATTTCGAAATGTATGATGCCGAATTCCGCCAGTGCATCCACGATGGCATTGGTGACCGCGGCGAGCGCAGGGGTGGTGCCGCCTTCGCCTCCTGCGCGCACGCCGAGCGGATTGGTGGGCGAGGGCACTTCCATGAGTTCGGTCTTGAATGCGGGAAACTGGTCTGCGCGCGGCAACGCGTAGTCCATCAGCGACCCCGACAGCAACTGGCCGCTGTCGCCATCGTAGAGGCACTGTTCCCCGAGGATCTGCCCTGCACCCTGCACGATGGCGCCATGCGTCTGCCCGTGGAGGATGAGCGGGTTGATGGCGCGGCCGACATCGTCCACGCCGGCATAGCGGAGGATTTGCACCACGCCCGTGTCCGGGTCGATCTCGACCTCGCACACCTGTGCGCCATACGGGTAGGCGGCCGCCGTGAAACTCTCCAGCCATTGGGCCGCCAGCGGTCCCTGCAATTCGTCGGGCAGTCCGTCACCGCGCGCCGCCACCGCCGCGGCTTCGAACAGCCCGATGGAGCGATCGGTTCCCTGCACCGAGAATCGCCCCGCTGAAAATTCGATGTCGGCTGGCGCCGCCTCGAGCAGATGCGACGCGATCCGCCTGCCCCGTTCTATGACGCCCTGCGCGGCCTTGCCCATCACCACGCCGGCCATACGCATCGAACGACCCGAATGCGAACCACCGCCCAGGGGAATGCGGTCCGTATCCCCTTGTACCAGCCGGATGCTTTCGAAGGGCACCCCCAGCCATTCGCTCACGCACTGGGCGAAGCTGGTCTCGTGCCCTTGACCGCTGGAAAGCGTGCCGATGGCCACTTCGACCTCGCCCCCCGGTTGCACGGTGAGTTCCGTCCACTCCCGCGGAAAACCCATGGCCACCTCGATGTAATTGGCGAGGCCGATGCCGCGCAGCATGCCGCGTGCCCTGGATTCGGCGCGGCGCGCGGGGAAGCCCGCCCAGTCGGCAAGCGCCAGCGTCGTGTCCATGGAACGCTCGTATTCGCCGCAATCGTAGGTGACGCCCGAAGGGTTCCGGTAGGGCAGTTCGCTCGGCAAAATGAGGTTGCGCCGTCTCAGCTCGATCGCATCGAAACCGTGTTCGCGAGCGGCGATCTCGATCAGGCGCTCGATGACGAACATCGCCTCGGGACGACCGGCGCTGCGATAGGGTATGGTCGAAGGCGTGTTGCTGTGCACCGCCAGGGCGCGGTAATGGCACACCGGAATCCGGTACAGGCCGCTCAGGATGCCCACGCACTTCTTGAGCGGCACGATGGAGGCGGCGTGCGCGCCGAGATTGCTGATGTTGGTCGAGCGCAGCGCGAGGAACCGGCCGTCGCGATCCAGCGCGAGTTCAGCCTCGACCACCAGGTCGCGCCCCTGGTAGTCGCTCAGAAATCCCTCGCTGCGGTCGCTGGTCCACTTGACCGGCCGCGCGAGTTTCCGCGCGGCCCACAACGCCAGCACGAACTCGGGGTAGGTCGAATTCCTCGTGCCGAAGTTGCCGCCGATGTCATCGGCAAGCACGCGCACGGCATCGTGGGCCACGCCCAGCACGTCGGCCGAATCCCGCTTCAGCCTGTGGCTGCTGCCGCTGCCTGCATGCAGGGTGTAGCGCTGCGACGGCGTGTCGTAGGAACCGACGCACGCTCTGGGTTCCATCGGCACGCCGGTTACGCGGGAAATCCATGTTTCCAGCCGCACCACGTGATCGGCCCGCGCAAAAGCGGCATCGGTGGTGGCGGCGTCGCCGACCTCCGCATCCAGGCAGACATTCGAGCTGGCATGGTCCCAGAGGCGGGGCGCGCCCGGCCTCGCCGCTGCCGCGGTGGCGGTGACGGCCGGGAGGGGTGCGTATTCGATCTCTATCGCCTCGGCCGCATCCCTCGCCCTGCCCGCTGTATCCGCGACCACCATCGCGATTGCCTGTCCGGTGAAACGCACCCTGTCCTGGGCCAGCAGCGGATAGGGTGAGTCGAATATCTTCGAGCCGTCGCGGTTGGACAACTGCACATCCGGCATCTGGCGCTGCTGTTCGGGCGTGCCGAGGAATGCGAAATCCGGAGCGAGCGGCTTCAGCCCGTCCGCGGCCACGTCGGTCCCGTCAAGCACGGCGAGCACACCCGGCATGCTGCGCGCAACCTTCGCGTCTATCGAGACGATGCGCGCGTGCGCGTGCGGCGAGCGGAGGATCGCGGCGTGCGCCTGACCCTCCAGGTTCACGTCATCGCTGTAGCGCCCCTGTCCTTTAAGCAGGCGCGCATCTTCCTTGCGGCGGACCGGCTTGCCTATGCCTGTGGTGTTGGTCATCGGTTTTT
>SHXF01000121.1 GCA_009693435.1 Betaproteobacteria bacterium | reverse complement strand
GTCGGTGCGCTTTTTGTGACATTCTGGTTTTTTGCCCCCACAAGATTTGTTGAGGCAGACAGCGGGGGTTGTCAGCAAGCAGTGGGCAGAGATTTCCTTCCTGCATCACTTGAGGACGTTAGGCTATCCCCAGGCCCGCTATTGAAACTCAATGACGCGCTCGACGCGGGGACGTATGACATTCGGAGCCTGCTCATTGTGCGTGATTGCAAAATCGTCTTCGAACGCTATAAGGATGGCATCGGGCGCGAGCACAACCACACAATTTATTCCGTAACCAAGTCGATTACGGCGACTCTGGTTGGGGCACTGCTGATGCAGGGAAAGCTCAAGTCCGTCGACCTCACCCTATCTGAACTGATGTCCAAACCCTGGTGGCTCCCTGCAGATGACTGGAAGAAGGCGCAGCGCATTACATTAAGAAATGTGATGCAGATGAGTTCCGGGCTCACCTATAAGCACGATCCAGCAGGGCATCCCATCTATGCGTTAAATGCGGATCGGTTTGCAATGGCGCTTTCCCCGGAATTTATCGCGGAGCCGGGCATCCGGTTTAATTATTCGGACGGCGATGTGTCGCTAACTGGCGCCATGGTCGCCGCGGTGTCTGACAAGAACCTCTACGCATTCGCGAAGGATGTGCTTTTCGAACCGTTGCAAATAAGCAACTACGATTGGTGGTTCAGGGATCGTAGTGGCCGGTATCCCGGTGGCTGGGGTCTGCGGTTGCGACCTATGGACATGGCCAAGGTTGGCCAGCTGTACTTGCAGAACGGCGAATGGAATGGCCGCCGCGTATTTGGTCCCGAATTTCGTGATCTGGCTTGGCTTCCCGGGGTCAGCAAACTCTACGGACTCCACTGGTGGATCGGCAGCGCGCCGGAAGCGAAAGGCCTGCCCTACTTTGTTGCTGTAGGAGTCAAGAGTCAGCGCATCTATGTCGTTCCCTCACTGCGACTAGTGGCCGTCCTCACGGCGAGTCTTCCTGGCATCGAGGAGCGCAAAGTGAACGGTATAGTAGTAGGTGCATTAGTCGACGCTTTCGATCAAAAGAGCGCTGTCGACGTAAGTGGAACTTTCGCGGCACTTGCCGCGGTACAGAAGAAAGGATTTCGCGGTGAGACGCGCGTCTTTCAGGAAGATCAAGATAACCCTCGTCGATTCTGAGCGCTGCGATATTCCTCGCTGAAGAATGTGATGAGCGCTAACTTTGGTTGTACCGGACGCGCGAAAGCGGTCATCACTTCTTCGCATCCAGCGTCACGCGCGCGCCGGTAAACATGACGTTCGGCCCCATTAACCAACCAGCGCAGCCTTGCGTCGTAGCTACAAATAAGTTTGCATAGGCCGGCCAGATGTAGCTACAATCAAAGCATGCCGACCTGGGATGAACCGAAGCGTCTACGCAACATCAAAGCCCGCGGCCTGGACTTTCTTGGTTGCGAGGCCGTCTTCGATTCCCCGGTCGTCACATGGGAAGATGACCGTGAGGATTATGGTGAGCAGCGAATCAATTTGCTCGGTTGGCTCAACGGCATCGTCGTGCATATGACCTACACGGAGCGAGGCGATGAGCCGCACATCATCAGTCTTCGCAAGGCAGAGAAACATGAAATCAGACGCTATGCGAAAGAAGTTTCCGTCTAGTCCAGCGCAATGGGAAGCTGTGATCGCCGCCGCACCCGGCAAAGATCGGCCGCTTACCGTTGTGGAAGAAGGCAGGATGGCCAATTTGGTAGTTGTAAGAAAGGGCGGCTATGCCGCTGTGCGCTCTGCCCTCGCGGAGAAACGAAAACGGGGTCAGCGCGGTCCACAGGCAAGACCAACAAAGCAGTTGGTCAGTGTCAGGTATAGCCCGGAGGTACTTAAGTACTTCAAGTCCACCGGCACAGGCTGGCAAACTAAAATGAACGACGCGCTTCTCGAGTGGGTCGCAAAGCGAACATCGCGGTGAATGGTACGCAATGCGGCGAAATGTTGCCGAACTTTAGATCCAGCGGACAGGCGAAAACGGCCATGACTTTCTCACTGACCACCACGCGCGCCTGCCGTTGACCATGACGTTGCACGAGCCCGACTGCGCCGGGGGAGTCCACGCAACCGTCAGGCGATGGCGACAGAGGCGTGGCTCGCACGCCAGCGCGAACGGCTGCTTGGCTGGGCGCACCATCACCTGATGTTCACCATGCCGCACGATCTGAACAATTTGTGGCGCTGGAACCGCGCGAGCATGGCCGCGCAGCTCTTCGATACGGTGCGCTCGGTGTTGTTGGAGCTGCTCGTCGATCCGAAGTACCCGGGCGCGGAGCCCGCGTTCCTCGCGGCGCTGCACACCCGGGGCCGTTCGCTGTCGCTGCATCCGCACCTGCATGTGCTGGCGGCCGAGGGCGGACTGTCATTTTCACGAATTTGCCTCTTTCCCCGCAGTCACGCATAATCGTCTCATGCCTTTCCCATGCACCCGTTGTTCCGCCAGCCCGACACGGGCTGCCGCCGCCATGCCCATCGTGTCGCTAGACCCCATGCTGCCTGTAGCTGTAGTAGTACTGGTCGTACTTTCCGACCAGGCCGGCGGCAGTTGATCGAACCCTAAACAGAACACCCGATCAAAACCCCGCCGGCCCCACCGGCGGGGTTTTTGTTTGCCCCGCTGAAAGGTCCCCCGGCAACTCCACGGAGACTGCAAACATGTTCCAGCCCGAGTCCCCCCCCGACCTCGCTTCGGCGCAGACAGCGCCACAGACGGCACGCCGCGCCGAGCGACTGTCAGGCGCCGAAATCGTGGTGCGTCTGCTGGAGCGCCAGGGCGTGCGCATGATCGCCGGCATTCCGGGCGGGGCCATCCTGCCGTTCTACGACGCGCTGTCGCGCTCGACCAAGATCACCCATGTGCTGGCGCGCCACGAGCAGGGCGCGGGCTTCATCGCGCAGGGTTGGGCGCGCGCCACCGGCGAAGTGGCGGTGTGCGCCGCTTCATCGGGCCCGGGCGCGACCAACCTGGTCACCGCTATAGCCGATGCGAAAATGGATTCGATTCCGCTGGTTGCCATCACCGCGCAGGTGCCGCGCGCCTTGATAGGCACCGATGCCTTCCAGGAGGTGGATGCCTGCGGCATCACCCGGCCCATCACCAAGCATAACTTCCTGGTCGATTCGACCGAGAAACTGCTGCGGGTGATTCCGCGCGCTTTTCAGCTGGCCGCCAGCGGACGGCCCGGTCCGGTGCTCATCGACATCCCCAAGGACGTGCTCTCCGGCGTGATCGAGGTGCTCGACTGGCCGCAGCCGGGCGGGCGCAACGTGACGAGCGCGTTCCACAACGTGACTAGCGCGTTCCACACTGCCCCGGGCGCGTTCCCCACTCCCGGAGCCCTGCGGATGTCGCCGCCGGCGCCCGACGACGCGCAACTCGCGCAAGCCGCGGCGATGATAGCGGCGGCACAGCGCCCGGTGTTGTATCTGGGTGGCGGCGTGATCCATGCGGAGGCTGCGGCGCTCGCGGCGATGCTGGCGGAGAAACAGGGCCTGCCCACCACCATGACCCTGATGGCGCTGGGTGTGCTCGGTCCGGAGCATCCGCTGTCGCTCGGCATGCTCGGCATGCATGCGGCGCGCTACACCAACCTGGCGCTGGAGGAATGCGACCTGCTGATCGCCGTCGGGGCGCGCTTCGATGACCGCGCCACCGGCCTCGTGCAGGCGTTCTGTGCGGGCGCCGGCATCATCCATATCGATATCGACGCCGCGGAGCTGAACAAGATCAAGACCGCGACCCTCGCCATCAACGGCGATGCGCGCAGCGTGCTGGAGGCGCTCCTGCCGCGGCTGGGAACGCAGCTGCGCGAACCCTGGCTGGCGCGGATCGGCGAACTGAAGCGCGAATTTCCGCTGGAAGTGCCCAATGCCGACGATCCGCGTTCGCACTACGGCCTGATTCGCGCCGTGGCGCAATGCGCGGGCGACGATGCCATCGTCACCACCGATGTCGGCCAGCACCAGATGTGGGTGGCTCAGGTGTATCCGCTGACGCGGCCGCGCCAGTGGCTGACCTCAGGGGGCCTGGGCACCATGGGCTTCGGCATGCCGGCAGCGATCGGCGCGGCGCTCGCCTGTCCGGGACGCACGGTGCTGTGCTTTTCGGGCGATGGCAGCCTGCTGATGAACATCCAGGAAATGGCGACCGCAGCCGACTTGCAGGCCAACATCAAGGTGATCGTGATGAACAACGCCTCGCTCGGCCTGGTGCACCAGCAGCAGACCCTGTTCTACGGGCAGAACATCTTTGCCTCGAAATACGCGCGCATGCCGGACTTCGTCGCCATTGCGCGCGGTTTCGGCTGGCACGCGCTGGATCTGGACGGAGAAGCGGACCCGCTGGCCGCGCTGGCGGCGGCGATCGCCACACCCGGGCCGGTGCTGGTCAACGCCAGCATCGACGTGAGGGAGCATGTCTATCCGATGGTGGCGCCGGGGGCGGCAAACCGGGACATGATAGTCGCGAAGGCGGACACGCCAGTCCGCGTGATTCCGGCGAACGCGAGCGCCTTGACTTGAGGTCGCAATGCCGGCGCGCGCTGCGCTTGGCCCAGCCTGCAAGCGGCGAAACTGCAGCGGACTAAGCCGTTGCCTGACCGCGCGCGAATTCCCGTTGTTCGGCGGCGACGCGAGCGGAGGGCCGAACGTTCATGACCATCTGCATGGTGCCGAGGACTAGGCCGATGAATACACCGAACTGCCAGGCGCGGTCGTAGGAACCGAGCATGCTGTAGATCAGGCCGCCGCCCCAGGCGCCGAGGAAAGAGCCGACCTGGTGGCTGAAGAATGCCACGCCGAGCAGCATGCCCATGTAGCGCAGGCCGAACAACTGCACCACCAGCCCGCCGATCAGCGGCGCGACGCCCAGCCACAGGGTGCCCATGGCGGCGGCGAAGACGAGGGTCGAGGTCGGCGAGGGCGGCACCATGAAGTACGCGGCGATGCACAGCGAGCGCAGCACGTAGATACCGCCGAGCAGCACGCGCTTGGAATAGCGCCCGCCCAGCCAGCCGAACAGGTAGGAACCGCCGACGTTGAACAACCCGATGAAGGCCAGCGCCGTGGAGCCGACCATGGGGTCCATGCCGCAGATCGCGAGGTAGGTAGGCAGGTGGGTGATGAGGAACGTCAGCTGCAGCCCGCACACGAAAAATGCCAGGGCCATGACGATGTAACCGGAGTGGCCGAAGGCCTCGCGCACCGCTTGCGTCGCGGATTGATCCAGTCCCTTGAATTTTTCAATGACAATCTTGTCTGCGCCGCCCGCGAAAAACGCCGCCGGCAGCATCACCACGGCGAGGCCGACGAACGCGACTATCGCCGACTGCCAGCCGCTTTCGCTGATCAGCGTTTGCGCCAGCGGCGAGGTGATGATCAGGCCGATCGAACCCAGAGCCGATACCGCGCCCATGGCTGCGCTCGCCTTCAGCGGCGCGACCGCCCGCGAGGTCACCGCCATGGCGACGTTGAACGAGGCGCAGGAGAGCGCGAGGCCGAGGCAGATGCCGATGCTGAATACCAGTTCCGCCGCCGAGGTGGCGTACATGCTGAGCAGCAGGCCCACGATATAGAAAATCACGCCCGCAATGGCCACCGGGCGCGAACCATGGCGATCGGCGAGCGCCCCGACGAACGGCTGCGTGATGCCCCAGAAAATATTCTGTACGGCAATCGCCAGCGAAAAATCGGCCGCGGTGATGCTCAGGTCGCGGATCATGTGCGGCTGAAACAGCCCCCAGCTTTGGCGCATCCCCATGGAGAGGCTCAGCATCACCGACGCGCCCGCCAGTATGGTCAACACTTGCACGCGGCTCAGGTCTTGTTGTCTCATGGCTTCGATTTGGTTAACTGCGTGTGGTTAACTGCGTGTAGTTAACTGCGTGTGGTTAACTGCATGTGGTTGCCGGCGTGTGGTTGCCGGCGGCGCACATGAGGCGCGGGAAGCGGCCATTATCCCAGATATCAGGGCCAGAAGGCCCTGGTCGCGATCCGCGCGCCCTCGGCCATGGCAGCCATTTTCGCCCACACCACGTCCGGATCGACCGCCGCCTGGCCCACCCAGGTGCCGTAGCCGCAGTCGCTGCCGGCGATGACATTCTCGCGGCCGACCAGGGCGGCGTAGCGGCCGATGCGCTGTGCGATCAGTTCGGGATGCTCGATGATGTTGGTCTTGGATTCGAGCACGCCGGGGATCAGCACCTTGCCCTCGGGCAGCTTCACCTTTTCGAACACGGTCCATTCGTGCGCGTGGCGCGGATTGGCGGCCTCGAACGAAAGGCCGTCCGGTTTGGCGAGGAATACCAGGTCGAGAATGTCGGCAAGCGGCACGTCGTAGTGGTGCGGACCTTCGTAGTTGCCCCAGCACAGGTGCAGACGCAATCGATCCGCGGGGATGTTGGCGAGGGCATGGTTCAGCACTTCGATGTGCAACTGCGCGCGCTTGCGGAATTCGGTCAGGCTGAGGTTGGCGTACTGGATGTGGCGGCCCATGGCGAGATCGGGGCAGTCGATCTGCAGGACGATGCCCGCGTTCGCGATGGTTTCGTATTCGTGGCGCATCGCATCGGCAATGGCGTAGAGGTAGGCTTCCTGGCTGGGATAGTGGTCGTTGCGGAAGAACAGGCCTATCACCCCGGGCGAGGCGGCGCTCATGAAGCCTTCTTCGCTGCGCACACCGGCGCGCGCCGCATTGAGGTTGACCGCATCGGTCTTCGCCGCGCCCGCATCGCCGACCGTGATGGGGGCGTTGCAGCCGGGCGTCTTGCGGCGCGAGCGGCCCGGATCGCCGAACACCTTTCGCTCGAGATTGGGGAACGCGGCGAGGTCCTGGTAGACGAAGGTATTGCCGCTGCCGCCGAAGCCGTTGAGGCGGTCTTTCACGTAGGTGGCGTAGCTGGGCTTGGACAGCTCGCCGTCGTTGACGATATCGACTCCAGCGGCGGCCTGCTTTCGCACCACCTCGCCGACCGCCGCGGCAATGCGCGCGGCCAGCGCCGCGCGATCGATGGGCACGCCTTCCTCCTTTGCGTACATCATGCGGATCAGGTCGTCCGGGCGCGGCAGGCTGCCGGCGTGGGTAGTGAGAAAGCGCTCGCTGCTGCGTTTCATGTGCCGTGTCTCATGAAAACTCCGATTGATTTTTGCCGCCACCCATGCGCCACCCATGCGCCGCCCATGCGCCACATCGCGCCGCTCATCGCACGCGAATGGCCCTCAGATTTTCAGCACTGCGGGCAGCCAGGAGACCAGCCCGGGCGCGGCGATGAGTATGCCGATGAGCACGAAATCGGCGACCAGGAACGGCAGTGTACCCAGGTAGATGCGCGTGACCGGAATGTCCGCGTGCTGCGCCTGGATGACGAACACCGTCATGCCGGTGGGCGGGCTGATCAATCCGATGGTGCACATCACGGTGACGAAGATGCCGAACCAGGTGGCGTCGTAGCCGAGTCCTATCACCAGCGGCAGCGTGACCGGTACGGTGATGAGGATGGTGCTCACCTCGTCGAGGAAGGTGCCGAGCAGCAGGTACAGCGCGATTACCGTGGCGAATATCCACACCGGCCCGACGCCCGCCGCCTGCACCCAGCGGGCGAGTTCGTTGGGAAACTGGGTGAGTACGACGAAGCGCGAGAAGATGAACGCACCGACGACGATGAAGAACACCGCCGCGGTGGTGTAGGCGGTCTCCAGCAGCGCATCGATCAGTCCGCGCCAGCCCATCGCGCCGGTCGCGAAGGCGATCAGGATGGCGACGAAGGATGCCGCCGCGGCCGCCTCGGTCGGCGAGAACCAGCCGAGATAGATGCCGAATACCGCAAAGAAGAACAGCAGACCGAGCTTCCAGATGCCGACCGCAGCGCGCAGCCGCGTGGCGAGCGACATGGCGGCGACGCGCGGCACCAGCGCGGGGCTCGCCCAGGCGACCAGAAACACGGCTACAACGTACAGGGCGGCCAGCACGAACCCGGGAATGAACGCCGCGGCATACAGTTTGGGGAGCGATTGCTCGGCGACGATGGCATAGATGGCGAGCAGTACCGACGGCGGGATCAGCACTGCGAGCGTTCCGGCCGAGGCCACCGCGCCGGCGGCGAACGCGGAGTCATAGCCGTGGCGGCGCATCTCCGGAATCGCCACGCTGGAGAAGGTCGCGGCAGTCGCGACCGAAGACCCGCAGATTGCGCCGAACAGTGCGCAGGCGCCGATGGTGGCGTTGGCCAGGGCGCCGCGTATTCCGGAAAACAGCGCATTGCAGGCTTCGAACAGTTCCCTCGCCATGTTGGCGCGAGAGGCAACCGCGCCCATCAGGATGAACAGCGGAATCACCGAGAGCGAGTAGGCGCTCGCCAGCTCGAAGGGCACGGTGCCGAACATCTTGAGCGCCTTGGGCCAGCCGTCGAGGGCGGCGTAGCCCGCGACGCCGGTAGCGGCCAGGGCGACTGCAATCGGGATGCGCGCAAAAATGAGCGCGAGCAGTCCCAGCACGCCGAGAATGCCGATCACGGCGACGCTCACGGGCTGTCCTTGCCCGGCTTGTCCTCGCCGGCGATCTGTCGCTGGTCGGGTGCGCCGAGCCCGGGCGCGTCGGCTGCTCCGACCCCGCGGCCGTCGGCTGCGCCGACCCCGGGCCGGTCGGTGTAGCCGACCGCGGCGACGGCCAGCGCCGCCAGCGCCGCGCCGATGATGCCGGCAAGAACCGGGATCCAGTAGACGATGCGCGGTATCGACAGATCCGAGGTGACATCGCCGAATTCCAGCGTGTCGCCGGCCACGATCCAGCCCTGCCAGGCCATGACCAGGAGCACCACCATTGCGAACACCGCCGCAATCCGTTTCAACAACGGCACGCGCAGCGGCAGCATCGCATCGATCATGTCAACCACGATGTGCTCGTCGCGCAGGAACGTGGCGGGCAGGGCGAGGAAGAAGCTGCAGGCAAGCAGCAGCTCGACCAGCTCCAGGATGCCGCGTATGGGCACGCTCACCGTCGCCCGCAGCACGATGTCGGCCACCGTGATCAGCATCATCGCGGCGACAAAAAACGCTGCAGTCCAGCCGCAGAGGTCGGAGACGAGCATGCGCCAGCCGCGCATCACGATTCAGGCTCCGCGCATCGCCACGCTGTCATCGGTGCGCAAGCGTGGATCCGGCGATGATTCGCGAGATCCGCACGAATCGCACGTGCGCAGGGGTGACGCTTCCCCGCCGCACGCTGCAGGCTCAGTTCCAGAAGTTGCGTGATGTCTTGGCATGCTTCTCCGCAAGCGCGCGCATCATGTTGTACACCGCGCGCGCCGGCAGCCCCTTCGCTTCCAGTTCCTTGATATGGCGCTCGGACAACTCGGCGCCGATCTTGCGGAACTTGGCGTTCTCCGCCGCCGACAGCTTGATCGCCTCGGCGCCGCCGTCCACCAGCAGTTTCTTTCCCGGACCGTCGATCAGGTCCCAGGCGTCGCCGACTTCCTTCTCTATGCCTACGACGCTGTCGTCGATGACTTTTTTCAGATCCGCGGGCAGCTTGTTGTAGAAATCCGGATTCATCGCTATGCCGAACGAGGCGACGAATGAGTACATCTCGGTGGCGTACTTGATGGTGCCGCCCAGCTTGAAGCCGATGCCGGCGCCGCCGTAGTCCATGAAGGCGCCGTCTATCGTGCCCTTTTGCATCTGCTCGCCGATTTCGGTGGGCGCCACGCCCACCGGCGTGGCGCCGAGCGCCCCGACGAAGTCGCGGATGGTGGGCGAGGAAAATCGGATGCGCATGCCCTTCATGTCCTCGACGGTGCGGATCGCCTTCTTGGTGGTAAAGACCTGGCCGGGTTGGTGGGTCATGAAAAGCAGGACTTTGATGCCCTTGTGCTCTGCGTCGGTGTACTTTGCGCGCAACTCAGGGTCGTTCAAGACCTTGGTGCCGATTTCCGAGCTGCCGACCAGATAGGGCAGGTTGATCAGTTCGGTGACCGGGAATCGCCCCGGTGTGCCGCCGCTCAGGAACCAGGTCACTTCGGCCTGACCGGTGCGCGCCAGGTCGTAATACACCGGCGGCGGCCCCATCTGTGCGTTGGGAAAGCTCTTGACCGTAATGCGGCCGCCCGATGCCTTCGCTATGCCCGCCGCCCAACGCTCCAGCCACTGCGATACCGGGTGCTGCTCGGTGACAAAATAGGCGACCTTCATCTCGTATTTCTGTTGCGCCTGCGCGCCTGCGGTGAAAGCCAGGGAAAGCGCCAGTGCAGCAACAGCCTTGACCGCAAGCCGGCGGCCCGTCGTGGGGATTGCCTTGTGCATTTTTCCTCCTCCTTGATATTCGGTTGCCGGGGTAAAGCCTGGTTGTGACGTCTGGTTCGTTATTGGCCATCGACCGGATTTCCCGCATCCCGATCCAGCTGTCTCGGGTAAACCGGCGCGGGGATCGGTCACGCCGTCGTTGCTGCTTCCCGCAGGACCGGCATTTTCGCGACCCACGCATCGACTACTTCAGGATCGTCGAACAGCGTGTTGAGCTCGGCGCGGATTTCGTCTTCGGTCTGCAGCACCGAGGGCACGACGCCCAGTTCCGCCGGCGCGCGGCTGGTGGCGATCTCCAGGCGGATGCCGTTCGGGTCGTAGAAATAGGCCGACCAGAAGCGTCCTCCCAGCGGCACCGGGCCGATGACATCCACGCCGCAGGATTTCACGTGCTCGATCATCGAATCGAAGCGCACCTGCGGCACGTGGAAGGCAATGTGCTGCATGCCGCCGGGGATGTCGCGGTTCTGCCTGCCCAGGCCCTTCGGGTATTCGAAGAATGCGAGCAGCTCGTCGTTGCCCATGTTGAAAAAATAGTGCCGCAGCTTGTCGTAGGGCGGCTGGCCCCGGTCCTGCTCGAAGGGCACGCGGCGCACATGCACCAGCTGCATGCCGAGTACGCGGGTGTAGAAGTCCATGGTCGCCGGCAGGTCGTCGGTGACGAAAGCGAGGTGGTCGATACCGCGCGTCAGGACCGGCTTCAGCTCGGATTTCAGGTCAGGCTGCATGCTCATGGGGCTACTCCAGCGATTTGAGGAATGGAGAAAGGGCGGCGAGAAAGCCCGCAAGGTTGTCACCCGCGATGTTGTGGCCCGCGTCTACTTCGACGACTTTGAGGCGCGGGTTGGCCGCCTGCATTTTCGGCACCGCTTCGGGGGCATACATGTCCGAGCGCGTGCCGCGCATCGACAGGACCGGACAGGCAACCTTGCCCATCACCTGCCACATATCCACGCCCAGCTTCGCTTTTTCGCCGGTCTCGAGCACGCGCTTGAACTGGTTGCGAAAGTACAGGTCGCGTTTCAGTTGCAGGCCGCCGGGCACTTGTTTCAGGTAGGCCTCGTAGCGGTGCCGCTTCGCCTTGCCCGCGGCGGAATCCGGATCGACGTCGAAATAGCGCATTGCCGCATCGACCGATGCGAATACCTCAGGCTGCCCCGCGACTTTCTCCGCGACGCGTCGCGCGCCCGCGGGCGCGTTCTCGGGTGTGAAATCGACCAGTGCCAGTCCCTTGATCCTGCCGGGATGCTCGGCGCCGCAGCAGGAGGTGGCGCGGCCGCTCATCGAATGGCCGATCAGGATCGCTTCTTTCCAGCCGAGGTGGTCGATCACCGCGATGATGTCACCGGCCAGGGTCGGCACGCTGTAATCGCCGCTCGCACTCCAGTCCGAATCGCCGAAGCCGCGCGTGTCCATGGCGACCACCTGCCTGTCCGTCGAGAGGGCTGCCGCCGCGTCGATCCAGTCGTACGAAAAATACGACAGGCCATGCGCAATCAGGAGCGGCGTTTTGCCTTGCGCTTGACCGAAGGAACGGTAAAACAGCGAAACGTCACCCGAGCTGACCCGCCCGGTCTGGTGTGCTGATGCATCCACGGCAATACCCCCCTTGACTACTGTTATCCCTTATTCGGCATCAAGGAAATTGAACCAGGCGGCGGTGCTCCCCTGCGTATCCCCCGCTTCGGAGGAAACACGCAGGACGACTTTACGAGCCTGCAGATCTGTTCAGCGTTTCCCTGATTTGATCGTCGCGGGTCCAAGAATACGCCTCGCAGGCCGGCGCAGCTAGTACGACGACCGAGATCGCCGCATGACACCCGAGGATGATGACACCCGAGGAGGATGACACCCGTGGAGGAGGACACCCGAGGAGGATGACACCCGAGGAGGATGACACCCGAGGAGGATGACACCCGGGGGGCGACAGTCGATGACGCGGGGACGGGGGTCGACACGCCGATCCGTCCGGAGGTACACAGGAGGTACACAGGAGGTACACCTGGGGCGGCGCATCGACTGCGCCCCCCCGTCCGCGCGCAGTCGAGGATTCCACGTCCCCGGAGAGGCCGTTGCCCGCGCCCGGGCACCTTACAAGAAGTCTTTTCCAAATCAGGTTTGAGCCTGGAGCGGTCTGAGAACAGGGGTGCGAAGTGAATCGATCTGTAGAAGAAGATCGCAGTATAACGGGGGTATTGGTCAAGCCAGTTTTGATCGGGAATGGAGTTGTTGCGGCGGCGTCATTGGT
>SHXF01000120.1 GCA_009693435.1 Betaproteobacteria bacterium | reverse complement strand
AGTTCGCTCGCACAGTGCGCAATCATCGAGAGCTTTTGCTCAACTATTGCCGGGCACATAAGGCTTTCTCCAGCGGCGTAGTCGAGGGACTGAACAACAAAGCAAAAGTCACTATGAGAAAATCCTACGGATTCCGAACCTTCAGAGTCACAGAACTCTCGCTGTATCATGTACTTGGCAAACTACCCGAGCCACAGCTCACCCATAGATTCTACTGACGAACCTGTCTTTTTGATGTGCAGGCACGGGCAACACGACCTGAACGTAGCGCAATTGCACATCAGCCGTACGCTGCTCGGTGGCGGTGCGCGCCTTTTGCTTGCTCTTCTTGGGCCTTGCACTTTGTCGCGGCACCACGATTTGAAGTGTACTTTGCACCTCGCATTGGCGCACAGCGTCAAACAGGCGGGCCTCACCAGGCATCACTCGGTCGTGTTTCGCACGCACCAACAAATCCACCTTGCCGGTCTTGCGCTGCTCGTCAAACAGTTCGAAGAAATCGGCTTCCCGATCCATCATGCAGACTTGGCGCGTTTGGGCAAGCTCTTTGGTCAGCTTGACGCACTCGCGCAATCCCGCAATCCATGCAAAGCTCTTTTTTACTCTATTGGAATTTCGTGCGAGGCGCGTTTGTCTTCGGATGATTTCGCCACCGGCGCGGTGAATTGTGCGTCTAACACGCCGATCGGCACCCCCTCAGTGCTCACCGCCAGCATGGAGTGCAAATGCGGCCCCAAACCCCTGGCGCCGAACTGCGTCTCGGCACGGATCGCCGCGTTATTGACGAGGATGTCGAGGCGGCCGAATTCGGCGATGCACGCCTCGGCCATGCGCGCGACCGCATCGGCGTCGGTGATATCGGCGATGTGCAGCGCTGCGCGTCCGCCAGCCGCGCGGATCAGCTCGACAGTTGTCTGCGCATCAGTGCGCGAGGTGCGCGCGTTCACCATCACCGCCGCGCCACCCGCACCGAGCGCGCAGGCGATCGTGCGCCCGATGTTGCGTGCGCCGCCCGTAACGATGGCTACTTTGCCTTCAAGTTCGTTTACGTCGGCCATGGCGTCCTCGTACAAGAACCGGCGATCAGCGGGCCGCCGATCCGGTCTGCGCGTCCGGGATCAGCTGCGCGCCTGCCTGACCAGTTGCTCGAGCGCTGCATAGGGCTGCGCACCGACGACGCCGTGACCGGCCGCCACAAAGGTCGGCACCCCGGTTACGCCGTACTGGTGCGATCTCTCCCAGTCGGCATCGACCGCTTGCTTGTGGGTGCGCTTTTCGAGCACTTCACGCGCGGCTTGCGGCGCAAGGCCGACCGATGCCGCGATCTCGACGAGCACCTCCACATCGCCTATATTCACGCAGTCGACGAAGTAGGCGCGAAACAACGCATCGTGGATCGCTTCGCCACCGGGCTGCGTGTCGGCCCACACACCGAGTTCCTGCGCGAGCCGGCTGTTGTAGGTCATCGAGCGGTTGCCGTAGGGCAGGCCTTCCGCCTCCATGCGTGCGCGCATCTGCGCCTGCATCTTGGGGATATTGTAGCCGCGCCCGGCAAATATTTCTTCCAGACTGCGCCCCTCGATCGGCGTATCCGGATGCAGTGGGAAGTGCACCCACTTGATCTGCACGCCTTGTTCCCGCCTGAGCCGCTCAATACGCACGGTACTGAGATAACACCAGGGTCAGACGTAGTCGGAGAATACTTCGAGCAGCAGAGGTTCGGTCATGATGTGCGGGTGGTTGGTTTGGTTGGTTTGCGGAGTCGTTTACGAATTCGATGCGACGGTTTTTCGGGGCTGCTTTGGATACTGCGTGCGAGATGTCGACGGCGCCTCGGACGTTACACCAATCCGAGTCCACTTAAAAGTAGAATGGCTCGCATGAATGCCGCTCCCGCCCCGGTCCGCGCACCCGCTGGACCTGGGCTGGAAGGACGTCGATTTCCCCTCCGCCTTCCCCTGGGACAGGATGGAATGCCGCTCGGTCAGCACGCAGCTCTGACCTACCCGGCAATCACAAGGAGAAGCCCGCGGGACCGGCGCCACAAGCGCACATGAGTGACGAACAGCGTACATCGGCACGGTCTAAACAGTTCAAACTACTGACCCAGACCACTCGCGGCACCCCGATGGGCGACTTGCTGCGCCTGTTCTGGCATCCGGTCGCGCTAGCGAAGGATAGTTGAAGTGTTGAAGCCGGAGTTGCGGGATGGATATCATGGTTGCGTACGTACATGAGCAATGAACAGTGAGTGAGTAAACAATGGCCGCGCGCCCGAGTCCTCTGTCGAGCACCGCATGGGTGCTTGCTTTGCTGTGCCTGGTCGTCGCGATAGGCGACGCGATCGCGGGACTCTTTTCCGGCATCGGCTATCGCCTGGATCTGTGGGATTACCGCGACGGGCTCGGCGCGCTGCGCTATGTGTTCTGGCTGGCCGCCGCTACAGCCGCCGTTGCCGTGCTGGCTGTTATCGTCGGCGCCCTGACCGGCCGGTGGGGCGCGGTCTCCGCGGGTGGCCTGGCGGTGTTGATTGCCGCGATCACGGCGTATGTTCCCTGGAATCTTCGCCAGATTGCCCAGAGGGTGCCGGCCATCCACGACATTTCCACCGACACCGTCAACCCGCCCCGGTACGTGCGCGTAGCGGCGCTGCGCAAGAAAAGCGACCACCCGGTCGCCTACGACGGCCCGGAAGTGGCCGCGCTGCAAAAGGCAGGCTACCCCGACATCGCGCCCATCGTTCTGCGTGCGCCCGCCGAACGGGTGTTCGAGGCAGCAAAATCGGTGCTTGCCGGCATGGGGATCAAACTGCTGGAGGCCGATCCTGCCCTGGGCCGCCTCGAAGCCACCGAGACTTCGCAACTGTTCGGATTCGAAGACGATGTCGTCGTGCGCATCGTGGCCGGCGCGGACGGGACGACGACTGTCGACATGCGCTCCAAGTCGCGGGCCGGCAGAAGCGATCTTGGCATCAACGCGAATCGGATCCGGGTGTTTACGGCGGCGCTGCGCAAGAAATTCGCGTAAGTATCGCGTCCTCCCGTTCGACCTGATTCAATCCACCCGCGTGACGAGGCGCGTGACGCGTGACGGGGCGCGTGACGCGCAGCGCCTTCGCGCTATTGACTATTCATCGTGCACCGCATCCGGCCCCAGCACCGAGATGCGAAAGCGATTCTTGATGTAGGCGCCTTCGCGCGGCGGCAGCACCAGCGCCAGCTTTTCCGCATCGATCTTCACCTGTGCAAACAACGCTCCCTCGCCGCGCTGGATCATCTGTGTCAGCTTGTCCGCCTCCACCTGCGTATCGACATTGAACGCGTGCTTGAAACCGGCCGCTTTCGCCATGCCTGCGAGGTCCACGCCGTGGCCGGTGTGGGTTTGCTGCATGCCGGTTTCACCGTAGTGCTCGTTGTCGAGGACCACGATATACAGGTTGGCCGGCTGTTGCACGGCGATGGTTGCAAGCGACCCCAGGCCCATCAGCATCTCGCCGTCACCGGTGATCACCAGCACTTTTCTTTTCGGTTGTGCCAGCGCCAGGCCCAGGCCGATCATCGTCGCCCCGCCCATCGCACCCCACATCGGAAAAGAATTCGCGTGGTCCCCGGCGGCGGTGACGTCCCAGGACGGCGCGCCGAGACCGGCCACCACCAGCATGTCGCCGCGTTTTGCCAGCAATTGCGCCACCAGGGGACGGCGCTTGAGAAGCTTTTTCATGCCGCCACCTTGGTCAGTTTTCTGAAATCCTTCGCACCCGACACGCGCTGCCCGATGAGCACCGCGACCGGGCGATAGCCGTTGAAAGCGAGGCGCATTGCGCTCGACACCATGTCCGGCACATCGTCGTCCGCATCAGCACGCTTCACGATCACTCCGATAGCCTCCAGCACCGCCTGCGTGGCATTGCCCATCGGAATCTGCGACGGGTTGAACTCACCATGATCGCCGCGCATCGTCACCAGCATCAGCAACGGAAACTGGCAGGCGATCGGCAGGGAGAGCATATTGATGCAGTTGCCCACCCCGCTGCTCTGCATCAGCAGCACGCCCTTTTC
Organism: Betaproteobacteria bacterium; assembly: GCA_009693435.1. Next base: position 8,523 of record SHXF01000120.1, on the reverse strand, counting down.
ACCGCCCAGCCAGGCGCCGCCCAGCAGCGCCACGCCCTCCTCTTCCGTCGTCAGCCTGACCACGCGCATGGCGGCATCTTTCTCGCACAGCTTGATCAGCGCCGCGTGCCCGGCGTCCGGGACAATCGGGATCTGGCGAATTCTCGCCGCCTTGAACAGGGCGTGTACTTTGGCCGGCCAGCTGGCGGCGGCCGATCGGGGTTGCCTGGGTTTTGTCGCGGGTTTCATTCTTGCTCCGGTGAAAATTTATCAAAACGCATACAACTGCCTATATGCAATTGTATAGTCAGCGGCTTGCGACATCGAGTGTGCGGCACGATTTTCCGGACAATTCGATTTCCACATGAGGAATTTTCTCCGGCCATGAATCCACTTCTTACTGACGCCGCCAATCGCGCGATGCGCTACCTTGACGCTCTCCCAGAGCGCGCCGTCGCACCAACCGCATCCGCCCTCGGCGGCCTCGCCGCCTTCGACACCGCGCTGCCCGAACACGCCAGCGATGGCGCGGCGACGCTCAAGCTGCTCGACGAAGCGGGTTCTCCGGCCTCGGTGGCGATGGCGGGGCCGCGGTTTTTCGGTTTCGTGATCGGCGGAGCGTTGCCGGTTGCCCTGGGTGCGAACTGGCTGGCCGGCGCCTGGGATCAGAACAGCGCCTTCTACCACGCGACGCCCGGCACGGCGCACATCGAACAGGTGGCGCTTGGCTGGTTGCTGGATCTACTACACCTGCCGCGCGACGCCGGCGGCGCCTTTGTCACCGGCGCCACAGTCGCGAACCTGTGCGCCCTCGCCGCGGCGCGCCATGCAGTGCTCGAGCAAGCCGGCTGGAACGTCGAGGCCGATGGCCTGTTCGGCGCGCCGCCGATCACGGTGCTGGTCGGCGCCGAAGGTCATCCTTCGGTGTCCAAGTCCCTCGGCATTCTCGGTCTGGGACGCAGCCGCGTGGTGAAGGTGCCGGTCGACAATCAGGGACGCATGCGGATCGAAGCGTTGCCACCGATCGCCGGCCCGACCATCGTCTGCACGCAGGCCGGCAACGTGAACACCGGCGCGTTCGATCCGATCGGCGAGATCTGCAGCCGGGCGCATGCCGCAGGCGCCTGGGTGCACGTGGACGGCGCATTCGGCTTGTGGGCTGCCGCGGCGCCGACGCGTGCGCGCCTCGCGGATGGCATCGAACAGGCGGACTCCTGGGCCACCGACGCGCACAAGTGGCTCAACGTGCCGTATGACTCGGGGCTGGCTTTTGTGCGCGATGCGGGCGCGCTACAGGCGGCGATGGCGATCACCGCGGAGTACCTGCCCACGCAAAGCGAAGGCCGCAACCCTTGCGACTTCACGCCGGAACTTTCGCGCCGCGCGCGCGGTGTCGAAATCTGGGCCGCGCTGCATTCGCTGGGCCGCGCAGGGATTGCTGATCTCATCGAGCGCAACTGCGCGCTCGCGCGGCGCTTCGCCGAACAACTGTCGGCCGCCGGGTTCGCGATCCTCAACGACGTGGTGCTTAACCAGGTGCTGGTCGCGTTCGGGGGTGCACAGGAGACCGCGCGTGTGATCGAAGGCGTCCGGGCGGAGGGCACCTGCTGGGCCGGAGTCACCCTCTGGCAGGGCCGCACCGCGATGCGCATCAGCGTGTCGTCCTGGGCCACGACTGAAGCCGACGTGGACCGCAGCGTGCAGGCGATGCTGCACGTGGCGCGGGCCTAAGCGGGCGCCACCACTGCGGCTGGCGGCAGCTCGACTCCTGCGGTCGGTGGCCGCTCCATGATGATCGTTTGATTGCCGTCGGCAAACGGGATGCCGAGCTTCTTAAGTTCTGCTTCGATGCGCTTGAAAGCCTGTGCTCGCACGTCGAACTGGTGACCCGGCGCGGTCTCGAATTTGCAGCGGAAGATCTTCACGCCGGGGTCGATGCGCGCGAGTTTGCTCTTCAACGGCATGCGCAGCATGTGGCCGATGTCCGGATCCTCCAGCATGGCGAGGCCGATTTTCTTGATCATTTTGCGGATTTTTTCACTGTCGGCGTCGATCGGCAGGGGCAGGTTGAACTTCTCTATCACCCAGTCGCGTGAATTGTTGCGCACGGTGCCCAGCGCCCCATAGGGCACGAAATGCAGCGGGCCGTTGTGATGACGCAGCGCCACGGTGCGCAGCGTAATCCGCTCGACCGTTCCCTTGGTGGTGGTGCCGCTCTCGATGTATTCACCGACGCGAAACACGTCTTCGGCCAGAAAGAAGACCCCTGCGATCACGTCGCGCACCAGTGCCTGCGCGCCGAAGCCGACTGCGAGGCCGATCACGCCGGCGCCCGCCAGCAGCGGCGTGATCTCGATGCCAAGGGCCCACAGCGACGACAACACCAGCATGACAAGGAGCAACACCGCGGCGGTGGTGCGCAGCAGCGGCAGCAAGGTCAGCAGGCGTGCATTGGGATTGGGTACACCGTGTGGATCGTGCGGCCCGATGCGGCGCAAGCGATGGTCGATGGTGGTCCTCACCACGATCCAGACGAGGTGCGTGAACAGCGCCAGCGCGGCCACGCCGAGCAAATGCACGCCGATACGCGTGACAGGATTCACGCTCGTGGCCAGCCCGGCGAGCGGCGCGTTGAGCGTCAGGGCACAGGCGCCCAAACCCAGCAACACGAGCACAAAGCGCGCCGTCGACAGCACAATGCTCGGCAGCAGGGCCGGGGCGGCAACATCGCTATGGTGCGTATCGTGCGCATCCATCGCTGTCGCCGCACCCGCCACTGCGGCCGCTGCGGCCGCTTCGGCCTCAAGTTCGTCTTGCCAGAAAAAGAACACCAGATCGTGCAGCGCGATCTGCAGCACGATGACGACACACACGATGGCCGCGATGGACGCCGCCGTGGCCGAGCGCAGCAGCCAGAGCGCAAACACCGCGAGAATCATCAAAGCAACCACCAGCGATAGCGGAAACTGCGGCAGCCGGCGCTTGGAGCCGGGCGCGACGGCCGCCACCGGCCCACGCATGAATGCGAACACGGCGATCAGCAACAGCGCAGCAGTCAGTGAGGACGTGACCAAGCGCATGCCGCAGCGCTATGGCGCGCCCCGCCGATCTGCTCGGCCAGGTCCGGCACAAAGCGCCCGAAGGCCAGCAACGCGGCAACACCAATCAGCGTCGCAGCGAGCCAGCGGACTTTCCCCTGCGCGACCGGCACCAGTCTCAATGCAGCAGATGCCGGCGCCAGTACGACGGCCACAGCAAGCCACGCGAGGCGCAGCACCAGCACCAGCAAGGTCAGGGCGAGCACGGCTTCGTGCACGCCCTTGGGCCAGCTGAATGCGGCGGACGCGCCAAGCGTGGCGAACGCAAACAATACCAGCCCGGACCCAAGCAAAGCCAGACGGCGCAGTCCAAGCCTGAACGCATGCCGCGGGGAAGACACCGGCGTCGACTCGACCGCGCGCAAAGACGTGTACGCGTAGGTCCAGTAGAGCCACTCCACACCGACACCGATCAGCAGCAAAATCAGCAGGTAGGTGAACGCTCTGACGCCGCTGCCGCTGATCAGCGCAGCGGACATCGCCGAGGACAGGCCGTGCATCTCGACAGGCGCCTGCGCGAGGTCGCTGCCCAAGGCGGCGATGCGGTCTCTTGCGCCGGCAAGAGTCGTCATCGCCATGCCGGCCATGCCCCGATCTGCGCTCATCAGGCCGGCCTTGCCGTGTCAGTGTCCGGCGTGCTCGGATCGGTGATCCAGTCATGCGGATGGCGCGCCGCCGAGGCATCGGCATAGGCCGGCAGAACACGCGTCACCGACACACCTTTGCCCAGCACACGCGCCTGGCGAAGCGTGAATCCGGGCAAGGATGGTGTGTTCGATGTCGTTGCTCACCGACAGTTGATCCGCGCCGTGCTCGATGTGCACGCGGCAGGTGCCACACCGGCCGCGTCCCGAGCAGACATCCGCATGCGGAATCTGGTTCATGCGGCTGAGTTCCAGGATCGACAGTCCGCGCCGGCCTTGCGCCACCAGGCCGGCGTCATAGTCGACACGCACCGAGAACAACCGGTTGCGCAGGATGCGAAGGACAAAGGTCCCCAGTGTCAGCAACACCAGGCCGCCATACACGAGCAGCATGTTGGCCTGCATCGCGTTGAGCTGCGCACGGATCTGGTTGATGCGTTCGGCGTTGCTGCTGACATAGGCGCGCATTCCCGCATCCTTGGCGAGCGCCTCGACCACCTCCTTGCCGGCTTCCGCAAACCCCAGCAGCGCGACGATCGGCACGGCGAAAAGCAGCAGCAGAACAATCCCGCCGATGCGCCGCCAGAGCGGCTTGAGCACCAGCCAGGTATACAGGCCGAGCGCCGCGTGCACCCAGACGAAAATCACCACAAACAGCTGCTGAAACGCATACACCGGCGCGAGACTCCAGTAGACCGCAAGAATCTGACCGTAGCTGGGCGCATAGTCGGCATCCAGAGTGCTTGCCACCCCCGTCATCAGGACGTGGTTGAACAGCAGCGGCGGCGTCAACACACCGAGAATCAGTTGCACCACGTCCGTGCGGCTCATCGCGAGCGAATGGCGCGCGGCCATCGCGTACAGCCCGAGCGCGGCATGCAGGAGCGCCGAGCCCAGAAGCAAGGCCCGGCCGAGCCGTGTCTGCCACGGCTCCATCAGGGTGGCCCGCCACTCGTCCATGGCCGCAAGCGAGTGCAGGCCGATCGAAAGATTGGCAAGATGACTGGCGACAAACAACACGAGGATCAGGCCGGACACCAGTCTGAGGTTGCCCAACAGGGCTTTGGCGTGCATGCTTCTTTTTCGCTCAACTGGAGGCTGGATTCTGCACCTGTCCGCTTGATTCGGGCAAGCACGAATGCAGCACGAACGCGGCACGAATACGCGCCGAAACAGCCATGCAAACCAAGCTCGGAGCACTTTGCCTCGTTATTCTCCTCGGTCTGGCGGGGTGCGCTGAGTTGCGCTGGCAAAAACCGGACACCGACCCGGTGCAGGCCGCGCGCCAGACCGATGCTGACCTCGAGCAATGCGAGCAGAAGGCGATACTCTCGGCGCGCAGGCTCGGTTCGATCAACACGCAGGTCCCGACGGTCGTCGGCAGCCGCGGCGGGCCGGTGACGGTGATGATGCCTTCGTTCAACCCGGGGCCAGACGCGGGCGCGCTGCAAACCATCCTGTCCGATTGCATGCGCGCGAAAGGTTACAGTCTGGTCCGGCAACAATAGGGACAGGGGCGCCCATGCTCATCGAGACCCAGCAAGACGTAACTCCCGCCGTGCTCGCCGGGATGCAGAACACCCCGGACGCGCGCACCAAGGAAATCCTCGAATCGCTGGTGCGCCACCTGCACGGCTTCATCCTGGAAACGCGCCTCACCGAACGCGAATTCCAGCAGGCAGTCGGCTACGTTGCGGCGCTCGGCCAGCTCACCACCGCCAGCCACAACGAAGTGATGCTGATCTGCGGGTCGCTCGGCGTCTCCAATCTGGTGGCCCTGCTGAACAACGGCAGGGGCGGCACCGCCCCCACGCAGGCCAACAACCTCGGGCCGTTCTGGCGCAGTGGTGCGCCGCACTGCCACGACGGTGAGTCGCTGGTGCGCTCGCCGGTGCCCGGTCCGGCGCTCTTCTTCAAAGGCCATGTGCGTGACCTCGATGGCCGTCCGGTGGCAGGCGCCGAGGTCGACGTCTGGCACTCGACGCCGCAGGGTCTGTACGAAAACCAGGACCCGACCCAGGCCGAGATGAATCTGCGCGGCGTATTCACCACCCTGGCCGATGGCAGCTTCTCGTTCCGCAGCGTGCGGCCGGCGGGCTACCCGGTGCCGCTTGACGGGCCCACGGGCGCGCTGCTCAACGCCCAGCGCCGCCACAACTACCGCCCGGCGCATCTGCATTTCCTCATCTACAAGCCCGGTTACAAGACCATCGCCTCGCAGGTCTACCCGGCCGACGACCCGCACCTGGAAACCGACTCGCAGTTTGGCGTGACGCGCGCTCTGGTGGGAGACTACGTGCGCCACGATGAGCAGGCGCCAGAGGCGCACGTCGGCGGGCCCTGGTATTCGCTCGCCTTCGACTTCGGCATCGAACCTGGTGAAGCCGCGCGGCCGCGCGCGCCGATCACGGCCAAGGCCGCTGCCTGAGGGCAGGAAAAAGTACCGGGAACCAAACGCAACCAGTATTGCGTTTGGTCGCACCATGTGAAACCTGGACCACGCCTTCAGAGGTAAATTGTAAGGCATGAAAGTAATACTTTATTAATATAATATCTATTTCAGTATCGTATATACTGTCAATAGTGTTGTGCGATTACACAACAATTCGCACGTAAGATATTCATGCCCACTGCCCGCGCAAGCGCGCTGCCACATCGACGCGCGGCAAAACTCTTGCCTGCACGCTGGCGGCATCCTCGCCGCGCGCAGGCCACACCTGTTAGCGGTGTAGCAGAAGCGTATTTATTTGGCGACGAATTTCTGAGGAGACGTGAGGGATGAACCACCAGGACCGCCGGCCCGGAGATCAGGTTCGTGACCGGGATGAAGTCGCGCTGCACGTCGTAGGGCAGGGCCGTCATGAGTTAGGGGCCGAGCACCATCAGCCCGACCGGCGCAACCAGCAGCGTATGGCCATCCGGATCCGCCTTGGAAACGTGAATCGCGCCGTTCACGCCCGCACCGCCGACGCGATTCTCCACGACGACCGTCTGACCCAGCGCCGCCGGGAGGTACTGTCCGAGCACCCTCCCGGCGAAATCCGTCGCGCCGCCCGGCGGATAAGGCACGATCACATGGATGCGTTTCGACGGGAAACCTTGTGCTGCCACCTGCCCTGCGGCGCACGCGGCGACGGCGAGGGCGGCGAGCAGGCGAAGCAGTCGCGGCATGGCGGGCCTCAGGTCGACAGGTTGTACTGCTTGCCCTGCTTCGCCATCCACTCCGCCTCGGTGCCGAAAGCGTCGGGGTTGCCGGCCCGGCCATAGTAGTAGGGAAGCAGCGGCCGGGCCAGGTCGTAGATGCGGCGCAGCTCGCCGATCGGCTCGTCGTGCAGGTCGACGCGCAGGTCCGCGTAGGCGTGTACGTCGCGGTCGTAGACCAGCAGCCCGCAGGAATGCTGGCCGCCCACCTGGCCGCCCGCGTCGCGGCCGGCCTCGAGAGCGAGCAGCAGGCGTTCGTCCAGGTCCATCTTTCCCGTTTTCTCCCACGATTCCGCCATCGCATCGGCCGTTCGCGGACTGGTGAGCTTGTTGCCCATTGAAACGAGATTGCGTCGGGTAAGGGCGCCGGACCAGTCGCTGTTATGGGCTCCGGTCCGCGCGGCGCTCGCGCCATCGCGGTCGATCACGCAGAGCTGCCGGTGCTCGATGCCTGGGTCGCTCGCGGCGATCTGCGCCAGCACCGCGCTCGCGGCATACCCCTGGCGCAGCAGGTTGAGTCCGAAGGGACCGAGCCGCGGGTCGGTGCGCGCCATCGTGACGACGATGCCGGCATTGGGGGCGATGAACGGGCAGCGCGCGCCGACGCCGATGGGATTGGTGGCGATGGCGACGCCGAGGCGGCCGGTGCGCTCGCAGCGGCCGGCGATGGCAAAAGTCATGAACGTGTCTCCTGGAAAGTCATTGTTGCGGCATGCCGGCGGCCTTGACGATCCGGCCGTACTTGGCGATGTCCTCGCGGATGAAGGCGGCAAACTGCTCGGGCGTTCCGCCTGCCACGTCGAGGCCAAGTTCGAGCAGCTTGCCGCGCAGGTCACCGGCGAGCATCTTGAGGACTTCGCCATTGAGGCGCAGGACCAGTTCGCGCGGCGTGTTCGCCGGCGCGAGCAGGCCGATCCAGCCGCGCAATTCGAAACCTTCCAGCCCCGCCTCGGCCATCGAAGGCAGATCCGGCATGACCTCCGAGCGCCGCAGAGAGGTCACCGCCAGGGCGCGCACCTTGCCCGAGCGCACGACCTGAATCGAGGTGGGCACCGGATCGAACATGAAGTCGATCTGCCCGCTCATCAGGTCGGTCATCGCGGGCGCGCCACCTTTGTAGGGGACGTGCGTGATCTGCACCCCGGTCATCATGGCGAAGAGTTCGGCCGTCATGTGCTGCGACGCGCCGACGCCGGATGAGCCGTAGTTGAGCTTGCCTGGGTTGGCGCGAGCGAGCGCGATGAATTCCTTCACGTTGTTCGCCGCGAGGCCCGGCCTCACGATGAGCGCGTTCGGCTGGTTGGCGACCAGCACGATCGGCAGCAGATCCTTCTGCGGATCATAGGGAAGCTTCGCGTAGACGTTCGGCGCCGAGGAGATTGCCGCCGCGCTTCCCATGAGGAGCGTGTAGCCGTCCGGCCCCGCTTTGGCGACGAAGTCGGTGCCGATGTTGCCCGCGGCGCCCGCCTTGTTCTCGACGATGAACGGCTGCCCGAGCGCCTCGGCGAGCCGCTGGCTGACCAGCCGCGCGACGATGTCGATGCTGCCGCCCGCCGGATAGGCCGCCACGACCCGGACGGGGCGCGAAGGCCAGCTTTGCG
>SHXF01000019.1 GCA_009693435.1 Betaproteobacteria bacterium | reverse complement strand
GTCGATGACCATCCGTAGATGATCAACCCACCGCGCCCGCGCAGCTTGCCTGTCAGCCGCCTTGCCACCTCCCTTGTGCCCTTCCAGGCTCATTCCTCAATGGAATGTCGAGCCTTCCTCCAGGCTCATACCTCGTTGGACAAGACTAAGGCTGACAGTATAGAGGCGAATCAGGTAGAATTCAGCGCGGTATGCGGTTAGCCTTCGATTGTCCTGTCTGAAATGCGGCGGGCTGCTTTTCCAGCCGTATTTTTTTGCTTGTGGTTGCAAGGCGGCGGCCAGGGTCCGCGGCGAGGGTGGCGGAATTGGTAGACGCACTGGATTTAGGTTCCAGCGCCTAACGGCGTGGGGGTTCGAGTCCCTTCCTTCGCACCATCACGTGATTCGGGGGTGAGCCCCGATTCCCGTGCAGCGGATGCATTGCGTGATTTGACGGGGTTGTATCAACGCGGTTTTTTTATTTTTGGTTCCAAATGCAAACGAGCATCGAAACGATAAGCAAGCTGGAACGCCGGCTGAACATGGCCGTGCCGTCTGACCAGATCGAGAAGGCGGTCGAGCGGCGCCTGAAGGAAATGTCCCGGACGATCAAGATGCACGGCTTTCGGCCGGGCAAGGTGCCCATGAAGATCGTGGCGCAGCAATACGGGTCGCAGATCCGCTCCGAGGTGATCGGCGATGCGGTGCAGAAAACCTTCACCGATGCCGTGCGCGAGCAGAATCTCAGAGTCGCCGGTTATCCGCGCATCGAACCGAAGGACGCGGGCGGCAACGGCAACGACCTCGCGTTCAGCGCCACATTCGAGGTTTATCCCGAGGTCGCTCTCGGGGACGTGGGCAACAGCAGAATAGAGCGGCTCGCATTGACGGTGAGCGATGCGGACGTGGACAGCACGATCGCCATACTGCGCAAGCAGCGCGTGACCTACGAGGACGCGCCCAGGCCGGCGGTGCTCGGAGACCGTGTTACGGTGGATTTCACGGGCACGATAGACGGCACCGAATTCCCCGGCGGCAAAGGCAGCGGCATGGCTATTGTCCTTGGCGAAGGCCGCATGCTGCCGGAGTTCGAGAAGAACGTGACCGGCATGTCGGGCGGCGAATCCAGGTCGTTCGACCTCAAATTTCCGGATGATTACGGTGCGAAGGAAGTAGCGGGCAAGATGGCCGTTTTCGAAGTGAAGGCGAACAAGGTCGAGGCGCCGAAGCTTCCGGAGGTGGATGCGGAGTTCGCCAGGACGCTCGGTGTCGAGGACGGCGATATCGGCAAGATGCGCCAGGATGTCAAGTCCAACGTCGAACGCGAAGTCAGGAAGCGGATCGATAGCGACCTGAAGCAAAAGGCGATGCAGGCATTGCTGGATGCTTCGAAGTTCGATGTGCCCAAGGCGCTGGTCGACATGGAATTGCAGCGCATGGTTCAGGCTGCGCGGGCGGACCTCGAGAAGCGGGGCATCAAGATGGAGAATCTGCCGATCAATCCGGAGATGTTCGAGACGCAGGCGAAGCGCCGTGTGTCGCTGGGACTGGTGGTTGGCGAACTGGTGAAACAGAAAAATCTGGTAGCGACTCCGGAGCAAGTGCGCGCGTTCGTCGATGACTACGCCGCGACCTACGAGCAGCCTTCCGAGGTGATAAAATGGATGTATTCGGATGCGCAGCGTCTGAACGAGTTCGAGGGCATGGCCGTGGAGGCCAACGTGGTCAGGTGGCTGCTTGAACACGCCAAAGTCGAGGACAAGGCGATCGGTTTCGACGAATTGATGGGCAGAGCGGGAGCGCAGGCATGATCTGGGGCAACCAGTCGGCTTGGCAGCCCGGTTCGCATCAGGGACCGGAACGTTCGCAGTTCGCGCCGCAGAGCATGGGCGCGGACACCCAGTCGCTGGGACTGGTGCCCATGGTCGTCGAGCAGAGCGGCCGTGGCGAACGCGCCTACGATATCTATTCGCGCCTGCTCAAGGAACGCGTGGTGTTCCTGGTCGGTCCGGTAAACGAGATTTCGGCGAACCTGATCGTGGCGCAACTCCTGTTCCTGGAGTCGGAGAATCCGGACAAGGACATATTCTTCTACATCAACTCGCCGGGTGGTTCGGTTTCGGCCGGTCTTGCGATTTACGACACCATGCAGTTCATCAAGCCCGACGTTTCGACACTATGCGTCGGGCAGGCTGCAAGCATGGGCGCGCTGCTCCTGTGCGCGGGGGCCAAGGGAAAGCGCCATTGCCTGCCGAATTCGCGGATCATGATCCATCAGCCCATGGGCGGTTTCCAGGGTCAGGCCTCGGACATCGAAATCCATGCAAAGGAAATCCTGTACCTCAAGGCGAAGCTGAACGAGATCATGGCCAGGCACGCAGGCCAGGACATCGAAAAAGTCGCGCGGGACACCGATCGCGACAATTTTCTTTCGGCCGAAGAATCGGTGAAGTACGGGCTGGTCGACCGGGTGCTGACGAAGAGAGTGGAAGCTCCGAAGTAACGAGGGCGGGCCAATGACTGAAAAGACTAGCGGCGAGAAGCTCCTTTACTGTTCCTTCTGCGGGAAAAGCCAGCACGAGGTGAGGAAGCTGATCGCCGGACCATCGGTTTTCATTTGCGACGAATGCATAGAACTGTGCAACGACATCATTCGCGAAGAGACCGCATCCGACAAGAGCGGCAAACCGGCGAAGTCGGACCTGCCCACACCCCGCGAGATCTGCGCGATCCTCGACGAGTATGTGATCGGGCAGCAACTGGCGAAGAAGATCCTTTCGGTGGCGGTGTATAACCACTACAAGAGACTCAAGCACCTCTCCAAGACCGACGAAGTCGAACTGGCAAAGTCGAACATTCTCCTGGTGGGGCCGACTGGCTCGGGGAAGACGCTGCTCGCGCAGACACTGGCGCGGCTGCTGAATGTGCCTTTCGTCATTGCGGATGCGACCACGCTGACCGAAGCGGGTTACGTGGGCGAGGATGTCGAGAACATCATCCAGAAACTGCTGCAGAACTGCGATTACGATGTCGACAAGGCGAAGCGCGGCATTGTGTATATCGACGAGATCGACAAGATCTCGCGAAAGTCCGATAACCCGTCGATAACGCGGGACGTTTCGGGTGAAGGCGTTCAGCAGGCACTGCTGAAACTCATAGAAGGGACTATCGCTTCGGTGCCCCCGCAGGGCGGGCGAAAGCATCCGAACCAGGATTTCGTCCAGGTCGACACCACCAACATCCTGTTTGTATGCGGCGGGGCGTTCGACGGGCTGGAGAAGATCATACGCAACCGCTCCGAAAGGAGCGGGATAGGATTCGGCGCGGATGTGCGCAGCCTGAAAAACAGCAAGGACATCGGCGAGATCCTGCGCACCGTCGAGCCAGAAGATCTCATCAAGTACGGTTTGATTCCGGAGTTCGTCGGCCGTCTTCCCGTTGTTGCCACGCTGGAAGAACTCGACGAAAAAGCATTGATCCAGATTCTCACCGAGCCCAAGAACGCGCTGATCAAGCAGTACGAAAAGCTTTTCGCGATGGAAGGCGTCGACCTCGAGGTCCGCCTGCCGGGTCTGAATGCCATAGCAAAAAAGGCGCTGGCCAGGAAGACCGGCGCGCGCGGCCTGCGTTCGATCCTGGAGATGGTTTTGCTCGATACCATGTTCGACCTTCCCGGCATGGATAATCTGAGCAAGGTCGTGGTGGACGAGGCCACCATTCTTGGCGAAGGAAAACCCCTAATGATTTACGCCGACCAGCCGAAAGTAGCAGGATCGGTGCAGTAACCGGCAAGCCGTCGCACGCCGGTTGCTGCGGCGCAGGCTGCGTGCATCGCCCGATTGACTTGAAATCCGTCTCGTCGTCCCAATAGACCTAACTGCCTTACTCACTTACTGGAACGCCATGGCTAGCGCAAGCGACGCAACGAACGAAATCACCCAGTTTCCGCTTTTACCACTTCGGGATGTCGTGGTCTTCCCGCATATGGTGATCCCGCTGTTCGTCGGGCGCCCCAAATCCATCAAGGCGATGGAGATCGCCATGGAGGCGGGTAAGAGCATTCTGCTGGTTGCGCAGAAATCCGCAGCCAAGGATGAGCCGTCCGCCGAAGACATGTACAAGATCGGATGCATCTCCAACATCCTGCAAATGCTCAAGCTGCCGGACGGCACCGTCAAGGTGCTGGTGGAAGGCAACCAGCGGGCGCGCATCCATGACATATCCGACGCGCGCACGCACTATGTTGCCGATGCGCTGCCGCTGCCGCCCGACCCGGAGGAAACGACCGAGGTCGAAGCGATGCGCCGCGCGCTGATCGCGCAATTCGACCAATACGTGAAGCTGAACAAGAAAATCCCGCCGGAAATTCTGACTTCGCTTGCCGGAATAGAGGAAGCAGGCCGGCTGGCGGACACGATAGCCGCGCATCTGCCGCTTAAACTCGAGCAGAAACAGCAGGTGCTGGAAATGTTCGATGTCAAGACGCGTCTCGAGCACTTGCTGTCGCAACTCGAGACGGAAATCGACATTCTCCAGGTGGAAAAGCGCATACGCGGTCGGGTGAAGCGCCAGATGGAGAAGAGTCAGCGCGAGTACTACCTGAACGAGCAGGTCAAGGCCATTCAGAAGGAACTTGGCGAAGGCGAAGATGGCGCCGATCTCGAGGAGATGGAAAAGCGCATCAAGGCGTCCCGCATGCCCAGGGGTGCGCGCAAGAAAGTCGACGGCGAACTGAAGAAGCTGCGGCTGATGTCGCCCATGTCGGCCGAAGCGACAGTGGTGCGCAACTACATTGAAACGCTGATCAATCTTCCATGGAAAAAACGCAGCAAGATTTCACGCGACATCGGGGTCGCGGAAAAAATCCTGGATGCGGATCATTACGGCCTGGAGAAGGTTAAGGAGCGCATAGTCGAGTACCTCGCGGTGCAGAGCCGCGTGTTCAAGGTGAAGGCGCCCATCCTGTGTCTGGTGGGGGCGCCCGGGGTCGGGAAGACCTCGCTCGGCCAGTCGATCGCCAGAGCCACCAACCGCAAGTTTGTGCGCATGTCGCTGGGCGGCGTTCGCGACGAAGCGGAGATACGCGGGCACCGGCGCACCTACATCGGTTCGATGCCGGGCAAGATTCTGCAGAACATGACCAAGGTGGGTGTCCGCAATCCCCTCTTCCTGCTGGACGAAGTCGACAAGATGGGCATGGATTTCCGGGGCGACCCGTCGTCGGCGCTGCTTGAAGTCCTCGATCCGGAGCAGAACCACACCTTCGTCGATCACTACGTCGAAGTAGAGTACGACCTGTCGGAAGTCATGTTCGTTGCAACCGCCAATACCCTCAATATTCCGGCGGCGCTGCTCGACAGAATGGAAGTCATCCGCATCTCCGGCTATACCGAAGATGAGAAGGTCAATATCGCCACGCGCTACCTGTTGCCCAAGCAGCTGAAGAACAACGGGCTGAAGAAGGACGAGTTGACGCTGACGGATTCGGGGGTGCGCGACATCATCCGCTACTTCAGCCGGGAGGCAGGCGTGCGCAGCCTGGAGCGTGAACTATCCAAGATCTGCCGCAAGGCGGTGAAGATACTGGTCACCAAGGAAAGCATCAAGAAGATTGCCGTCACGCCCAAGAATCTGGACAAATTTCTCGGCGTGCGCCGCTATACCTACGGGATCGCGGAGAAGAAGAATCAGGTCGGGCAGGTTACCGGTCTTGCATGGACCGAGGTCGGCGGCGAATTGCTGACCATAGAGGCGGTGACGATGCCGGGCAAGGGCAAGACCATCACCACCGGCAAGCTGGGAGAGGTCATGCAGGAGTCGATACAGGCAGCGCTGAGCGTGGTGCGCAACCGATCTTCCAAGCTTGGCGTGGTCGAGGATTTCTACCAGAAGAACGACATCCACATCCACTTGCCCGAAGGTGCGACGCCCAAGGACGGTCCGAGCGCCGGTGCAGCGCTGTGCGTGGCCATGATTTCCATTCTGACCGGCATACCGGTGCGCGCGGATGTTGCAATGACGGGTGAAATCACGCTTCGCGGGGAAGTTCTGGTGATCGGCGGATTGAAGGAGAAGTTACTTGCCGCTCACCGTGGCGGCATCAAGACCGTCCTGATTCCCGAGGAAAACGTCAAGGATCTCGTTGAGATTCCCGACAATATCAAGAACAAACTCGAAATCATTCCCGTTAAATGGATTGAACAGGTGATCGAACTCGCGCTGGAGCGCATGCCCGAGCCGGTGAAGACGGGCGAGGTGGCGCCGCTCCCGCCCGCCGCGGACGACAAGTCCGCCACGACCGTCATCACGCACTGAAGCACGCGCCAGCACGCGCAACGGCGGAGCGGCGATCTTTGTTTCCACTTTCCGCGCGGCTGTTGCGCGTTTCTTTCTTGACACCGCGGTTTTACCGTTGCTATAAAGTCGACCGCGGCGGTCAATTTCAAACAAGGCAACAATTCAGGGTCACCGCGTGCATACTCGCGTAAATCCATCGCGGCAATCGGCAGGGCATCCAGGGGGGGTTCAGTGAACAAAATTGAAATCATCGATCAGATCGCCAAATCGGCGGACATCTCGAAGGCCGCGGCGGGACGCGCACTCGAAGCAACAGTGAGCGCGATCAAGTTTTCGCTGAAGAAGGGCGGCATGGTAACGCTGGTGGGGTTCGGCACTTTCTATGTCGGCAGGCGCGCAGCGCGTAGCGGTCGCAATCCCCAGACCGGCGCGGAAATAAAAATCAAGGCGGCGAGAGTTCCGAAGTTTCGTGCTGGAAAAGCGCTTAAAGATGCTGTAAACTGAACATCCTCTTTGACAGGCTCGAGGCGTACGCAGGTATGCGACGGGCTGGTTGTTGAAGGGGGTGCTTAGCTCAGCTGGTAGAGCGTCGCCCTTACAAGGCGAATGTCGGCGGTTCGATCCCGTCAGCACCCACCAGCGAGTGTAAGGAGTGGTAGTTCAGCTGGTTAGAATACCGGCCTGTCACGCCGGGGGTCGCGGGTTCGAGTCCCGTCCACTCCGCCACACACTCGCAAGCGTCAGGCGAACCTCGGTTCGCCTTTTGTTTTTTTGCGGAGCTGCCGCATGTTTGATTTCGTAGCCCGGAACAAGCGCCTGCTCCAGATCGTTCTGGCGCTGGTGATAGTGCCGCCGTTCGCTTTCTGGGGCGTGGAGTCCTTTCAGCGCTCGGGTGGAGCCATGGGGAGCGCCGCCAAGGTGGGCGACCAGACGATCACCGAGCAGGAATTCGCCGAGTCGCTGCGAGCGCAGCAGGATCGCTTGCGCACGATGCTGGGGCGCAATTTCGATGCCGTCCGGTTTGACACCCCGGAATTCCGTGCGGAAGTGCTGGAAGGCATGATCACGCAGCGGCTGCTTGCCCAGTACGCGGTAAAGAATGATCTGCTGGTCGATGATGCGCGGCTGCGGGAATTCATTGCCACTCACCCGGCATTCCAGGATGGCGGAAAATTTTCGATGGCACGCTATGAGGAGACGGTGCGCAGCGAAGGCCAGGTGCCCGCGAGTTTCGAATCGATACTGCGCCGAGACCTGATGATGCAGCAACTGACGCTGCCTCTGTCCGATTTCGGCATCGCGTCGCTGCAGCAGGCGAAGCAGGTGGTGATGCCTCGGCAACAGAAGCGCGAGATTGCCGAGCGCCTGATCAAGGCAGACGCGTTCGCGGGCGCGGTCAAGATCACACCCGAGGCGGTCCAGGCCTATTACGACGGCAACAAGGCGCAGTTCGAGGTGCCGGAACAGGTGCGTGTCGAATACGCCACGCTCAACGCGGTGGCGCTGGAAGCCGATGAAAAGATCGACTCTACCGAGCTCAAATCAGTCTACGAATCCAGCATAACGCGCTTCGGCGAAGCGGAGCAGCGTCAGGCGAGCCACATACTTGTCCCGTTCAAGTCCGGCGCGACCGCCGACGACAAGGCGAAAGCCAGGGAAACGGCGCAGTCGCTGCTCGACAAGGCCAGGAAATTGCCGGGCAGTTTCGCGGAACTGGCGAAAGCTAATTCAGGCGATCCCGGTTCCGCTTCCAAGGGCGGCGACGTCGGATTTTTCTCGCGCGGGATGATGGTGAAGCCATTCGAAGATGCGGCATTCAGCCTCAAGCCCGGCGAAATCAGCGGCCTTGTCGAGTCGGATTTCGGCATCCACATAATTCGCCTTGCCAATATCAAGGCTGCCAAGGTCAAGCCCTTTGAGCAGGCGCGCGACGAGCTTGAGCGCGAACTGAAAAAGCAGCGCGCGGGACGCAAGTACGCCGAAGCGGCGGAGGTGTTCGCCAATCTGGTCTACGAGCAGCCGGACTCCCTCAAGCCGGTAGCGGAACGCTTCAAGATCCAGATTCTCCAGTCCGGCTGGACGACGCGCCGCAAGTCGGAAGTGGAACTGCTAAACGGACCGAAGGTGCTTTCGGCGATGTTTTCCGACGATGTGCTGAAGAACAAGCGCAACTCCGAGGCGCTGGAGGCCGCGACGGGGACCATAGTGTCGGTGAGACTGCTGGAACACAGGCCGACGACAGTGCGCCCGTTCGACGAGGTCAAGGCGGACATCGGACGTTTGCTGACGCGCCGCGAGTCCATGGCCCTGGCCAGAAAGCAGGGACTGGCGCAGCTTGAAACCCTGAAAAAAGGGGAGGGCGGCGCGGCGAATTTCGGGGCGACCAGGAGCATTTCGCGCGAAGATCCGAAAGGTATGGCAGGCGAAAGCCTGAATGCGGTCTTCCGGACCGACGTGTCGAAATTGCCCGCCTATGCGGGGGTCGAATTGCCGGATGCTTACGCGATTTACCGAATCGGCAAAGTTGTACAGGCGACACCCGACGACGCCAAACTGAAAGCGGCGCAGGCCGAATTGGGCAGGGCCGAAGGCGCAATGGAATTCCGTGCATTCGTTTCCGCACTGCGCGCCCGCGCGGGTGTGGAAATAAACAAGGCTGCGCTCGAAAAGAAACAGTAAGCGCGGAAGCCTGCGCCACATCTGCGCGCTGCCCGGCGCTACTCACTCCGCATTGCTTCAGAGGGCATCCCGCCGACCACATTGCTGAATCCGGAATCGACGTGCGTGATTTCGCCGGTAATGCCCGCGGCGAGATCGGACAGCAGGAATGCGGCAACGTTGCCGACGTCATCGATGGTGACGTTGCGCCGCAGCGGCGCATTCTCTTCCACGTGCTTCAGGATCTTGCCGAAGCCCGCAATGCCTGCAGCGGCAAGCGTCTTGATGGGACCGGCCGAAATGGCGTTGACGCGGATGCCTTTTGGACCAAGGCTTGCCGCAAGATAACGCACGCCGGCCTCGAGGCTCGCCTTGGCAAGGCCCATGGTGTTGTAATTCGGCACGGTTCGCATTGAACCCAGATAAGTCAAAGTCAGCAGCGCGGCCTTGCGCCCTTCCATCAGCGGCAGCGCCGCCTTCGCGAGAGCCGGAAAACTATAAGCGCTGACTTCATGGGCAGTTCTGAACGCCTGGCGCGAGATGCCTTCGAGGAAGTCGCCGGCGACGGCTTCGCGCGGCGCAAAGGCGATCGCGTGCACCAGGCCGTCCAGCCCGTCCCAACCGCCGCGCAGGCTATCGAACAGGGCTGCTATCTGCGCGTCATCCTCCACGTCGCAGGGAAATACCAGCTCGCTGCCGAGTTCGCCGGCCATCTCCGTCACGCGCTCGCGAAACCGGTCATTCTGATAGGTGAACGCGAGGTCTGCGCCTTCGCGCCTGGCCGCCCTGGCAATGCCGTAGGCAATCGACCGGGGGCTGAGAACCCCGGTTATGAGTACGCGCTTGCCGGAAAGAAATCCCATCAATACCTTCGTTGTAAGCGTCGCGGCATGCTTCGCGGCGACGCGGGAGAACCGCTTTCGCGCAGCGGCGGCGAACCATGGGAATTATAGCCGATGGGACCGCGCGCTAAGGGTGACGCTGTCGTACCGTTGGGCTACACTTTGCCGCCATGCGCCTCATCCCATTGATCGTTCTGCTAGCACTCGGCTTCGCCGGATGCGGTCAGGTATGGAACGACCCCTACCCCGCGGCCGATCGCGGCAAGAACATTCTTTACTCGTCCTTTACCGAGCGTCCCAAGACACTGGACCCGGCTCGCTCCTACACCTCGGACGAGTGGGATTTCATCTGGCAGATCTACGAACCGCCGCTGCAGTACCACTACCTTCGTCGCCCGTACGAGCTGACGACGCTCACCGCCGAAACCATGCCGAAGGCGCGCTACTACGGCGCGGACGGCAAGGTGCTCGGCGAACAGGCGCCCGCGGCGCAGGTCGCGTACAGCGAATACGAGATCAGGATACGACCGGGCATCCTGTATCAGCCGCATCCCGCTTTTGCCGGCGACGCTTCGGGCAAGCCGGTTTATCTCGCCATGGGCGAGCGGGAAATTCGCGAAAAGTTTTCGCTTTCGGATTTTCCCCGCACCGGGACGCGCGAGCTGACCGCGCACGACTATGTTTATCAGATCAAGCGCCTCGCCCACCCGCGGCTCGCGTCGCCCATCTTCGGTCACATGAGCGAGTACATCGTCGGCCTCAAGGAACTGGCGGAAACGCTCAAGGCCGAGAATCAGCGGATGGTTGCCGAGCATCAGTCGAAATTCGGCGCGGCCGACCGGGGATTGCCCTGGCTGGATCTTCGCCGTTTCGACATGGATGGCGTGACGGTGCTGGACCGGCACACCTACCGCGTGCGCATCAAGGGCAAGTATCCGCAGTTCCTTTACTGGCTGGCCACGCCGTTTCTTGCGCCCATGCCGCACGAGGCGGAACAGTTCCACGCGCAGCGCGGCATGAACGAAGGCCGCAACATCACGCTCGACTGGTATCCCGTGGGCACCGGCGCCTACATGCTCGCCGAGAACAATCCCAATGCGCGCATGGTGCTGGACCGTAATCCGAATTTTCGCGGCGAAGCCTATCCCGCGGACGGCGCCCCCGGGGACCGTGAAGCCGGGCTGCTGGAGGATGCAGGGAAGATCGGCCCGTTCATAGACCGCATCGTCTTCAGCCGGGAAAAGGAAGGCATCCCGTACTGGAACAAGTTCATGCAGGGCTACTACGACCAGTCGGGCATCAGTTCCGACAATTTCGACCAGGCGGTGCAGCTGAACTTCGAGGGTCAGGCGCAGTTGTCCCAGGAGATGGAAGACAAAGGCATCCGCCTTCGCACCTCGGTTGGCACGAGCACGTACTACCTTGCCTTCAATTTTCTCGATCCGCAGGTTGGGGGATTGTCCGAGCGCGCGAAAAAGCTGCGCCAGGCGATTTCGATTGCGGTCGACTGGGAGGAGTTCATATCGATCTTTGCCAACGGTCGAGGCATCGCCGGCATGGGACCGCTGCCGCCGGGGATCTTCGGCTACCGCGAGGACGCCGAAGGCGTGAACCCCGTGGTCTACGACTGGGTGGACGGCAAATTGCGGCGCAAACCGATCGAGGCAGCGCAGAAGTTGCTGGCCGAAGCCGGTTACGCAGGCGGGCGCGATGCGGCCAGCGGACAGCCGCTCGTCATCTATCTCGATACCGTCAATCGCGGACCCGGCGACAAAGCGCGCCTGGACTGGTACCGGCGGCAGTTCGGCAAGCTCAACATACAGCTCGAGATCCGCGCAACCGACTGGAATCGCTTCCAGGAAAAAATCCGCGCGGGCAATACCCAGACGTTTTTTCTCGGCTGGAACGCGGACTATCCCGATCCCGAGAACTTCATGTTCCTGCTGAACGGACCGCAGAGCCGGGCCAAGACGCAGGGCGAGAACGCCGCCAACTACCAGAATCCGCAATACGACCTGCTGTTCGAACAGATGAAGAACATGCCGAACGGCGCGGAACGCCAGGCGGTCATCGACCGCATGGTGACTATCGCGAGGCTGGATGCGCCGTGGGTCTGGGGATACCATCCGAAGGACTATGGCCTGTCGCATGTGTGGCTGAAAAACGTCAAGCCGAACAACATGGCTCGCAACGGGCTCAAGTTCCATCGTGTCGACACGGCCACCCGCGCCGCCAGGCGTGCCGAATGGAATCGTCCGCTCTGGTGGCCGCCGCTGCTGGGCCTCGCCCTGCTGGTGCTGGCGACCCTGCCCGCGATTCGCAGTTACCGGCGGCGCGAGCGCATGGCTGCGCTGGACAGCGCAGCCACCGGCCCCAGCCTGTCCGCGGCAGCGGCGGGCAACCGCAAATGAGCATGGGATGATTGCCTACATCATCAGGCGGGTGCTGTACGCCATTCCCATTCTGGTCGGCGTCAACCTGGTCACTTTCCTGCTGTTCTTCGTCGTCAACACACCCGACGACATGGCGCGCATGCAACTCGGCGCGAAGCGCGTCACCCCCGATGTGATTCAGAAGTGGAAGGCAGAGCGCGGCTACGACCGGCCGATGCTGTTCAACGACGCCGCCCAGGGGGGCGACAAACTCACCGAGACGATCTTTTTCCAGAAGTCCGTCAAGCTGTTTGCCTTCGATTTCGGCAACGCCGACGACGGCCGCAGCATCGCCAACGAGATCCTCACGCGCATGGGGCCGAGCCTTGCGCTGGCGCTCCCGGTGTTCGTCATCGGCCTGCTGGTCAACGTGGTGTTTGCGATGCTGATGGCGTTCTTTCGCGCCACTTACCTCGATCTGTGGGGTGTGGTGCTGTGCGTGGCGATGATGTCCGTATCGGGCCTCTTCTACATCATCGGCGGGCAATACCTGGTGAGCAAGCTGTGGCACCTCGTGCCCATCTCCGGCTTCGAAGCAAGTGTCGATGCCGCAAAATTCCTGGTCCTGCCGATGCTGATCGGCGTGATAGGAGGAGTCGGCTCGGGGAGCCGCTGGTACCGCACGATTTTTCTGGAAGAGATCGGCAAGGACTACGTGCGCACCGCCCGCGCCAAGGGACTGGCGGAAACGACGGTGCTGTTTCGCCACGTGCTGAAGAACGCCATGATTCCCATCCTCACCGGCGTGGTGGCGGTAATACCGCTGTTGTTCATGGGCAGCCTCATTTCCGAATCCTTCTTCGGCATACCGGGTCTGGGGAGTTACACCATAGACGCGATCCAGGGGCAGGATTTCGGCGTCGTGCGCGCCATGGTGTATCTGGGCTCGGTGCTGTACATCGTGGGCCTGATCCTCACCGACATTTCCTACACGCTGGTCGATCCGCGGGTGCGGCTGGAATGATGGCCTTCGCGTTTGCCGGTTTGCTGCTCGTGCCGCTCGCCGCGGCGGCGCTGCTGTGGTCGCTGGGAGGCGGCCTGCCGGTGGCGCTCTGGACCGACGTCCTTGTCTACCTGCTGATCGCGGTCGTCGCGTGTGCAGCCTGGTACACCTCCCGCCGGGAGCATCTGCGCGCGCCCTGGCGGCGCGTGGCGCACAGCCGCAGCGGCATGGCCGCGCTGGTGGTGCTCTGCGCCTTCGTCGTGGTCGGCGTGCTCGATTCGTGGCACTTCCGTCCGGCCCTGGAGACGAAGGATGCAAAGGGCAAAATCGTTCATGGCGGCGAAGTCCTGTCGCTGCTCGACCTGGTGGCCGCGCCGCTGCGCGCCAGCGCCGAGCGCACCTATTCCGCGCCGTTCGCCACGCGTGCGTACTCGCGCGAAACGGTCGAGCTCGCGGACGGCAAGCAGACGCGGGAGTTCGCCAGGCTGAAATACGGTGGCGCCCACCTCGCCAGCGAAGCGTCGCGCGGCCTGGACGTACTCATCCGATGCCTACGGGGCTTTGCGGGTGCCTTTCTGCTCTGGTGGGTTCTGGCCGGTGCGATCGCCGTATCCCTTGCGCGGCAGGGCGGCGTTCGCGCCGGCGTCGCCTGGCGCGCCATCTGGCAGGGCAGGACCGATGTGCCATGGAACGTCATCCTGCTTGCCTGTGGCGCCGTGATGGCGCTGGCCGGTCCGGTGGTGACGCTGGGGGCGCACTACCACGTTCTCGGCACCGACAAAGTGGGGCAGGACGTGCTCTACCTGTCGCTGAAGAGCATACGCACCGGCCTCGTCATCGGCACCCTGACCACCCTGGTGCTTCTGCCTCTGGCGGTGCTGCTCGGCATCATGGCGGGCTACCTGCGCGGCTGGGTGGATGACGTGATCCAGTACCTCTACACCACGCTCAACTCCATCCCCGGCGTGCTGCTGATTGCCGCGGCGGTGCTGATCATGCAGGTGTATATAGACGGCCATCCGGAGTTGTTTCCCACTACGGCGCAGCGCGCCGACCTGCGCCTGCTGTTTCTTTGCGTGATCCTGGGTCTCACGAGCTGGACCGGCCTGGCGCGCCTCTTGCGCGGCGAAACGCTCAAATTGCGCGAACTCGAATACATCCAGGCGGCGCAGGCCTTCGGCGTCGGTGGCGGACGCATCATTGCGCGCCACATCCTGCCCAACGTAATGCACCTGGTGCTGATCGCGCTGGTCATGGATTTCAGCAGCCTGGTACTGGCCGAAGCGGTCCTTTCCTACGTCGGGGTCGGCGTTGACCCGACCATGATCAGCTTCGGCACCATGATCAATGCGGCGCGCCTTGAAATGTCACGCGAACCCATGGTCTGGTGGGCGCTGTTTTCTGCGTTCGCCTTCATGTTTGCGCTGGTGCTGGCCGCGAACCTGTTTGCCGATGCCGTGCGCGATGCGTTCGATCCCCGGGTGCGCATCAGAGCGCGTTCCGGTCCGCGGCGGGGCGATGCGAACGCGGGTGGGCCGCTCGCAGAGGCGCGCCGCGCCGCTCCGCCTGTCAGGGCGCGCCGCGGCGTTCCGCCTGTCGGGGCGCGCACTGGCGCGGGAGCCAGCTGATGGGCGATCCGTTCTTTCACGTCGCCGGCCTCAAGACGGAACTGGAGGGTAGCGTCGCCACGGTGCGCGCCATCGATGACATCGAACTGCACATCAGCCGCGGCGAGACATTCGCCATCGTCGGCGAATCCGGATGCGGCAAATCGATGACCGCGCTGTCCATACTGAGACTGTTGCCCGAATCGGGCAGCGTCGTGGCCGGTTCAGTGGCGCTGAATGAACTGGAACTGCTTGCCCTGCCCGAAGCGGCGATGCGCAACGTGCGCGGCCGGCGCATTGCGATGATTTTCCAGGAGCCCGCGACCAGCCTCAATCCGGTCATGACGGTCGGCGAGCAGATACGCGAAGTGCTGGAGCGCCACGACATCGCACAGGGTGCGGCCGCTGACCGACGGGTGCGCGAGCTCATAGACGCCGTGGGCATCCCGGATCCTGAGCATCGCATCGGACAGTATCCGTTCCAGCTTTCGGGCGGACTGAAGCAGCGCGTCATGATCGCGATGGCGCTCGCGGCGGAACCGGATCTGCTGGTCGCCGACGAGCCGACGACCGCGCTGGATGTCACGATACAGGCGCAGGTGCTCGAATTGTTGCGACGGCTGCAACGCGACAAGGGCATGTCGATTCTCCTGATCACCCATGATCTGGGGATCGTGGCGCAGATGGCGCACCAGGTGGCGGTGATGTACGCCGGGCAGC
The DNA here is from genome assembly GCA_009693435.1 of Betaproteobacteria bacterium. The sequence continues at coordinate 37,889 of SHXF01000019.1, read as the reverse complement.
TCGTCGAAGTGGCCGAGCGCGATGATTTCTTCGCCGTCCCCCGCCATCCCTATTCGCGCAAGCTGTTCGCCGCATTGCCGGACTTGTCGAAGCGCGGCGGGGCACTGGCCGTCATTCCCGGGCAAGTGCCGGCGCTGACCCAGACATTTGCCGGCTGCCGCTTTGCCGACCGCTGCGATTTCGCGTTCGATCGCTGCCACGTGGAAGTACCCGGCATGACGGCGGTTTCACCGCTGCACCGGGTGCGCTGTCATCTGGTTGAAGAGCAACGCGACGCTGCGGCCCGGGGCGCGGACCAGCCGGGTTCCGCCTCCGGGGAGACGGCCGCCCCCGATGGAAGCTCCCTGGGAGCGCTTCTCGAGGTAAGCGACCTCAAGGTGCATTTCCCCATTCGCAAAGGCGTGCTTCGCCGCACCGTGGGCAGTGTCAAGGCGGTGGATGGCGTGTCGCTGGCCATCGCGCCCGGGCGGACGCTGGCGCTGGTCGGTGAATCGGGTTGCGGCAAGACCACGGTCGGCAAGGCCATATTGCAGCTGATCCGCCCGACCGCGGGTTCGGTGGTGTTCGAAGGCGCGGATCTGGTGAAGCTCTCCGGGGCAGCGCTGCGAAAGCGGCGCGGCGCGTTCCAGATCGTGTTCCAGGACCCCTATGCCTCGCTCAATCCGCGCATGCGGGTCGCGGACATTCTCGCCGAAGGCATGGCCGCACTCGGCGTGGAGCCCGACCAGGGGAAGCGCGAACAACGCGTCATCGAATTGCTGGCGCAAGTGGGATTGCCGGCGGAGGCGCGCGACCGTTATCCCCATGAATTCTCGGGCGGTCAGCGCCAGCGTGTCGCGATTGCGCGCGCGCTCGCGGTGAACCCGAAACTGATCATCTGCGACGAGCCCACGAGCGCGCTCGATGTGTCGGTGCAGGCGCAGATCCTGAACCTGATGAAGCGCCTGCAACAGGAACTCGGGCTCTCCTACCTGTTCATCACGCATAACATCGCGGTGGTGGCGTACCTGGCGCACCAGGTGGCGGTGATGTATCTCGGCCGTATCGTCGAACGAGGCAGCGTTGCCGAGGTGCTGGGGGCGCCGAAACATCCCTACACCCGGGCGTTGCTTGCGGCCGTGCCTAGAATCGAGGCCCATGGCCTGGATCGGTCCGTCGCCGGCGGCGCGGGTGAATTGGGCGAGCCGGAATTGCGCGTCCAGGGTGAGTTGCCCTCGTCGGTGAATCCGCCGTCCGGCTGTCATTTCCATCCGCGCTGCCCGGATGTCATGCCGCGCTGCAAGACACATTATCCTGGCGCCACGGCAATCGGCGAATCGAGACAGGTGCACTGCTGGCTCTACGCCGACCCGCCGGCGGGCTGAAGCACGATCGCCCGATGCGGGAGGCGATGCGCCGCCGGGTGGGCGGCCGGGCATAGCGTTCTGCCGGAAAAGTCAAACTTTTATTCGGTGGCAACCCGCAAGCGCGGCCTATTGCAGGCCATTCAACGACTATTTTTTGTATAACCGCGCATTGGCGGGCTTTGCGTTCCCGCCTGCTTGCGCAGGGACTACGGTTTCGACCAGCCGCCGCCCAGCGCCTTCATCAGGTCGACACTGGCCGAGAGCAGCGTCTGGCGGTTTCGCACCAGGGCGATGTCGGCCTCGTTCGAGGTGCGCTGGGCGTCCAGCACTTCCAGATAGCCGGAGTAACCGGCTTCGTATCGCAGGCGCGCCAGCCGCAGCGCATTGCGTGCCGCCGTCGCGCGCGCCTGAACGTCTTCTTCGGAGGAGGTCGTCTGCTGGATGTTGGTCAGGGCGTCCGCCACCTCGCGAAACGCGCTCTCGATGGCGCGCTGGTAGCCGGCGAGCGACTGATGTTCTCTTGCCTCGGCGGCGTCGGCACGCGCTGCCAGCCGTCCCCAGTCGAAGATAGGAAGCGAGAGACCAAAGCCCAGCGTCCAGATGCGTGAGCCGTTATTCAGGAGCATGCTGAGCGCGCGGCTCTCGCCGCCCATGTTTCCGGTCAGCGAGATCGACGGCAGCATCGCCGCTCGCGCAACGCCGATGGCTGCGTTGGCGGCGATCAACTGCTGTTCCGCCTGCGCAATGTCCGGACGTCGCTCCAGAAGCGCGGAGGGCAGGCCGGCGGGGGGCACCGGCGGGATGGGCAGGCGCATCAGGTCCCCTGCCGGCAAGGCGAGGTCGAGCCGCCCGGTAAGCGTGCCCAGTTGGTGTTCGACCAGATAGCGCTGTCGTTGCAGTTCCTTCAATTGCGCCGAGGCGTCGGCGCGCGCCACTTCGGACTGATGCACTTCGAGGTCGGAGGCAATCCCGCCGGCTGCGCGGCTGCGCACCACTTGCAGCGTCTCGTTGCGGCTGGCCAGACTGTCGCGCGTCACGGCAATCTGTGCATCGAGGGAGCGCAAGGAGAAATAGGCCTGAGCGGTAAGGCCTGCGAGAGACAGTGTGACCACGTCCCTGGCATAGCGCGTGCCCAGTGCCGAGGCGCGCGCTGCCTCGACGACGCGCCGCAATTTTCCCCAGAAGTCGATTTCGAATGACGTCTGCGCGGTGAGGCGAACATTGTTCCGCAATATCGGAATGCCGCCAGGAATGGGAACGGCTCCGCTAGTCGAGACGCGATTTCTGCCGGCGTTTCCCGCCAGGTCGATTTGCGGCAGAAAGGCGGCATCCACTTCGCGCAGATTGGCATCGGCTTCCTCGATGCGCGCGGCAGCCAGCTGCATGTCGGTGTTGCGCTCGAGTGCGCTCGCCACCATTTCATTCAGCCTCTCATCGCCGTAGAGCCGCCACCAGGCCTCGGCAACGGTTGCGGCGGTCGCGTCGCCAACAGAGGCAGATGCGGGCGTAAATGCGCCGGGCAGGGCCACAGCGGGCCGCCGGTAATCGGGCCCGACCAGGGTGCAACCTGCGGCAAGGGTGACTACGATCAGCACGCCGGCAAGCGTCACTCGGGAAAGCCGCGCATTCACGCGAGGTCTCCCGATTTTGCTGCCGCCGCTTCGGCCGCGGCCGCGGCCGCGTCACGGCGCGCCTTGCGCCGCGACAGCAGCTCGAAAAACAGCGGCACGAACAAGGTGGCAATAAAAGTGGCTGCCAGCATGCCGCCCAACACGCCCGTGCCCATGGAACGCCGCGCCGCCGCCCCGGCGCCGGTGGCGATGGCGAGCGGCAGCACGCCCAGCACAAAGGCGAGGGAGGTCATGACGATGGGGCGAAAGCGCTGGCGGGCCGCGACCATCGCGGCATCCCACGGGCTCATGCCCTGCGCCTGATTCTGCGCGGCAAATTCGACGATCAATATGGCGTTCTTCGCCGCCAGGCCGATCAAGGTCACCAGGCCGATCTGGAAATAAATGTCGTTGGTGAAACCGCGGAACACCACCGCCAGCAGCGCGCCCAGCAGCGCAAAGGGCACCGACAGCAGCACCGCCGCGGGTAGCGACCATCGCTCGTAATTGGCGGAGAGTATGAGGAACACCATGACCACGGCAAAGATGAAGGCGAATATCGAAGCGCGGCCAGTGCGCTTTTCCTGGAAGGCGGCGCCTGTCCAGGCCAGCGAATAGCCTGCGGGCAGCACTTTGGCGGCGACTTCCTCGACGATGGCGATGGTCTGTCCGGAACTCACGCCCGAGACACCGCTGCCGATCACTTTTCCGGAGACAAAACCATTGAAGCGGTCGAGCTGGTCGGGGCCGACGACACCCTGGACTCGGATAAGCGTTTTCAGCTGCACCATTTCGCCGCTGGCGGCCGAGCGCACGTAGATGTTGCCCAGGTCTTCGGGGCGCGACCGGTAGGTGTTCTCGGCCTGTATCTGGACGCGGTAGGTGCGTCCGGAGCGATTGAAGTCGTTGACGTACAGCGCGCCCATCATGCTCTGCAGCGCGTCGAAGACATCGGTGATGGGCACGCCGAGCGCAATCGCCTTCTCGCGATCGACATCGACGAACAGTTGCGGCACGGTGGGCCGGAAAAACGTATTGATGCCCTGCAGCTCCGGCCGCTTGCGAAGCTCGGCCGCAAACTGCTGGATCACCGGCGCGAGGTCGCGCGGGTCGCCGCTGGCGCGATTCTGCACGAACAGTTCGAATCCTCCCGAGGTGCCGAGACCGCGGATGGGACTGGGATTGAAGGAAATGACCACGCCGTCGCGTATGCCAGCACCTTGCGCGAACACGAAGCGGGTGAGCTGCTCGGCCGTGGCCTCGCGGTCTTCCCAGGGCTTCAAGGTGATGAACAAGGTGGCGGCGTTGGTCTTGTTGCCGCCGCCTATCAGGTCGAATCCATTGATCAGCAGCACGTGGTCCACCGCGGGATGCTTGTTGAGGGCTTCCTGCACGGCGGCGCCGACACGGCCGGTGCGGGCAAGGGTGGCGCCATCGGGCATGATCACCGATCCGAATATGTAGCCCTGGTCTTCGGCCGGCACGAAACTCCCGGGCACGGTCTTGATCATCCAGCCGACCAGCGCCAGCACGCCGATGAATGCCGCTATGCCGATCAGTGCATGGCGCAGCACCCAGCGCACCCCGTTTGAATAGACGCCGGTGATCCAGGCGAAACTCCGATTGAAGGGACGGAACAGGCGCGACTCGGCATGGCTGGGCTTGAGGAGCAGCGCGCACAGCGCCGGTGTCAGGGTGAGCGCGACCACGCCGGAAATGATCACCGAGGTGACGATGGTCACGGCGAACTGCTTGTAGAGCTGCCCCGCAATGCCGCCGAGAAACGCCACCGGAATGAATACCGAACACAGCACCAGTTCGATGGCGATGATGGCGCCGGTCACTTCGCGCATCGATTCGATGGATGCTTCGCGTGGCGACAAGCCGCGCTCGGCCATCAGGCGCTCGACGTTCTCCAGCACCACGATGGCGTCGTCCACGACAATGCCGGTGGCGAGGACGATCGCAAAGAGCGTCAGCGTGTTGATCGAGAAACCGAAGGCGTACAGCCCCGCGAATGCGCCTATCAGGGATACCGGCACGGCAATGACGGGGATGATGGTGGCGCGCCAGCTCTGCAGGAACACGAATACCACCAGTATCACCAGCAGCGCCGCTTCCAGCAGCGTCTTGATTACTTCCTTGATGGACGCCTGGATGAAGCGCGTGGTGTCGAACGGAATCAGGTACTCCACCCCCGCGGGAAAACTCCTGGACATGTCGGAGAGGGTTGCGCGCACCGCGTCCGCCACGGCCAGCGCGTTCGCGCCCGATTGCAGGAAGACGCCTATGCCTATGGTCGGCTTGCCGTCCACCATGGTGTAGGCGTCGTAATTCTGCGCGCCGAGTTCGATGCGCGCGACGTCCTTGAGGCGCAGCACGCCGCCGGGGCCGCTCGCGCGCAGAATCACCTGGCCGAATTCTTCCGGCTCGGCGAGCCGTCCGCGCGCGGTGACGGTGTAGACGATGGACTGGTCGGAAGACGCCGGTTCCTGGCCGATGCGGCCTGCCGCGAACTGGGCATTCTGCGCGCGCAATGCATTGGCAATGTCGGTGGTGGTGATGCCCAGTTGCGCCATGCGGTCGGGCTTCAACCAGACGCGCATCGAATAGTCGCGCGCGCCGAAGATCGACGAGTCCGCCACGCCGGGCACGCGCTTGAGCACGTCGAGCACATTCAGCGTCGCGTAATTGCTGAGGTACAGCGTGTCGTAGCGTGGATCGGAGGAGGTGAGCGAGGCAACCAGCAGAATGTCCAGCGAGCGTTTTTGCACCAGCACGCCGGTGCGCCGTACTTCCTCGGGCAGGCGCGGCAGCGCGATCTGCACACGGTTGTTGGTATTGATGGTGGCGTTGTTGATGTCGCTGCCCACCTCGAAGGTAAGAGTGATGGTCAGCGTGCCGTTGGAGGACGAGCTCGAATTGAAGTACAGCAGGCCTTCGACGCCGCTCAACTGCTCCTCGATCGGCGCGGCGACGGTGCGCGCCAGTGTTTCGGCGCTGGCGCCGGGATAGGTTGCCGTGATGGTGACAGTAGGGGGCGCAATCTCGGGATACTGCGCAATCGGCAGAACCTGCGATGCAATCAGGCCAGCCAGGGTGATGATGATGGCGATGACCGCGGAAAATATCGGCCGTCCGATGAAAAATCTGGACATGGGGGCCCGCTACCTTGAGGCTTTGGCGGGCGCGGCCTGGGTTCCGGCTGGGGCGGAACCCGATGCGCTGCCGGCAGCTCCCGCAGGCCCTGCGCTCGCCGGACGGTCCGCGGTTGCCGCTTCCAGGGCTTTCACCGTTGCACCCGGCTGCAGCTTCTGCAGATTATCGACCACGACGCGGTCGCCCGCATTCAATCCGTCGAGGATGGACCAGTCCTTTCCGACCCACGCGCCGGTGCGCACCGGACGCAATGCCGCTTTGCTGTCGGGTCCCAGCACAAACACGAAATATCCCTTTTCGGTCTGCAGCACCGCCGTCTGCGGAACGAGGAAGACATGGTCGCGTTGACCCGCTGTCACCTGCACCCGGACGAACTGCCCGGGCAACAGCCGCTGCCTGGCATTGTCGAACTCCGCGCGCACCTGACGCGTGCCGATGCGCGGATCGATCTGCGTGGCGGCGAAATTGATCCGCCCCTTGCCTTCGTAGAGGCTGCCATCGGGCAGCGTCAGGCGAACTTCCGTCGAACTGCCCAGGCGCTGATTGGGCAGGTTCGCCAGGTCCGATTCGGAGAGGCTGAAGCGCGCCCAGATCGGGCTGATCTGGTTGATGGTGGTGAGCAGGCTGTCGGAGCCCGCGGTGATCAGGCTGCCTTCGGAGCGCGCAGCGCGCCCGCTAAGGCCGGTAACCGGAGCCGTGACCTGCGTGTAGGAGAGATTCAACTCGGCCTCGCGCACCCGTGCCTGAGCCGCCTGAATTCCGGCGTCCGACAGTTTCAGCGCCGACATCGCATCGTCGAACTCGCGCTGACTGATCGCGCGTTGTTCAGCCAATACTTTCAGCCGGCCCGATTCGCGGCGTGCCTGCTCGTTGCGCGCACTCTCCTGCGCGAGTTGCGCGCGCGCCTGCGCGAGGGCGATCTCGAAGCTGGCCGGATCGATTTGAAACAGCGGTGCGCCGGCAAGCACCAGTTCGCCCTCGTTGTAAATGCGTTTCTGCAGGATTCCCGAAACGCGCGCGCGCACTTCGACTTCCTTGGAGCCTTCGATCTGCCCGACGGTGTCGAACAGGATGGGGACGCTCCTTGGTGCAACCTCGATCACGCGCGCCGCTATCGCCTGGGGCATCCCGGAAGGTGCGCCGCCAGGGCCGGCACCGGGCGCTGATTTGCCGGGGGGGGCAGCAGATTTCTGCGCCGGCGCCTGGCCGGATTCACCGCAAGCTGCCAGCAGGCCGCAGGCGACTGTGGCGAGCAGGGCGGCGCGGAAGGAATTTGCACGGTAGCGTCGCAGCCGCCGGAGCACTGCGTGCGGAACGGGATAATGCATGGAGGTGTATTGCCCGAAGGAGTGTTGCCCGAACTGGGGGCGCTTGGAACGGAGGACGGATTATAAAGAGGGAAAGTAGAAGCGGGGGCGGGAATGAAGCGCGGACCGGAATGCGGATTGCACTTCGAAATTGGATCGCCGCATTTGACGCGATACTCGCCTGCGGTACTGAGCGAGGTGCTTAACATTGAGTGCCCGCAGCGAGGAATGAAAGAACGCCAGGCCGGCGCATGCCACTGCCCGACTGACTAGCGCTTTGTCTGGCTGGTCTGCGGCTTTCTTGCGCCCGGCTTGGCGGCCACCTTGGCCGGCTGCCTGGCGCCTTTGGCGCGCGCAACAGGTTTGCGCGCGGCGGAAGTGGACTGCGCGGAGCGCGTTGTCGTGACCTGCAACACCAGTTTCTGACCGGCCATCAACCTGCCGATCTGATTCCAGCGGCGTATGTCGTCCGGGCTGACCTTGTACTGCTGCGCGATCGAGGGCAGGGTTTCTCCGCGCTTGACCACATGTGTCACTTTCTGCACCACGGAGCGCGGCTGAACCGCCACCACCCGCGCGGGGGGCGGTTGAAAGAAACCAGGAAGCGGCTCGTTCGCCGCGTTCGATCCCTGGACCGGGAGCAGGATCTGCATACCGGCTGCGACCTTATCGCGTGGCGTGATGCCGTTTATTTTCTTCAGGTTGGCCAGGGTCATGCCGCTCAGGGCGGCAATTTTTTCCAGCTTGTCGCCCGGTTTCAGCGTGTAGGTTTGCCACGAGGTGAGCGGCTTGTCATGGTTCTCGAGATTGGCCTGAAACGTCCCGGCGCGATCGACCGGAAGCACCAGCGTCCTGCTTTGAGCAACCGGGATCACCGGCCGGTTATGCGCGGAATTGAGGGCTATCAGTTCTTCCACCGTCATTTCCGCGAGTTTGGCGGCCGTGCGCAGATCGATATCCGCGTTCTTCGCGACCGTCAAGAAGTAGGGGTGGTTGGGGATGGGATCGAGTTCGATATTGAAGGCCTGGGGATTGGCGATGATATTCTTCAGCGCCTGCAACTTCGGCACGTACAAGCGCGTCTCCGCGGGCATCGTCAGGCTAAGGTAATCGGTCGGCAGGTTGCGCGATTTGTTTTTCTCCACTGCGCGAGCCACGGCATTTTCGCCCCAGTTGTAGGAGGCGAGCGCAAGGTGCCAGTCGCCGTGCATGTCGTAGAGAAACTCGAGGTAGTCGAGCGCCGCGGTGGTCGATGCCAGAATGTCCCGCCGCTCGTCCGTCCACCAGTTCTGCTGCAGGTTGTAGGTTTTGCCGGTGGACGGGATGAATTGCCACAGGCCGGAGGCGTGCGCGCGCGAATACGCCATGGGATTGAAAGCCGATTCGACCATGGGCAGCAACGCCAATTCGGTCGGCAATCCGCGCTTTTCCAGTTCGTCGACGATGTGATAGAGATAGCGCTTGCTGCGTTCGACCATGATTCTGATCTGGGTCGGGCGCGCGGCATACCAGATCTGCCGGTCCAGAACCAGCGGACTGCCCAGATCGGGCATCGCAAAACCGTTGCGGATGCGATCCCATAAATCATCCGGCGACTCGGTCAGATCGAGCGACTTGCCAATTCGCAGCGGATCGCTGATGGTTATCGCCGGGCCGATCGAGGGCGTGGTGCGGTCGCCTGCCACCGGGTCCCCGCCGGACTCGCCCGCCGACTGCAAGGTCGTCTCCAGTCGCAGGGCCGGGGCATACTCGGACGGGGTGCCCGCGGTCGGGGCCGGACTCTGCGCAAATGCACCGTGCACAGCGAACGCCGCGATACAGGCAAACAACCCGCGTGCGGCGTAGCCTGCAGGGCTTGCACCCCGCAGTTTGCCTACCCACAGTTTGCCTACCATTTGCTGCGTCACGCGCCTGATGCCTTTTGAATCATGCGCGGATGGTAGCAGCAAAAGCCGAGCGGTCAATCCGGTGGATTGTCCACCGACAAGCGCTCAACCCGGTGGATTGTCCGCCGGCAGGTGCGTTGCGATTCGCCTTGGCCGACAAGTGCATCACCACAGAAGAAAGTGTTTGCGACATAATGTGCGCCTCTGATTGGATCGTTTCATCCCGACATGGGTAGAGCCGCGGCACTGCCCGTCGCGGTGCCGGAGGAGCAAAGATACTGTGCTGCAACCACTGAAAAAACCCATGTTGTCCGACTGGCTGCAAACGCCCCAGGGGCGCTATGTTCTTGAATGGGAACAGGCCCAGATGGACAACGCCGTGGACGATGTGTTCGGCTTCAACGCCGTGCAACTGGGCTTGCCGGGAATCGATTTCCTCCGGGAAAACCGCATACCGCTGAAGATCCGCTGCAGCCCTGAAAAAAACGCCACGGTCAGAGCCGAGGTGTCGCACCTGCCGTTTGCCTCGCAAAGCATCGATTTGCTGGTCATGCCGCACCTGCTGGAGTTCAGCGATCAGCCGCACCGGATTCTGCGCGAAGCCGAACGCGTGCTGATGCCCGAGGGCAGTGTCGTCATCTCCGGATTCAATCCGCTGTCGATGTGGGGCATGAAGCGCGCGTTGTACCGGGGTCGCCGGGACTATCCTTGGTGCGGCCATTTCGTCGGCTTGCATCGACTCAAGGACTGGCTGGCGCTCCTCGGATTCGAACTCGACGGTGGCCGCTTCGGCTGTTACGCGCCGCCCTTTGCGCAAGCCAAGTGGCTGTCTCGCTCCGGATTTCTGGAGAAAGCAGGCAATCGCTGGTGGCCGATCGCCGGTGGCGCATACGTGGTGCGTGCGACCAAGCACAACGTCGGACTGCGTCTGGTGACGCCGGCCTGGCGCGAGACGCGGGCGAAACGACCGGTGATGGTGCAGGTTGCGCGACGCGACAACGTGATACACGTGCGTCGCAACGAGCGCTGATCCGATGGCGGTGCCGAATGAAGAGTCGAGCGACGTTCCCTCTGCCGCGACGGTGGCACCGGTGCGTATCTATACCGACGGCGCCTGCAAGGGCAATCCGGGTCCGGGCGGGTGGGGCGCGATACTGGTGCATGGCGCAGGCGAGCGCGAAATGTACGGCGGTGAAGCGCATACGACTAACAATCGCATGGAATTGATGGCGGTGATACAGGCGCTGGAAGCGCTCAAACGGCCCTGCATCGCGGAAGTGCACACCGATTCCCAATACGTGCAGAAGGGCATCAGCGAATGGATCGCTGCCTGGAAACGTCGCGGCTGGCGCACCGCGGACAAGAAGCCGGTCAAGAACGTGGATCTGTGGCAGCGGCTGGAAGCAGCCGCGAGCGCGCATCGCGTCACCTGGCACTGGGTCAGGGGTCACGCTGGGCATGTCGAAAACGAGCGCGCCGATGCCTTGGCGAATCTCGGCATTGCGCGCGGCGCCGCAGTGCCTCCAGCAGGGCGGCACGGGTCATGAGACAAATCGTTCTGGACACCGAAACGACCGGCCTGAATGCGCGCATGGGCGATCGCATCATCGAGATCGGCTGCATCGAACTCCTCAACCGGCGCTTTACCGGAAATCACTTCCACCATTACATCAATCCGGAGCGCGACAGCGAGGAAGGCGCGCTCGCCGTGCACGGGATAGCCAACGAATTCCTCCAGGACAAGCCGAAGTTCGGTGAAATCGCAGCCGAATTCCTCGACTACGTGCGCGGCGCCGAGCTGATCATCCATAACGCGGCTTTCGACGTCGAATTCCTCAACCGCGAACTGGGGCTGCTCGGACTGTCTCCCATCGCAGAACTCTGCAGCGGCGTGATCGACACGCTGCGGCAGGCGCGCGAACTGCACCCGGGAAAGAAGAATTCCCTGGATGCCCTGTGCGAGCGCTACTTCATCGACCATTCGCGCCGCACGCTGCACGGGGCGCTGCTCGACGCGGAACTGCTGGCGGAGGTCTATCTCGCCATGACACGAGGCCAGGACAGCCTCGCCATCGAACTCGATCAGCCGCGCGCGGCACCGGCTGCCGGCACGACCGAACCCATGGTGCGACCACAGCTGATTGTGCTCGCCGCGACTACGGAGGAGGCGACAGAGCATCAACGGCTGTTGGCAGCCATCGATAAGGAGAGCAAAGGTCGCTGCCTGTGGCGGGCACTGGATGCCGCGGCTGCGCCGCCGGGCGCCTGAAGCAGGCTCCGCCTGGGACTTCGGCAGCATGAAGCGGCTATCACCTCGGTGGGTGCGAGCACCACCCTCGTAGGGCGCGGATTCATCGCGCCATGGTCGCGGGAAAAACCGTCTGTATTCGGCGCGCTGAAGCTGCGCCCTACGGCTGCTGTGTTCGGCGCCCTACGGCTGCGCTGTGCGAGAATGATGCACCGTACTCGATCCCGTGTCGCCATGCTCAATCCCTACGAACTCGACCTCGCAAAAAATCCGGCCAATCACGCGCCGCTCACGCCCCTGACATTCATCGAGCGTGCGGCCGGCGTCTATCCGGAGCGGCTCTCGGTCATTCATGGTGCGCGCCGTTTCACCTGGCGCGAAACCTATGCGCGCAGCCGCCGCCTTGCGTCGGCGCTTGCCCGGATGGGCATCGGCACCGGCGACACCGTGGCGGCGATGCTGGCGAATACGCCGGAGATGGTGGAGTGCCATTTCGGCGTGCCGATGACAGGCGCCGTGCTGAATGCGCTGAACACCCGCCTGGACAGCGAGGCGATTGCGTTCATGCTCACCCATGGCGGAGCCCGGGTGATCCTGACAGACCGCGAATTCACGCCTGTGGTTGCCGCCGCCCTGGAGAAACTGGACGCGAAGCCGGTAGTGATCAATATCGACGATCCGGAGTACGCCGGGCCGGGCCGTGTCATCGGTGAACAGGAATACGAATCCTTTCTCGCATCGGGTGATCCGGCATTCGCATGGCAGCCGCCCGCGGACGAATGGAATGCCATCTCGCTCAACTACACCTCGGGCACCACGGGCTATCCCAAGGGGGTGGTGTACCACCATCGCGGCGCTTATCTGAACGGCATCTGCAACATCCTGACCTGGGGCATGCCCAACCATGCCGTGTATCTCTGGACCCTGCCGATGTTCCACTGCAACGGCTGGTGCTTTCCGTGGACCATCGCCGCCAACGCCGGGGTCAATGTATGCCTGCGCAAGGTCGATGCGGCGCTGATTTTCCGCCTGATGCGCGAGCATAAGGTGACGCACTACTGCGGCGCGCCCATCGTGCATTCCACGCTGATCAACGCACCCGCGGAACTGCGGCAGGGGATTTCGCACAAGGTTTCCGCGATGGTGGCGGGCGCTTCGCCGCCTGCCGCGATGATCGAAGGCATGGAACAGATCGGATTCGACCTGACGCATGTGTACGGGCTGACCGAGGTATACGGGCCGGCCACGGTGTGCGCCAAACAGGACGAATGGAACGATCTCGACATCACGGAACGCGCGGAACGCAATGGCCGACAGGGTGTTCGTTACCTGCTCGAAGAGGGGCTGACGGTAATGAATGCGGAAACCATGCAGAGCGTCCCTGCCGATGGCGAGACCATGGGCGAGATCATGTTCCGCGGCAACATCATGATGAAGGGGTACCTGAAGAACCCCAAGGCGACGGAAGAGGCTTTTGCCGGCGGCTGGTTCCATTCCGGCGACCTGGCGGTGATGCATCCCGACGGCTACATCAAGATCAAGGACCGCGCCAAGGACATCATCATCTCCGGCGGCGAGAACATCTCGTCCATCGAGGTCGAGGATGTGATCTACCGCCATCCGGCGGTGCTGGCCTGCGCGGTCGTGGCCATGCCCGATCCGAAGTGGGGCGAGACGCCCTGCGCGTTCGTCGAACTCAAGCCCGGCGCCACGGCGAGCGAGCTGGACATCATCGAGTACTGCCGCGCGCATCTGGCGCGTTTCAAGGCGCCGCGCGCGGTGGTGTTCGGCGTGGTGCCCAAGACATCCACCGGGAAGATCCAGAAATTCACCCTGCGTCAGCTGGCAAAATCCGCATCGGCGATCGAATAGGAGCAGGCCGTCGTGAACGCTCCTGACAAGAAAACGGGTGGCGCCGCAAAGAGCAATTCGCTCGCTGACAAGGGCCCGCTCGCGCACGACGAAGCGCATCCGCAGTCGGTGGCGCCATCGCTGCTGAAGCGCGTCGAAGGCCAGGTTGCCACGCTGACCCTCAACCGGCCGAAGCAATACAACGCCATTTCGATGACGATGCTCGATGAGATGGCGGCGGCTCTGGAGGAAATCGCGGCCGATGATTCGATCCGCGCGGTGGTGATCGCCGGGGCTGGGGCGGCGTTCAGCGGCGGCCATGACCTGAAGGAAATGATGGCCAAACGCAATCGGGAATTCATCGGCGCCCTGTTCGAGCGCTGTTCCTCGGTGATGCTGCAGATCCAGCGCCTGCCGCAGCCGGTGATTGCGCGCATCCACGGCATCGCCACGGCGGCCGGATGCCAGCTGGTGGCTGCCTGCGACATGGCAGTCGCCGCATCGGTGGCCCGGTTCGCCACGTCCGGGATCAATTTCGGCCTGTTCTGCGCCACGCCCGGAGTGCCGGTGTCACGCAATATTTCGCAGAAACGCGCCTTCGAGATGTTGTTCACCGGCGAATTCATCGATGCGGCCAAGGCGCTCGACTGGGGCCTGGTGAACCGGGTTGTGGCGCTGGAACAGCTCGATAAAGAGATCGCCAGGCTGACCGGCAGCATCCGGCAGAAGCCGGCCGCGGTGTGCGCTGCGGGCAAGCGGCTGTTTTACGAGCAACTCGAGTCGAAACTCGCGAATGCCTACCGGATTGCCAGCCGGTCGATTACCGATAACCTGCTGGGGGACGATGCAGCCGAAGGCGTGGGCGCCTTCATCGACAAGCGGCTGCCTGACTGGAACAAGCGTGGAACAAGCGTGGAACAAGCGCTGACGCCGCACCCCCCGGTCAGGCGGAAATAGAATAATTCATAAGATTATTCGGTATGGTGCCCCATACCGCGCTTATCTACGGCCATTTGTGAAATAAAAAAAGAATAAATAATCGACCAGATGACGAGCGATACCATACTCGAGACGCGCGGACTGACCCGGGAGTTCAAGGGGTTTGTCGCGGTGAACAACGTCAATCTCAAGGTCCGGCGCGGGCAGATCCATGCGCTGATCGGACCCAATGGCGCGGGCAAGACCACCTGCTTCAATCTGCTCACGCATTTCCTGACACCGACGCGCGGCCGGATCTTCTACAACGAGCGCGACATCACCGGCGCGCCACCCGCCGCCATCGCCCGCCTGGGCCTGGCGCGCTCTTTCCAGATATCGGCCGTGTTTCCCCATCTGTCCGCCTTGCACAACGTGCGCATCGCGCTGCAGCGCAGGCGCGGCCATTCGTTCGACTTCTGGCGCTCCGACAGGATGCTGCTACGCCTCCACGATCGCGCGCGTGAACTGCTGGATGCCGTCGGGCTATCGGAGTATGTCGACACCCACGCGATCGAATTGCCCTACGGACGCAAGCGCGCGCTGGAAATCGCCACGACTCTGGCCCTGGAACCGGAACTGATGCTGCTGGATGAGCCTACGGCCGGCATGTCCCAGGAAGACGTGGAGCGCATCGCGGCCCTGATCAAGCGGGTCGCGGTGAACCGTACGGTGCTGATGGTCGAGCACAACCTGAAGGTGGTGCAGCACCTCTCGGATCAGATCACGGTGCTGGCGCGCGGCGAGGTGATTGCGGAGGGTGATTATCAGGCCGTGTCGCAGCACCCCGAGGTGATCAAGGCCTACCTGGGATCCGAAGATGGCTGATGACGCGCTGCTTTCGGTGAGCGGTCTCAACGCCTGGTACGGCGAGTCGCACATTCTGCACGGCGTGGATTTCGAGATTCGGCCCGGTGAAGTCGTCACCTTGCTGGGACGCAACGGTGCCGGGAAGACCACCACTCTGAAATCCGTCATGGGCATGGTCGCGCGCCGTGAGGGATCGGTCCGTTTCGACGGTCATGAAACGGTTCGATTCAGCTCCCATCGCATCGCGCGGATGGGCATCGCGCTCTGTCCGGAAGATCGCGGCATTTTCGCCAGCCTCAACGTCAGGGAAAACCTGCTGCTGCCTCCCGTGGTTGCCCAGGGCGGGCTGCCGATAGAGGAGATTTACGAACTCTTCCCGAATCTGAAGGAGCGGCTGGGCAGCCAGGGCAGCAAGCTCTCCGGCGGGGAGCAGCAGATGCTGGCGATCGGCCGCATCCTGCGCACCGGCGCGCGCCTGCTGTTGCTCGATGAGCCCACCGAAGGGCTGGCGCCTGTCATCGTGCAGCAGATCGGGCGCACCATATTCCAGTTGAAGGCCAGAGGATTCACGATTCTTCTGGTCGAACAGAATTTCCGATTTGCCTCGCGCGTAGCCGACCGTCACTATGTGATGGAGAACGGCAGGATCGTGGACATGATTCCGAACGCGGAACTTGAGTCGAACCTGGATAAGGTGCACGATTATCTGGGTGTATGAGTGAATAGTGAATAGTGAATAGTGAATAAGATCGCAATCAACCGGGAGGATCGCATCATGAACTTGAAACGAACGATTTTCGCACCCGCAGCGCGGGCACTGGCAAAAGGAAGCCAGGCGCTGGCAAGAGGAAGCCAGACGCTGGCTAAAGGAAGCCAGGCGCTGGCTATGGGAACGCTGGCGCTGGCAGCCGGGTCGCTGGCCTTGTCCACTGGAGCGCAGGCGCAGATTTCAGGCAACGTCATCAAGATCGGCGTGCTCTCCGACATGTCCAGCCTGTATGCCGATCTCGGCGGCGCCGGTTCGGTGCTCGCGGCACGCCTGGCAATAGAAGACTTCAAGGCAAAGCAAAAAGGCCTGACTGTGGAGATCGTTTCCGCGGACCACCAGAACAAGCCCGACATCGGTTCCCAGATCGTGCGCAAATGGTACGAAGCGGAAGGCGTGGATGCGGTATTCGATGTGCCGAATTCAGGCGTGGCGCTGGCGGTCAATCAGATCACCCGCGACCTGAAGAAAGCCTTCATTGTTTCCGGCGCCGCCTCGGCCGATCTGACCGGCAAGGCGTGCTCGCCCAATACGGTGCACTGGGCTTACGACACCTGGATGCTGGCCAACGGAACGGGCACTGCGATCATGAAGACGGGAGGCGACAGCTGGTTCTTCCTCACCGCCGACTATGCGTTCGGCCACGCCCTGGAGCGCGATACCGAAGCGGTCGTCGTCAAGAATGGCGGCAAGATCGTGGGCAAAGTGAGGCATCCGCTGAACTCGCAGGATTTTTCCTCGTTCCTGCTACAGGCACAGGCGTCCAAGGCAAAAATCATCGGGCTTGCGAACGCCGGTGGCGACACCACCAATGCCATCAAGCAGGGTTCCGAATTCGGCATCGTAAAGGGTGGGCAGAATTTCGCGGGTTTGCTGGTGTTTCTCACCGACGTGCACGGACTGGGACTGGACAAGGCTCAGGGGCTCATTTTCACGGAAACGTTCTACTGGGACCTGAATGAGCAGACCCGGGCGTTTGCGAAGCGTTTCTCTTCTGCAAACCGGGGCATCTATCCGACCATGGTGCACGCCGGCGTGTATTCCGGCATGACCCATTACCTCAAGGCTGTCGCGGCGCTGAAAGGCGACGATGGCACCAAGGTAATCGCCAAGATGAAGGAAATGCCGACAGAGGATGCCCTGTACGGCAAAGGCTCGATCCGCGCCGATGGACGCAAGATTCATCCCGCCTACCTGTTCGAAGTGAAAAAACCCGCCGAGTCCAAGGCGCCCTGGGATTACTACAAGCTGCGCGCCACCATCCCGGCCGATCAGGCGTTTCGTCCGGTGGACCAGGGTGACTGCCCGCTGGTGGCAAAGAAGTAAGACCTGTTCCGCGTCGCTTTCCGGGTGTCCCTGGACCGTCGTTCCCTCTCCCGGCGGGAGAGGGATGAAAATCCCTGCATCTTGACGGGCAGGGGCAGGGGGATATCGCGCCCGATTGCCGGGACCCCTGAGAGCGGACCGGCTTTTCCCGAGCCGCCTCCCAGCTTCACCTAGCGCATGGGCATCTCCACCCAGGCGCTGTTCGGCCAATTGCTGATCGGTCTGATCAATGGTTCCTTTTACGCTTTGCTGTCGCTCGGGCTGGCGGTGATTTTCGGCCTGCTGAACATCATCAATTTCGCGCACGGCGCGCTGTACATGATGGGCGCGTTCTGTACCTGGTTCCTCCTCACCAAGATGGGCGCGGGGTACTGGTGGTCGCTGGCCATCACGCCGCTGGCCGTAGGCGCATTCGGCATCCTGATCGAGCGCAGCATGCTCAAGCGGCTCTACAATCTCGATCACCTGTACGGCTTGTTGCTGACCTTCGGTCTGGCATTGATCATTCAGGGACTGTTCCGCCAGGAGTTCGGCTCCTCGGGGATGCCCTATCCGATTCCGGAGCAACTCACGGGGTCGCGAAATCTCGGTTTCATGTTTCTGCCGAATTATCGCGCCTGGGTCATTGTCGCCTCGCTGCTGGTGTGCTTCGGCACCTGGTTTGTGATCGAAAAAACCAAGCTGGGCTCCTACCTGCGCGCCGCCACTGAAAACCCGGAACTGGTGCGTGCCTTCGGCGTCAACGTATCGCGCATGATCATGCTGACTTACGGGTTCGGTGTCGCGCTGGCCGGCTTTGCCGGCGCCATGGCAGCGCCGATTTATCAGGTCAACCCGCTGATGGGGTCGGATCTCATCATCGTGGTGTTTGCGGTGGTGGTGATAGGCGGGATGGGGTCCATCATGGGATCGATCGTGACCGGGTTCGGCCTGGGCATCATCGAAGGTCTGACCAAGGTGTTTTATCCGGAAGCATCCAATACGGTGATCTTCATCGTCATGGCCATCGTATTGCTGATCAAGCCGGCCGGCCTGTTCGGCACGCAGAAATAGGCGCGAATGACTGAATCCAGGGCTCCGGGCAGTGCTGCCGGACAATCCATCTCCGGTGCGGCGGACGACGACAGCCTGAGGGCGCAGCGCATCGCGTTTGCCATCATGACCGTGTTGCTGGTCATCGCGCCGTTTGTCATTTATCCGGTATTCCTGATGAAAGCGCTGTGCTTCGCGCTGTTTGCCTGCGCTTTCAACCTGCTCATCGGATTCGGCGGCCTGTTGTCGTTCGGCCACGCAATGTTTCTCGGCACCGCCGGCTACGCGAGCGCGCACGCGGCCAAGGTGTGGGGTTTCCCGCCGGAATTCGCGATCCTGTTTGGCACCGCCGCCTCAGCGCTGCTGGGGTTCGTGACCGGCATGCTGGCCATACGGCGGCAGGGCATCTACTTCGCCATGATTACGCTCGCGCTCGCGCAGATGGTTTTTTTCTTCTATCTGCAGACGCCCTTCACCCATGGCGAGGACGGCATACAGTCCGTGCCGCGCGGCATGCTCTTCGGCGTCATCGATTTGTCCGGCGTGATGACCATGTATTTCGTCGTGCTGGCGGTTTTTCTGGCTGCGTTCCTGTTCATCTTCCGCATTATCCATTCGCCTTTCGGGCAGGTGCTCAATGCCATCCGCGAAAACGAGCCGCGCGCGATTTCCCTGGGCTACCGCACCGAACACTACAAGCTGCTGGCGTTCGTCCTGTCCGCCGCGCTTGCCGGGCTGGCGGGCGGCACCAAGGCGATCGTATTCCAGCTCGCTTCGCTCACCGACGTGCACTGGTCGATGTCCGGGGAAGTGGTGCTGATGACGCTTCTCGGCGGCCTGGGAACGGTGTTCGGGCCGGTGGTGGGCGCGTTCATCATCATCACCATGGAGAATTACCTGTCCGAGCTGGGCCAGTGGGTGACCATCGTGCAGGGCATCATCTTCGTTGTGTGCGTACTGGCGTTCCGCCGCGGCATCATCGGAGAACTGGGTCATTACCTCAAGAAATCGCTGTAGCAATCGATGCGACTGAATTCGATTGCCCGCGCCGCAGCCTGCGCCGCGATGTGCCTTTTCTGTGCCATTGCAAGCGCGGGCGAGGCGGAGTGGAAAGGCCATATCGACGCCGGCACCGCGGCCTACCAGGGCGCGCGTTATGCCGAGGCCATCGCCCGCTTCGAAGCGGGGGTGAAGGAGGCCGAAGCCTTCGGCGCCGCGGATCCGCGGCTGGTGGTGGCGCAGTTCAACCTCGCCCGCGGTTACGCAGCGGAGCGGCGCTACGCCGAGGCCGAACCCTTGTTTCAGCGCGCGCTCGCCGCGTGGACACGCGAATTCGGCCCTGACCATCCCTATATCGCGGCGGCAAGCAACGGCCTGGCGGGGCTATACGAATCGCAGTTGCGCCACGGCGATGCCGAACCGCTGTACCGCAGAGCACTGGCCATCGCCGAAAGAAAAATGGGAGAGCAGGGTGCGGCGCCGTATCTCAACAACCTCGCGCGGCTCTATCGAGCGCAAGGAAAGTACGCGGAAGCCGAACCGCTGATACGGCGCTCCCTCGCCGCGCGGGAACAGGCGCTGGGGCCGAACCACCCGGACACCGCACTCACCCTGGCCTCGTTGGCCGATCTGTACCGGGCGCAGGCGCGCTATGCCGACGCCGAACCGCTGGTCAGGCGCAGCCTGGACATCGAGGAGCAGGCGTTCGGGCCGGAACATCCGCGCGTAGCCACCACCCTCAACCAGCTGTCTTCGCTCCGGCGTGCCCGCGCCCGCTATGCCGAAGCCCTGCCGCTGCTGTTGCGGGCAGTGGCCATACGCGAAAAAACCTTCGGCACCGAGCATGCGGAATACGCGATCCTGCTCGGCAATCTGGGCGGCGTGTATGAATCGCTGGGCCGATATGAGGAAGCCGAACCCCTGTTCGAGCGCGCGCTTGCGATATTCAGCAAGCCTCCGGTGACTCGCCCGCTGGATGTCGGCGTTGCGCTCAACAACTTGGCAGGCTTGCATTTTGCCCGCGGGCGGTATGCGCAAGCCGAACCCCTCTACCGCCGTGCGCTGGAAATCAGCGAAACCGCCCTGGGTCCCGACCACCTCGATGTCGCCACGCCCCTCAGCAACATGGCCGCGGTGTATCGCGCGCAAGGCCGCCACCGTCAGGCGCTGCCGCTGCTCGAGCGTTCACTGGCGATCTGGATGCGTGTTCACGGTCCCAACCATCCGCGCATTTCGCTCGCCCTCGGCAATATCGCCGGCCTGCTGGAAGCCGAAGGCCGTCACGAAGAGGCGGAGCACCTCTATCGCAGCGCGCTGGAGACTGCCGAGAAATCGCTGGGCGTGGACCATCCGGACATGGCGGCATGGCTTTCGAATCTGGCTGAGTTGTATCGCGTGCAGCGCCGCCTGGACGATGCCGAGACGCTGTTCGAGGGCGCCCTGTCCATTGCCGAAAAAGCGCTGGGCGGCGAACACCCGCAGCTCATCCGTACCCTGAACAGCCTGGCGCGTGTGTACGAAGACCGGGGGCGCACGGGCGATGCCGAGCAGTTGTACCGGCGTTCACTGGGCATCGTGTCGGCCAGCCTGGGCGTGGACCATCCGGATGCGGCCGGCACGCTTGCGCAGGTCGGCGCCCTGTACCGCCGGCAGGGGCGCCTGACGGAGGCGGAGGCACTGTATGTGCGCGCGCTGGAAATCGCCGGCAAGGCGCTTGGACTGCGCCATCCGCAGGTGCTGGCGATACAGAATGATCTGGGAGAGCTGTACCGCGCGCAAGGCCGGAGCGCGGAAGCCGATGCCTTGCCTGCGCGCTGAAGCGCGCTGGATAAGACCGCTGAAGCGCGCTGGATAAGACCGCTGAAGCGCACCGGATAAGACCGCTGAAGCGCGCTGGATCAAACCGCTGAAGCGCGCTGCATCAAACCGCTGAAGCACGCTGGATAAGACCGCTGAAGCGCGGCGGATCAAACGATGCCGTCGGCGCGCAGGCGCTTCAATTCCTCCGGCGTGAACGCGAGCAACTCGGCGAGCACCGCACCGGTGTGCTGGCCGAGCAGCGGCGGCGGCGTGTCGTAGGCGATCGGCGTCTCGGAAAAGCGCATCGGACTGGCCACCGTGGGCATTGCGCCCAGCGGATGCGGCAGTTCCACCCGCAGCCCGCGATGCCTGACCTGCGGGTCCTGGAACACCTCGCTGTAGTCGTTGATCGGGCCGCAGGGCACGCCGGCGGATTCCAGCGCCTCCATCCATTGCCGCTTGGTGCGCGCGCGTATGAGAATGCGCACGATCTCCACCAGCGCCTGGCGATTCTTCAGGCGGTCGGGGTTCTTGCGGAAGCGCTCGTCCTCGGACAACTCCGGCCTGCCGGCGACACGGCAGAAGCTCTGGAACTGGCTGTCGTTGCCCACGGCGAGAATGAGGTGACTGTCGCTGGTGGCGAATACTTCGTAGGGGGCGATGTTGAGATGGGCATTGCCCCAGCGCCGCGGCACGCTATCGGAACACCAGTAGTTCATGATCTGGTTGGCGCCGAACGCGACGATGGTATCGAGCAGAGCGAGGTCGATGTACTGCCCGGTGCCGGTCCGTTCGCGATAGGCGATCGCCGCGGTGACGGCGAGACTGGCATACATGCCGGTCAGGACATCGGTGACCGCGATGCCGACTTTCTGCGGGCCGCCGCCGGGCAGGTCATCGCGCTCGCCGGTGATGCTCATCAGTCCGCCCATGCCCTGAAAGATGAAGTCGTAGCCGGGACGCGCCGCATAGGGGCCGGACTGGCCGAAACCGGTGATCGAGCAGTAGATGAGGCCGGGATGCGCTTCGCGCAGCGTCGCGTAGTCCAGCCCGTAACGGGCGAGTCCGCCGACCTTGTAGTTCTCCAGCACCACGTCGCACTTCGCGGCGAGCGCGCGCGCGATGCGCTGCCCTTCGGGACTGGCGAGATCGAGGGTTACCGATTTCTTGCCGCGATTGACGGACAGGAAATAGGCTGCTTCGCCGGTGTCCCTGCCGTCCGCGCCGCGGAACATCGGCGGACCCCAACTGCGCGTGTCATCGCCCGCGCCGGGGCGCTCGATCTTGATGACTTCGGCGCCGAGGTCGGCCAGGTTCTGCGACGCCCAGGGGCCGGCCAGCACACGGGTCAGATCGAGCACGCGGATGTGGGAGAGCGGACGCGGTGGCGGGGTGGTCATGATTTGTCGGCGCAGGGCTGCTGCGCACTCCGGTTCTACTGCAGTTTTCAGGCGCCTGATTATATAAGCGGCGGGGCCGTGCGCCGCGATGGCGGCAGCGCCCGCGCCGCAAACCCCTGTATCGCTTGCCGTATAATTGCGCCTCTTCAAACAACAGAAGCCGCCTTCATGAAAGTCCTGGTTCCGGTCAAGCGCGTGGTCGACTACAACGTCAAGGTTCGGGTCAAATCCGACGGCACGGGTGTCGAAACCGCCAATGTGAAAATGTCGATGAATCCCTTCGATGAAATCTCGTTGGAGGAGGCGATGCGGTTGAAGGAGGCCGGCATCGTCACCGAGGTGATCGCCGTTTCCTGCGGTGTGCAGGCCTGCCAGGAAACCCTGCGTACCGCGCTGGCGATCGGCGCCGACCGTGCCATCCTGGTGCACACCGACGTGGAACTGCAGCCGCTGGCCGTCGCGAAGCTGTTGCAGGCCATCGCCATCAAGGAGCAGCCCCGGCTTGCCATACTCGGCAAGCAGGCGATAGACGACGACTGCAACCAGACCGGGCAGATGTTCGCCGCCCTGATGGGCTGGTCGCAGGCGACATTCGCGTCCAAAGTGAAGATCGACGGCGACAATGTCAGCGTCACGCGCGAAGTCGACGGCGGCCTGGAAACAATCGCCATCAGACTGCCGGCGGTCATCACCACCGACCTGCGGCTCAATGAACCGCGCTACGTCACCCTGCCGAACATCATGAAGGCCAAGAAAAAGCAGATGGACGTGCTGACACCCGAGGCGCTGGGCGTAGACGTGTCGCCGCGGCTCTCCACGCTCAAGGTGGAAGAACCGCCCAAGCGCAAGTCCGGCGTAAAGGTCGCGGATGCAAAAGCGCTGATCGACAAACTGCGCAACGAAGCGAAGGTGATCTGATGGCCACACTCGTCATTGCGGAACACGACAATCAATCGGTCAGGCCTGCGACCCTCAACGCAGTGGCTGCCGCGTCGCAACTGGGGGCGGAGGTGACGGTGCTCGTCGCCGGCAGCGGATGTGCTGCGGCGGGACAGGCTGCGGCAAAGATCACCGGGGTCGGCAAGGTGCTGGTGGCGGACGCCGCGCACTACGCATCGGGCCTCGCCGAGAGCCTCGCGGCGCTGGTGGTCTCGCTCGCGCCGGGCTACGGCCATATCGTCACGGCGGCGACCAGCTTCGGCAAGAACGTTTCCCCGCGCGTGGCCGCGCTGCTGGATGTGGCGCAGGTCTCGGAGATCACCTCGGTGGTGTCGCCGGATACGTTCGTGCGCCCCATTTATGCGGGCAATGCGATGGCGACGGTGCAATCCAAGGACGCCATCAAGGTGATCACGGTGCGCGCCACCGGGTTCGATGCAGCGCCGCTGCGCACCGACGGCGCGGCGCCGGTGGAAGCGATCGCGGCGGTGGCTGACGCGGGACTCTCCAGTCTGGTGGGGCGGGAACTGTCGAAGACGGATCGCCCGGAATTGACCGCCGCGAAAATCATCGTCTCCGGCGGCCGCGGCATGGGGTCGGGGGAAAATTTCAAGATTCTCGAACCGCTCGCCGACAAACTCGGCGCGGCAATGGGCGCGTCGCGGGCGGCAGTCGATGCCGGCTTCGTCCCGAACGACTGGCAGGTGGGGCAGACCGGCAAGATCGTCGCGCCTGAACTCTATGTGGCCGTGGGCATCTCTGGGGCCATCCAGCATCTGGCGGGTATGAAGGACAGTCGCGTCATCGTGGCGGTGAACAAGGACGAGGAGGCGCCGATATTCCAGGTTGCCGATTACGGCATCGTCGGGGACCTGTTCCAGATCGTGCCGGAACTCGTCAAGGAACTGGGCTGAGCGATCAGGGCCGCGCCGGATAATCTGCCGATTGCGCGATCACGTCTGTGCGGTTGAAATATAAAGGTGTGACATGAGCGAGTACATAGCCCCGATACGCGATATGCAGTTCGTGCTGAAGGAACTGGCCGGCCTGGATGACATCGCCCGACTGCCCGGCTGCGAGGACGTGAGCGCGGACCTGGTCGAGCAGATACTCGAAGGCAATGCCAAATTCTCCGCTGAAGTGCTGTCCCCACTCAACAAGTCCGGCGATGAACAGGGCTCCGTGTGGAAAGACGGCGCGGTGCGCACACCCGATGGTTTCAAGGATGCCTACCGGCAGTTCGTCGACGGGGGCTGGAATGCGCTGCAGTTTCCGGTCGAATTCGGCGGGCAGGGCCTGCCCAAGCTCGTCGCGACGCCGGTCATGGAAATGTGGAAGTCGGCGAACCTGTCGTTTTCGCTCTGCCCGCTGCTGACCGCGGGCGCCATCGAAGCCCTGTTGCTGCGCGGCAGCGATCGCCTGAAACAGGTGTTCCTGGCGAAAATGATTGAAGGCACCTGGACCGGCACGATGAACCTGACCGAACCGCAGGCGGGCTCGGACCTTGCGCTGGTGCGATCCCGGGCGGTGCCCGCCGGCGAGCACTATCTAATCAGCGGCCAGAAAATATTCATCACCTACGGCGAACACGACCTGGCGGAGAACATCGTCCACCTGGTGCTGGCGCGCACGCCGAATGCGCCCGAGGGCGTGAAGGGCATCTCGCTATTCATCGTGCCGAAGTTCCTGGTCAACGAGGATGGCTCGCTCGGCAAGCGCAACGACGTGCAATGCGCTTCCATCGAGCACAAGTTGGGCATACACGCCAGCCCCACGGCCGTGCTGGTGTACGGCGAGCAGGGCGGCGCCGTGGGCTATCTGGTCGGCGAGGAAAACCGCGGGCTGGAAACCATGTTCATCATGATGAACGCCGCGCGTTTCGCGGTCGGCCTGGAGGGCGTGGCGATCGCCGAGCGAGCCTATCAGCAGGCGCTGGCCTACGCGAAAGAACGCATCCAGGGCCGCGACCTGACCGCGGGCGGCAAGTCCGTGCCCATCATCCGCCAGCCGGACGTGCGCCGCATGCTGATGAGCATGAAGGCGCAGACCGAAGCCATGCGCGCGCTGGCCTACGTGGTCGCCGCGTCGCTCGACATTGCGCACCGACATCAGGACAAGGCGCAGCGGCAGCGCCACCAGGCATTCGCCGACCTGATGATCCCGGTGGTGAAGGGCTGGAGCACCGAGACCGGGATCGAAGTCGCCTCCACCGGCATACAGGTGCACGGCGGCGTCGGCTTCATCGAGGAGACGGGCGCTGCCCAGCATTTGCGCGACGCACGCATCACCACGATCTACGAAGGCACGACCGCGATACAGGCGAATGACCTGGTCGGCAGGAAAACCGCGCGCGAAGGCGGCGCGACGGCCAAGGAAATGATCGCGATGATGCGCGCCACCGAAGCGGAGCTGGGCAAGGCGGGCGGCGAGGACTTCGCGGCGATCCGCGCGGCCCTGGCTGCGGGCATCGGCGCCGTATCCGATTGCGTGGACTGGATCGTCGCCACCTACGGCCCGGACATCAAGGCAGTGCACGCCGGCTCGGTGCCGTATCTCAAGCTGATGGGCATCGTCGCCGGCGGCTGGCAGATGGCGCGCGCCGCGCTGGTCGCGCAACAGCGGTTGACAGGAGGGCAGGGCGACAAGGCGTTTTACGAAGCGAAGATTTCTACCGCGCGGTTCTATGCCGACCACGTGTTGTCGCAGGCGCCGGGGTTGCGCAACACGATCGTGCAGGGCGCGCGCGGCGTGATGGCGCTGGCTGAGGAGCAGTTCTGACTGGAGAGGCGGAGGGTGGATGCCGTCGGACACTCTTCGTGGATAGCTCTTGGGAATGTCTATATTCCCCACGTTTGTCCGAAAAGAACACCAATCCGCGGGATTAAGATCGGCCATCGCCAACGACTGCGTGAGCGCTTTATCCGGTTCGGAAACGACAGATCCCAAGCGTTCGAGGCGGAGGTGAAGTCGAACCCGAGTGGGCCTCGTTTCTTGGCGAGAGTCGGGACAACCGCTTGGCG
Source organism: Betaproteobacteria bacterium (assembly GCA_009693435.1). The sequence goes on along the minus strand of SHXF01000019.1, from coordinate 11,415 downwards.
GCTGACTACGACAGCGCAGTCTCATTTTCCGCTCGCGAGGCAGCACAAGAAACGCGACGTTCGCGTCGATTCCTGTCTCGGATGCGACGCTACCTGCTGGCGAACGGCTTTTCGCCAAAAGAACTACGGACAGCGGGACCACGCGGCTAAGGCGGTCATCGCCTACTAAAAACACCTCCCCGAGATCCCCGCGCCGCCCGTGGGAGAAACTCGCCTAATATTCGGTAAAGGACGACGTAGCGCCGAAGGGCTGGCGGGAGGACATCTCGGGCCACCGCCCAAGTCGCCTTCTACATGCTCGATTACGATTGCGTGCATGGCGTAGGACTCTCCTGTTTGCCGAATCATCCGTCACTTCCACGGGCTCGCCAATGATCTATCGCTGTCGATCCGCAACGTTGGTGTCGACTGGGAAGCCTATTTTGTGGAAAACTCTTCGTAAGTACATGCCCTTTTCCGGAGGGAAATATGAATTCGCCGTTTGCCCTGATGCTCCTGGTGCTCGCGATGGTTTGCGCAGGCACTCCCCATGCGCAAACTTACCCGGACCGGCCGGTGCGCTTGATCATGCCTTTCCCCGCGAGCGGACCGGCTGACATCATGGCGCGCCTCTATGGCCAAAAGCTTTCGGAACGCTGGGGCAAACCTGTGGTGGTGGAAAACCGCGCAGGTGCGACCGGCACCATAGGCACCGATGCCGTGGCCAAAGCGCCGGCCGACGGCCTCACACTGCTTTTCACCGTCGATTTGCCGATAGTGATGGCTCCGGCGCTGTTCAAGACGCCCTATGACGCGAAGAAGGATCTGTTGCCGATAGCAATCATGGGCGAATCGATGAACATGCTGCTGGTGCACCCTTCCACGGGCGTGAACACGCTCGCCGAATTCGTGGGCCTCGCAAAGGCGAAGCCCGGCACGCTCACTTTTTCGTCGGCGGGCAACGCATCGCCGGGACACATGTGCGGTGAAATGCTCAAGGCTGCAGCCGGGATCAGTCTCATCCACGTTCCTTACAAGGGCGCGGCACCGTCGATGACTGCCGTGCTCGCGGGCGAAGTTTCCATGTTCTGCGGTCCGATTCCTCAGGGCCTGCCGCACCTCAAGAGCGGCAAACTCAAGGCACTCGGCGTCACGGGCAGTGTTCCTTCAGCACTCGTTCCCGACGCCCGACCGCTCTCGGAGACGTACCAGGGACTGGTGCTCACCAACTGGTATGGCGTATTCGCTCCGCGCCAAACGCCAGCCTCGATCGCCCAGATCCTGCGTGCTGACATCAAGCGCGTCGCCGATGACCCGGAGATCCGGCAGAAGCTGTCGAGCGTGGGTATAGATCCGCTATGGGTGGAGGGCAGGGACGTGGACGCCGCGATCGAACGAGACCTTGCCAAATGGACCAGAGTCGTTCGCGACTCGAACATCAAGGTGGAATGATCCGGGGGTGAGCAGGCTGGCATAATCGCCTGATGCAGGGTCATCTGAAAGGTGCTCGACGTCCACGGGCCCGACTATGACCAATCACCTTGGACCCAATCGAGACTGTTATCTAAAAATCCGGCAAGATCGCGCCGCCAGAAGCGGAACCAACCGGAGAACCGGACATCGACGACGAGAGATCTCAAATTTTCCAGAGACACAATCACACTGCCCGCACGACGCAGCGGTCGGGGCGTAAAATCACATAGCACAGGCTGCCGCCCGCCTGCGAACCGCACACATGTGAAAACGCAGGCAAGAATCGGATACTCGTCAAAGTAATCGACATCTTCGGCAAAGACACTTCTCAGGCGTTCGACATGGAATTGAAATGAAGCAACCAAAGCTGACTCGGGACGAGCGCACCTGGTTGCGCGAATACTGCAAAGCGCTCGGCGAGCAGTACCCCGGCGCGGTGCTGAGGCTACTGATCTACGGTTCGAATGCTCGTGGGGATGCCGGACCGGAGAGTGATTTGGATGTCTTGCTGATTGTGAACGACAAGGCAGCCAGTCAAAAGCGGAAGCTGCGCCGGGTTGGCTATATGCTGGCCGCCGCTTCCAGTGCCGTCCCGTCGATTCTCGCGTACACCGAAGATGAATGGGCGAGCCGCGCACGCAGCGGATCTCCGTTCCTGCGTGCCGTTGAGCACGACGCCGTGCGAGTTCTGTGAACCGTGACCTCGTCCTCGCCGAATGGCGCTGCGTCCCGCGCTTGTTATGCGACGGCAACTTGGCCGCAGGACAATCTACGAGGACTTGAATGGATTGCGAATACGCACCGTACCGATCAACTGCCCATCTGAAAAATCCTCGGACAGTATCTCATCCAGGCCATAGTGCTCGGCATATGCCCACATGTGCGCGTCGAACCAGCTGAGTTGATAAGTGGCCACTGCGCGAACCGCGGTACGCAGGAGTGACTCCGTCGGATAGAGAACCCGAAACTGCGCGAGCAGCTGTTCGGCCTCGCGCAGGGCATCCGGCCTCGATAGCAGACCCGCTTCGTTCCGGCTGAGCGGCCGCGTGACGGCCTGAACGAACTCGACCACCGCCTGGTGCGACACGCGGAGCGTGTCACGCTCAATGCCTTCGCGCATAAGGTCTCGCGCGATGCGCTGCTTTGTTGAATCCCTCGGGTCGAAGCGATAAACCAGAACGTTGGTATCGACCAGCGCGGTCATCGTGTGTACAGGTCTTCCCGAGTCCAGCCTCGACCTTTGCCACGCGGCAGTCGTCGCACGTTCTCGCGCTCGGCTTGTCGGGCAGTGGCGGCATCGAATAGTCGCAATCTCTCGGACACGGCGAAGCCCGCCTTGGGATTCGCAGCGGTTCGGGCACGCAAGGTGCCCGCGGCGTCTTCCCACTCAAGCTCATCACCGACCCGGATTCCGATTTTTTCAGCCAGGGCCTTCGGGATGGAAACCTGGTATTTGCTGGTTACTTTGCTCATGGTAAGGCAATAGTAATTCTGGAGGCCTTACTTGGTCAAGTTTGTTCCCCGCTGTGGGTGGGGAGCGTGTCACGCGCAAATTTGAACTCCGTCTCCACGTCATGGACAAAGTCCACCGCGGCCAGCGCCATGCACGTTGCCAATCGATTTGCATTCGCCGCTGGCTTACATATTCGGATAGTTCGGCCCGTCGCCCCCCTGCGGCACCACCCAGACGATGTTCTGCATCGGGTCCTTGATGTCGCAGGTCTTGCAGTGCACACAGTTCTGCGCATTGATCTGCAGGCGGTCCTCGCCTTCCGCGCTTTTCACGAACTCGTACACCCCCGCCGGGCAGTAACGTGCCTCCGGGCCGGCGTAGGTCATGAGATTGGTCGCGACGGGAACAGCCGCGTCCTTGAGGGTCAGATGGCAGGGCTGGTTCTCTTCGTGGTTGGTGTTCGAAATGAACACCGATGACAGGCGGTCGAAGGTGAGCTTGCCATCCGGCTTGGGGTAGTTTATCGGTTCGAACTCGGCAGCCGGACGCAGGCACTCGTGATCGGCATGCGGGTGATGCAGGGTCCACGGGAATTTTCCGTCGAGCAGGTATTGCTCCACGCCCACCATGAATGTTCCCGTATAGAGGCCCTTGGCCATCCACTGCTTGAAATTGCGCGCGCGCCAGAGTTCTTCGAACAGCCACGATTTCTGAAACGCTTCCGGATAGGCATCCAGCGAATCGCGCGTCCGTCCTGCCTGCACAGCAGTAAATGCCGCTTCCGCCGCCAGCATGCCTGACTTGATAGCGGCGTGGCTGCCCTTGATCTTGGATGCATTGAGGAATCCGGCATCGTCGCCGACCAGACAACCGCCCGCGAAAACCAGTTTCGGCAATGACAGCAAGCCCCCGGCGGTGATGGCGCGCGCGCCGTAGGCGATGCGTTTCCCGCCTTCGAAAAAACCACGAATCTTCGGATGCGTCTTGTAGCGCTGGAATTCCTCGTACGGGCTGAGGTAGGGGTTCCGGTAGGCAAGCCCGACCACATAGCCGACCGCAACCAGATTGTTTTCCATGTGGTACAGAAACGACCCGCCGTAGGTGGCGCTGTCCAGCGGCCAGCCGGCGGTATGGACCACCAGACCCGGCTGGTGTTTCGCGGGATCGATTTCCCAGAGTTCCTTCAGGCCGATGCCATACACCTGCGGGTCGACGCCCTTGTTCAGGTCGAAGTGCTGCATCAGACGCTTGCCAAGGTGGCCCCGGCAACCTTCGGCGAAGAACGTGTATCTGGCGTGCAACTCGATACCGGGCTGGGCATTTTCCGTGGGTTGTCCGTCGCGACCCACACCCATATCGCCGGTTGCGACACCCTTCACTGCCCCCTGTTCGTCGAACAGGACTTCCGCGGCGGCGAAGCCAGGATAAATTTCCACTCCCAGTGCTTCCGCCTGCTGACCGAGCCAGCGGCACACGTTCGCGAGGCTGATGACATAGTTGCCGTGATTCTTGAAGCAGTTCGGCAGGAGCATCGAAGGGACCTGCATGCCGCCCGTGGCCGACAGAAACAGGAAACGGTCTTCGGTGACCGGCGTGACGAGCGGCGCGCCACGCGCCTTCCAGTCCGGGAACAGTTCTTCCAGTGCGCGCGGGTCCATCACCGCGCCAGACAGGATGTGCGCGCCGATCTCCGATCCTTTCTCGATGATGCAGACACCGAGCTCCGCGCCTTTTTCGGCGGCCAGTTGCTTCAGGCGGATGGCGGCTGCGAGGCCCGCCGGTCCTCCGCCGACGACCACCACGTCGTACGCCATTGCTTCGCGCTGGGCCATAGTGTCCTGCTGTAGGTGGAGAATCGGGTTCGTCACCGGCGCGCTCTCGAACGCCGCTGCTATTCACTGTGCAGTTTGCTGCGCTTCTCGTTCGATACCCTGCACTGAATAAGCTTCGAGCCGCAGCACGGCGATTATATAATGCGTCCCTGCTGTGTCCGCCCCGGTTGCCGGCGGACTTCCACTCTCAGAGGTGACGCTTCCATGAACAAACTCTACCCCAATGCCAAGGCCGCGCTGGCCGGACTGCTCAAGGACGACATGACCATTGCGGCAGGCGGATTCGGCCTGTGCGGCATTCCGGAAAACTTCATTCAGGCGCTGGTGGAGAGCAAGGTGAAAGGGCTCACCATCGTCGGCAACAACGCCGGCGTGGATGATTTCGGCATGGGTCTCTTGCTCAAGTCGCGGCAGGTCAAGAAGGTCATCGCGTCGTACGTCGGCGAGAACAAGGAATTCGAGCGCCAGGTGCTGGCGGGCGAACTCGAGCTGGAATTGACGCCGCAGGGCACCCTTGCCGAAAAGCTGCGGGCGGGCGGCGCGGGCATCCCCGGTTTCTATACGCGCACCGGGTTCGGCACCAAGCTCGCCGAGGACAAGGACACACGCTCATTCGACGGCAGGGAATACGTGCTGGAGGAGGCGATACAGGCGGACGTGTCCATCGTCAAGGCATGGAAGGGCGACAAGAGCGGCAATCTCGTTTACCGCAAGACGGCGCGAAATTTCAACCCGATGATCGCCACCTGCGGCAGGATCACCGTGGCGGAAGTCGAGGAACTGGTCGAGGTGGGTGAACTCGATCCCGAGCAGGTCCACACGCCGGGCGTCTATGTCGACCGTATCGTGCAAGGCGAAAAGTACGAGAAGCGCATCGAGTTCCGCACCGTGAGCGGCGCCACCGCATCGAAGAAGGAATCACCGGTGCGCGCCATGATGGCGCAGCGCGCCGCGCAGGAACTGCGCGACGGGTTTTACGTCAATCTGGGCATCGGCATCCCGACCTTGGTGGCGAATTACATCCCGGCCGGCATCAACGTCACCCTGCAGTCGGAAAACGGCTTGCTGGGCATCGGGCCATTCCCCACCGAAGACCAGCTCGATGCGGACCTGATCAATGCCGGCAAGCAGACCGTCACCGTCATTCCCGGATCGAGTTTCTTCTCCAGCGCCGATTCCTTCGCGATGATACGCGGCGGCCACATAGACCTGTCCATCCTCGGTGGCCTGGAGGTGGCGGAGAACGGCGACCTGGCCAACTGGATGGTGCCCGGCGCCATGGTGAAGGGGCCGGGCGGGGCCATGGATCTGGTTGCCGGCGTGAAGCGGGTGATCGTGCTGATGGAGCATACGGCGAAGGACGGCAGCCCGAAGATTCTGTCGAAATGCAATCTTCCCATCACCGGCAAGGGCGTGGTCAACATAATCATCACCGACCTGTGCGTGTTCGAAGTCGTGCCTGCCGTGGGTCTGACACTGAAGGAACTCCACCCCGGGGTCACACTCGATGAGGTGCGCGCCAGAACGGGCTGCGCTTTCACGGTGGCGCCCAAGGTCTGATCGCGATTGTTGAACCGGGTTTTGAATCCGCCTGGTTTATGACCGATGTGAAAACCATAAATTCGGAAGATTTATCTGGAAAGGCCGCCTTTCCACGCACGTATACAGGCGATATCGATATAACATAGCGTATAACGCCAGCGACGGTTATGCGGTCAGTTCCCGGCAGACCTGCTTGTAGCGCGCGGCAATGGCTTCTTCCCGGGGATGGTGGCCATCGCGCACCGCCCATTTGCCTCCGACCATGACGTGCCTGACCATCTGGCCGTTTCCGGCGAACAGCAGTGCATCCAGCAGTGCGTCTTCGCGGCGTCCGACGAGATTGACGTGATCCGCATCCAGCACCAGAAAATCCGCGCGCTTGCCCCGTTCGATCGCGCCCGTAACCCGGCCGATCGCCTGCGCTCCCCCTTCAGCCGCGGCGCGCCACAGTGATCCGCCCACCGATGGCTGGTCCGCGTTCGCGGAAATATTGCGCCTGCGCAAGGTGAGGCGCTGCACGTACTCCACCCAGCGCAATTCTTCGACGGGTAACTGCGACACGTGGCTGTCGCTGCCGATGCCGAAGCGACCCTTGCGCTCGCGATAACGGGCAAACTGGAACGGACCTGCACCCAGGTTCGCCTCCGTGGTGGGGCACAGACCGACCACCGCTCCGCTCGCCGCCAGTTTTTCGATTTCGCCCGACATTGCGTGGGTGCAATGGATCAGGCACCAGCGCTCGTCCACCGGCGCGTTGTCGAGCAGCCATTGCACCGGGCGCTGCTCCGCCCAGGTGAGGCAGTCATTGACTTCCTTCACCTGCTCAGCGAGGTGCATGTGGACAGGGGCGCCCGGGTCCAGCGCCGCCATGCCGGCAAGCAGATCCTTGAGCATGGCGGGGCTGACCGCGCGCAGCGAATGGGGCGCCACGCCGATGCGCACGTTGGCATCACCGGAGAACTCCTTGCGCAAATCGCGCACCATCCCAAGCACCGCATCGGGCGTGGTGGCAAAGCGCTTTTGCGCCGCGTCCAGCGGTTCGTCGCCGAAGTTCGCATAGGCGTAGAGCGATGGCAGCAGGGTGATCGCGATACCGGTTTCGGCAGCCGCGCGCAAATGGCACAACGCCATCTCCGCGCGATTGGCATAGGGTTTGCCATCGGGCGCGTTGTGCAGGTAATGGAATTCGGCAACCGCCGTGTAGCCGTTTTTCAGCATTTCGCAATAGATCTGCTCGGCGATGGCGCGCACCTGATCGGGTTGCAGCCGGCGCACGAACGAGTACATCACCTCGCGCCAGGACCAGAAACTGTCTTCGGCCGAGCCCATGCGCTCGGCCAGACCGGCCATGGCGCGCTGGAAGGCGTGTGAATGCACATTGGCCATGCCGGGAATCACCGGGCCGTCGAGGACCTCGCTGTCCGCGGGACGCGATTTTTCCTGAACGGAAACGATGTCGCCGGTGTCTGCAATGTGGATCAGGACGTTTTCGGCCCACCCGCCGGGCAGCATCGCAGCGGGTGCGAAGAGGCTCTTCATTGGCGCAGCGCCTGCGGCGCCCGTGATTGCAGCCCATGCGCTTCGCGAAACCGCTCGACGAGGTACTCGCCCGCCGTCACAGGGGCGTAACGGAGCGCATTCCCCGCGGAGGCGCATTGCGGCAGGCAGGCAACCCGGGCGTCATAGTCGGGATTGAAGAAGGTCGGCGTGGAGTAGCGTTCCTGCCCGCTGCGGTTCACCACGCGGTGCTGGTTGGAGACATACCGGTCATTGGTCCAGACGCTGAACAAGTCGCCGAGATTGACGACGAACGTACCCGGTATGTACGGCGCCGCTACCCATTCACCGTCCCGCTTCAGCAGTTCCAGACCGCCAACCGGATCCTGCGTGAGCAGCGTGACGAGACCGTAATCCGAATGCGGCGCGACGCCGAGTTCCTTCTCGTTTTCGGGTGCACGCTGCGGCGGGTAATGGATCAGTCGTGTTGCCACCATGGGCCGGGTACAGTATTCGAGGAAGTAGTCATCGGGCAGGTCCAGGCTGAGGGCGAATAGTCGCAGCAATCGTCTCGCCAGTGCGCACGTTTCGGTGCAGTACGCTTCCCCGGCTTCGCGCAGCCAGGGTTTGTCGGCCGGCCAGGCGTTGGGTGCGTATTGAGGTCGGCCGGCCAGCACGTGCGGGTCGTCCGCGGGTAGTTCAAGCCCGAATTCGAAGCTTTCCTTGAGGTCGACGTCGAAGCCAGGGTGCCTCACGCTGCCGTGCGGGATGAAGCCCCGCCCGAAGCGATCCGGCACGCGATCTTTCAGCCGTTCCGCCTCCGGAAGCGCAAAATAGCGCCGCGTGGCGTTGAACAGGCCATCGACGCATTGCTGAGGCACGCCGTGGTTGGCGACGTAGAAGAAGCCGGTGGTCTCGCAGGCGTGGCCCAGCTGACGCGCCAGTTTCAGCACATCGGGGAAGTTCTTGCCGCCACCGCCGGCGTTCGTTGTCGGCGCCGCCGCCGCGCCGCCTGCGGCGCCGCAATGAGCCTGCAGCGCCCCCAGTTCGAGAACGGGAACCTCATTGCGCGTGGCGGCGCGGGGTGCGTTGGCCATCTCAGTCATCTCCTTTGTGCCATTAAAAAAGTCTAGCACGCGGCCAGCGGAATCGAATGGCCTGCGCGATCGCTCGGACTCACATTGCGCGGAAGAGCGTATCCCGGATGCTGGGAAATCGGGACTTGGCGTTATTGGTCGGCCGCCCCGCCCGCGCCGACTGTTCCGGAACACCATCCGCTTGCGACCGGCATTTCGCCAAAGAGACCCCGTATGCGCGCTTATTTCCGGGCATTGGTCTGGCGCATTATGCGTAAAGTAGGGGAGCTGCCACGGGGTGTGGCCGTCTTGCCTGTGTGTGCCCTAAAGTTCCCCGCGGGACTGCCGATAGCCATCACGTAGCTTGGATTCTGTTTGGGGAGCCGGATGATCATATTGACTGCGAAATTCATCGAATCAGGTCCGATCGCTGATGTCGTGGAAAATTGCCATTGCGAATTGAAGTCCACTCCAGTCCCTTTCCCTTTCCTGCTGTCGCCGCGATTGTCGCGGCGGCGCGCTTCCAGGCTTGACAATCGTGAACGCTAACCCGCCAACCCCTCGCGCGCACCTTCGGCTGCTGCTGGTCGAGGACTCGGAAGACGACGCGCGTCTTCTGTATTCCGAACTGAAACAAAGCTCGAACGATATCACCTACAAGCGCGTGGACACCGAAGAGGACATGCGCGCCGCATTGAACGATGCGGACTGGGATATCGTGATATCGGACCATTCCCTGCCGCGCTTCAGTTCACTCGAGGCGCTGCAGGTGCTGAAAGAGTACGGGAAGGACATTCCGTTCATCATCTATTCGGGCGAGGTCAGCAAGCACGTGGCGGTCGCCGCCATGAACAGCGGCGCGCAGGATTCCATCCACAAGGGAGACTTTGCGCTCCTGCTGCCGGCCATAGAGCGGGAACTGCTGGGCGCATCCATGCGCCGCGCCAAGGAGAAGGCGGACGCGGAAGTGCACCGGCTCGCCTTTTACGACAACCTGACCGGATTGCCGAACCGCAATCTTTTCCATAATCACGTGAGGCGCAAGCTGCAGCGCGCGGATGGGCGGGCAAGCGCCGTTTTTGTTCTGGATATCGACCGGTTTCTGCGTATCAACAACTGCTACGGCTACAAATTCGGGGACGCATTGATAAAGCAGATTGGCCAGCGCCTGCAGGAATGCCTGCCTCCGGAGGCGATGCTGGCGAGGCTCGGCAGCGACGAATTCGCCGCTTTTCTCGGCGAAGTGAGCGGCGAGGAAAAGGCGCGCGAGGCCGCCGAGAATATCCGGCAGGCCTTTCAGCGGCCTTTCGTCCAGGGCGGATTGCAGTTTCACCTCAGCGTGAGCATCGGTATCGCGGCATCGTTGCGCGAAGACGAAGACGTTCCGGAACTGCTGATAAATGCCGAGACGGCAATGTTCCTGGCGAAAAGCCGGGGGGGCAATAGCTACCAGGTCTACGCCCGGGAAATGGGTGCCATAGCAGGCAAGCAACTGATCCTGGAAAATGCGTTGCGCGGCTCGGTGGAACGCGGGGAACTGATACTCGAGTACCAGCCCAGTTTGAGCGTCGTTTCGGGAAAGATGACCGGCGTGGAGGCGCTGGTCCGCTGGCAACATCCGGAACTGGGTTTGCTGATGCCCGAGGATTTCATACCGCTCGCCAACGAGACCGGACTGATAACTGAAATCGGCAAATGGGTGCTGCAGACTGCGTGCCGACAGGCGAAAGCATGGCACGACGCGGGGCACGCCGGGCTGACCATGGCGGTAAACCTCTCCGCGGTGCAATTCTGGCAGCCCGGGCTGGTGCAGACCGTCGCCGAGGCGCTTGCGGATTCCGGAATGGATCCGTGCTGCCTGGAGCTTGAAATCACCGAGACAGTATTGATGCGCGATGCCGACGCGACCACCGCGACACTCCATGCACTCAAGGAACTGAAGGTCAGGATTGCCATCGACGATTTCGGCACTGGCTACTCGTCACTGAGCTATCTGAGGCGCTTCCCCATCGATATTCTGAAAATAGACAAATCGTTTTCCTGCGAATCGACGCGCAATGCGGAAACCGAGGCCATCGTACAGGCTGTCGGCACTCTCGGCCGCAGCCTCGGCATGGTGACGGTTGCCGAAGGGGTGGAAACAGCCGAGCAGCTTCAGCTCTTCCAGAAGCAGCAGTACGACCGCGTGCAAGGCTTCCTGTTCAGCGTGCCACGTGTCGCGGGAGAAATATCCGCGATGATGGAAGCCCGCCCGACATCGCCGCCGATGCGTCCGATCGCCGACACACGAGGCCGCGGCAGCGGGCGCCGTGTAGGACAATTTCCTACACGGGAATTCGCAGGGGGAGTCGTCTAAATACGGAAGATTTCCAATTCATTCCTGAGCCGCTCGCGATCAGAATGCAACTGCTCCCGGGACAACGGGCGCGCAAACTGCAACCAACGGAAGGAATGACCATGGAAATGCCCGACATGCTCGGAGAAATAAGGGACTTGAATCTGACCTATCTGATGCTCGCGCAACAGATGATACGCGATGACAAGTCTGCCGCCGTATATCGCC
>SHXF01000018.1 GCA_009693435.1 Betaproteobacteria bacterium | reverse complement strand
TGTGGCTGGGCGTTATCTGCCTCTTTTAACACTGACCAGATTTCTTAGAGCGGAAATATTCGCCCTTTTGGGGAACGGGGCGCTCGCGAAAATCCTTTCTGAACAATGACATCCTTTATGCGCAGATGGCTTAGAGCGGAGTTATGGTCATCTTGGCCAACAGGCTGAATTTCACAGGGTCGAGGGAGTTGGTTCTTCAAGGTTTTCGTACCCTGTGAACGCCTGCTCCCGGCAATTTTTCCCGTGTCGCGCGCGTTGCCCGTTCCGGCCGACCGAAAGGTCAACAGCTGCAGATTCAATCGATCGAAGCGAACAGAGGAGGAAATCATGACGTCCACTCCAATCCAGCCCGCGGGCGTGCACCTCGTAGGCAGCATTCCGCTCGAAGACAGCAAGGCGGTATTCCAGCTGATCGGTCGGGAACTCGGGCGACATGTCTGCCGCATTCCGGACGGCGAGACCGGCATCCGGAAAAACTGGATCACCGGCCAGTTCAACATCTTTGCTGGTATGCCGCAGTTTGAAAAAGAGGCGGTCATGAGCGGCCCCTACAAGGCGCGTCCCAGACTCAGGATCAAGGACGGTGTCCGGGCGGAGGAGATCGTCTTCTCCTCGCTTGGCTATGCCGATGCGGCCATCGCATCGTACGCCGAGTTTTGCCGGCAGAAAGAGGCCGGCGTGATTCCCAAGGGCGTGCGTTTCATGGTGTGCCTGCCCACACCGCTCGCGCCGGTACAGTCCTCGTTCTTGCCCGAGTGTCAGGCTGTAGTCGAGCAGGCCTACGAAACCCGGATGCTGACGGAAGTGGACCAGATGGCGGCGGCGATTCCGTCCGAAGAACTGGCGATACAGTGGGACGTGGCCATCGAATTCGCAATCATCGAAGGCGTGATGCCGAGTCACATGGCGGACCCGGAAAAGGGGAGCATCGAGAGCCTGGTCCGGATCGGCAACCGGGTGCCGCGCGCGGTGGAACTCGGCTATCACCTGTGTTACGGTGATTTCGGCCACAAGCATTTCAAGGAGCCGACGGACACGAAGATCATGGTGCGGGTGAGCAATGGTGTCATCGCCGGGCTTGCCAGGCCGCTGCAGTTCATTCATCTGCCGGTTCCGCGCGATCGCAGCGACGACGCCTATTTCGCGCCGCTCGCCGAGCTCAGGCTGCCGGCGGAAACCGAACTCTATCTCGGACTGGTGCACATTACCGGCGGTGTCGAGGGGACGCGCAAGCGGATTGATACGGCGCGGCGCTACGTGGCGAAATTCGGCATCGGCACGGAATGCGGCATGTCCCGCAGGCCGGCTGATACGATACCCGCATTGCTCGATATCCACGTCCAGGCGGCGCAGCCGATCGGACAGTCCTAGTTCAAAAAGCAGGAGGTTGCATGGCTGAAGTCACGACGCAGGCTCAATCCGCCTCAGACGGGAAGCAAACAGGCGCACCGACTGGAACACGCGTACCTGTCGCAGAGCTCAGATCACGAGCGCAAGCGCTGGCGCCGGTGCTGCGCGCGCGCGCGGAGCAAACCGAGCGCGATCGGCGCGTCAGCGTGGAGACGACGCAGATGCTTCATGATGCCGATCTGTTTCGCCTGATGCAGCCGGCACGCTTCGGCGGATTCGAGTACGGATTCACCGAACTGATGGACATATCGAGCGAACTCGCCCGCGGTTGCGCTTCCAGCGCCTGGTGCTATGGGCTGGGCGTGGTTCATCAATGGATGCTCGGCGCATTCCCCGAGGAAGCGCAGGACGAAATCGAACAGGACAGCCCCTGTGCCGTGATCGCCGGCTCCTACGCGCCCCAGGCGCAGGCGCTCGCCGCGGAGGGCGGTTTCCGGATCAAGGGTAAATGGGGATTCACCAGCAACTGCGACAACGCAAGCTGGATGCTGGTGGGCGTGATGTTCCCGCCCGAGGCCGGCGGCAAAGGGCCTGTGCCCGGTTTTCTCCTGGTTCCGGCGCGCGAATGCACCATCGAAGACAACTGGCACACGGTCGGGCTCGCAGGTACCGGAAGCAAAAACATCGTCATAGGCGATGAATTATTCGTGCCGCGCCACCGCATGCTGACCTTTCCGCAGTTGTCATCCAGTAATCCGCCGGGTACCGCGGTGAACAAGAATCCGATCTACCGCATTCCTTTTCTGGCCGGCGTGCCTGTGTCACTGGTAGTGCCTGCCATCGGGGTCGTGCAGGGCGCGCTCGAAGAATTTCTCGACATGGCCAGGGTCAGGGTGACCAAGGGCGCCGTATCCGGCGGCGGCAACAAGATGGCCGAGTTCCAGACGATTCAAATCAAAGTGGCGGAAGCGGCTGCCTGCCTCGACGCGGCCAGCCTGCTGCTGTACCGCGACATGCGGGAAGTGCAAAGCGCAGTGGCCGCCGGGGAGGCCATTTCCGTCGACACGCGCATCCGCAACCGGCGCGACCAGGCCTTCGCGGTGAAACTCACCTGCCAGGCTGCGGACCTGCTGTACGCGGCGGTCGGCGGCGGCGGCCTGTTCCTTTCCTCTGGCATACAGCGCGCGTGGCGCGACGCCCATGCCGTTGCCAAGCACGTCAGCCTGAACTGGGACTGGGTGGGCAGCATGTACGGCCAGCACCGGCTCGGCCTTGAACCGAAGGGGCAGTACTAACTGCCGGCAATCGAGCGCGCCACGATGTCAGGCGCGCCGAGCGCCTCCTTCAGCATCGAACCGGATCAGCCCAGCTCGAATATTTTCTGCGGCATGCGGTGCAGCTTCTCGATGGCGCCTTGCGCGTTCAGCAGAAAATTGTCGCAGGTCCAGCTGTAGGTGCGTTCGGTGACATAGGCCGGATGCAGCGCGAAATACATGCTGGCGCCGATCGCCATCGGTTCATCGAAACGCACCAGCGGCCGCTCCACCATGTCGGAGGCATCGACGAAGTTCGCGCCCGAGAGAATGCCGCGCTTCAGATGATCGATCAGCGCGTACGAAATCGCCGCCGTGCCCAGCATGCCCACCTTCGCCCCGGCGTAGCGCGCCATCGCCATCTCGGCGAGCGCGCCGTCGTAGCCGGCCGAGTACGGCACCGAGGCATAGCTCGGCGTGCCCATGTGGCGCGCCACACCGCGGCGCAGCGGGTCGCCTTCGGCGAGTTGCCGGTCCAGGCCGAACGGCCCCTGGCCGATCACGGTCATGCGATCGTCCCTGGGGAAAATCACCGTCTGCACGTAGCCATTGGTCGCCGGGATGTCGGTGAAGTACTTGACGTAGCCGCCCATGAAGTCATTGTTGGCCTGCATCAGCAGCACGTCGACCTTGTGCTCGGCCATCGCCGCGCGCACGGCGGCCCAGCGGCGCTCCAGTTCCGCGGTGGATACGGGATTGTTGATGCGTTCTGCGATGTCTGTCACGTGTGCGTTCCGGTGGAACGGTTAACGGTCTTCGCCACTTGTTCGCCGCTGATGCCATACGGGGTCTTCGAGCACAACGTGAGCAGGATGAGCAGGTTCATGCGGGTATAGCGCGCCGTTCAGGCTTTGTCGCCGGTATCGGCACGCAGCCCGGCGGTGCCGATGCCGTACACCGCGCAGACCTCGTCGTTCTCGCCGGTATCGCCGCTGATCCCCACCGCGCCCAGCAGCGCGCCGGCCGCGTCGCGGACCAGCACCCCGCCCGCTCCGGGTACGAAGCGCCCGTCGGACATTTCGATCAGCGCAGTGAAGAACGCCGGCGCCTTCACTGAACGCCGCGCCAGTTCGCGCCCGCCGAATCCCATGCCGAGCACGCCCCACGCCTTGCCGCTGGCTATCTGTACGCGCAGCAGGCTGCAGCCGTCTTCGGCTTTCGCCGCCTTGAGACAGCCGCGCTCATCGAGTACCACCACCGCGAGCGGCGCAAAACCCAGCTCGCGGCCTTTGACCAGACTGGCATCGACAATGGTGGCGGCGGCGGCCAGCGTCAGTGAACTCATACGATTCCTTGCATGGGTGGTTGGGAAAAAACGCGGATTGCCCCATGACGCGCCATCCATTCGTGGCAACGCGCCATCGATTCCTATCCCGATACGGCGGAGACCACTACAATAACCGGCTCTCCCGTATCACGTAAAGCACGACAGACATGCATGCGTGCCTTTCATCGGCCGACAGTAACGCATTCTGCGGCTCATTCGATCCTGACCCCGGAGTCCCCATGGGCAACACCCAACCAAGAGTGCTTTCGTGTTCCTTGCCCCGCAAATCCGTCTGTGCGCTGGTATTTGCCTGCGCCGGCTGGCTTGCCGCCGGCGCAGCGTTCGCCCAGGAATATCCGAACCGGCTGGTGCGGGTGATGATAGGCAATACCACCGGCTCCCTCGCCGATGTCATGTCGCGCGTGCTGTTCGCCAAGGTGTCCGAATTTCTCGGGCAGCAATTCCTTATCGAGAACCGACCCGGCGCGGGCGGCACACTCGCCGGCGAGGCAACCGCGAAATCACCCGCCGACGGCTACACGCTGCTCTATGGCTCGGACAGCATCCTGGCGATCGCCCCGCACCTCTACGCGAAGCTCCCCTACGACCCGGTGCGCGATTTCGCGGGCGTATCGATGGTGGTGCAAGTGCCGTTCGGCTTCGTCGCGCATCCTTCCCTCGGCGTGAAATCGATGGAGGAATTCCTGAAGCTGGCGCGCGCGCGGCCGGGGCAGATCAACTATTCGAGCGGCGGCATCGGCCATGCCACCCACATGGGCATGGAGATGCTCATCTGGAAGGCCGGCATCCAGCTGGTGCA
Source organism: Betaproteobacteria bacterium (assembly GCA_009693435.1). The sequence continues at coordinate 48,634 of SHXF01000018.1, read as the reverse complement.
CGTGGCGTACAAGGGCACCGGCCCCGCCACGCAGGCGGTGCTCACCGGGGAGGTGGGCGCGACCGCAATGGGACTGGGCCTGGTGATACCGCACATCCTGAGCGGCAAGGTGGTCGGTCTGGCAACCGGCGGCCCGCGCATCGGCGACGTCCTGCCGAACGTGCCCGACGTGAACAAGGTGGTGCGCGACTCGGGGTTCGTTTCCTGGCAGGCGGTTTTCGCGCCGACCGGCACGCCGCGGCCGGTCATAGAAAAGCTGAACGCCACCATCGCGCGCGCTCTCGCAACACCTGAACTGCGCTCGAGGCTGAACGATACCGGCATGGCGGGCATCACCAGCACGCCCGCGGAACTGGAACAGATAGTGCGGCACGACCTGACGGTCAATCGCGAACTGGTGAAGCGCATGGGGCTGAAGCTCGAATAGCCGGAAGCGGGCACACCCGCATTCATTTGTTTCACACCTGGAGCGAACATGACCAAGGCAATCCGGTTTCACCAGCAAGGCGGTCCGGACGTTCTGCAGTGGGAGGAGGTCGAAGTCGGCGACCCGGGACCGGGCGAGGTGCGCATCCGCCACCAGGCGGTCGGCCTCAATTTCGTCGACGTCTATCAGCGCTCCGGCATGTACCCGATGCCGGTTCCCTCGAGTATCGGCACCGAAGGCGCGGGCGTGATCGAAGCCGTGGGCAGCGGTGTCACCGCGCTGCAAGCGGGCGACCGCGCTGCCTACGCCGGCGGACCGCTGGGCGCGTACAGCGAAGCGCGCGTCATGCCGGCCGCGCGCGTGCTGAAGCTGCCGGAGGGCATTTCATTCGACACAGCCGCCGCGATGATGCTCAAGGGACTGACCTCGCAGTACCTGTTGCGGCAGATCTACAAGGTGGGCCCAGGCGACACCATCGTGTTCCACGCCGCTGCGGGCGGCGTCGGACTGATCGCCTGCCAGTGGGCGAAGTCGCTGGGCGCGACCGTCATCGGTACGGTCGGATCCGACGAGAAGGCCTCGCTCGCCCGCGCGCATGGCTGCGAACACGCCATCGTCTACACGCGCGATAACTTCGTCGAACGGGTGAAGGAGATCACCGGCGGCGCCGGTGTGCCGGTGGTGTACGACTCGGTCGGCAAGGACACGGTGCTGCAGTCCGTTGAATGCCTGCGGCGGCGCGGCATTCTGGTGAACTTCGGCAATGCCTCCGGGCCGGTGCCGCCGTTCGATCTGCGCATGCTCGCCAAAGGATCGCTTTCGCTCATCCGCCCGGCGATGATCGACTTCACGTTCACCCGCGCGGAACTCGAGGCGGCTACGGCAGAGTTGTTTGCGATAGTGGAATCGGGCAAGGTGAAGATAGCCGTCAAGCACCGCTACCCGCTCAAGGACGCCGCGCGGGCTCACGCCGATCTGGCCGCGCGCAAAACCACTGGATCGGTTGTGCTGCTGCCGTAGTCAGGACCTGCCGGTTGGTTCCTGCCGGTTGGTACCCGTTGATTGATACCTGTTGGTTGATACCCGTTAATTGATACCCGCCGCTATCCGTCCCGGAGCATTTCACGGAAGCGCAGCAGTTCGTAGTCGTCGGCGTGTTCGGATTCCCCGGCCTGCATGTAGAAGCGATCGCGGCCGCCAATATGCGCTTCGGGATTGATGCCGCGCACGTAGACCTCCGGTGGCAGGGCGATCGATACCGTTCCCGCTCCCGGGTCCGTCGCCGGCAGCAACAGGCCGACTTGCGCGGCCAGCGGGCCCAGATTGAACGTGACTACGGATGGCGAGTTTGAAATCGTCTCAATACCGACCCGTGCTTCCTGTATCGATACGCGACTTACCCGCCGCACAATGCCCACGACCCAGTCGCCGCCGCCATCGGGTTGCATGGCGAGCAACGCGCCGACACGCAGCCAGTCGCTTTTCATCTGCTGCACGACGGCGCCAAATCCGCCGGGGCTGACATTCTCGGCAATCCAGGTTTCCGCGGCTTTCTTGTCGAAATCCAGCGCACCGCCCCCGCCCAGCGAATCGAGCGCACCCTGGAAACCGTGGGCGATGGTGAGGCGCGATTTGACTGCAACCCGGGGATGCCTGCGTTCCTGCGGTTCATAAGCCCAATAAATGGTCAGGTGCTTCATCACCTCGACCACCACCTCGGGCTCATAGGTGCCGCCCAGATTGATGCTGGTGGGAACCGTGCCGCTCGCCCTGATCTTCTGCATGTGGCCGTCGAGGATCGAGACCGCCGATCCCGGGCCGAAACAGCGCAGGCCCGACGTTTCCGGCATCGCCTTCAGCGCGCGCTGCGGCGATGTCGGGCGCTGCAGGTCAGTCCAGAAAAGCAGTTCTCGCGCCGGCTCCTTGGACATCGCGAAATTCGTCGCCAGGTCGGCGATGAGACGCTCGGCCAGCTCGATCTGCAGCGGCAGCAAGCCGTCGGGAGAACTGGCACTGAACATCGCCGCCTTGAGGTACTCCTGACGGGCGCAGGTCTCGCCCGGCATCGTCGCCGACAGTGTCACCTTGGCGTCGGCCATGCCGCGCTCCTCGGCTACAAGAGCGATCTTGTTCAGCGCTCCCCACACCGCGGGATCAACCGGGCCATAGCGCATGTGCTGCCATTTCACCTGCTGGCCGAACGCACGCAACGCGCGCGCGGCGAGTTGCGGCAGCGCCTTGACATCCGCGCCCTTGCCCCCCTGCAGAACCAGGTCGAGGACGCGCGCCCAGGCGTGACCGGCCTGACGCCAGTACTCGTGAAGCTGGGTCCACATCTGGCTTTCCTGGTAGCGCGATGGCCGCTGCGCGCCGAAGTAATCGCGCGACAACTTGCGCGCCCGTGGCAGCGCGGCCTCGTCGAGCGACGTCATCAGCTCGATGCGCTCGGACAGTTTGAACCCTTCGACACTGCTCACCGATTCGTTCCACTTGGCGAGTTCTTCCAGCGCCTTGACTTCCTGCGCAGACAGTTCCGCCAGTATGCGACGCGCTTCTTTCGGGTCGGCCATGGGATGGTCGGGCCGCCCGCCGCCAAAAAAATTCAGCATGAATTCCCCCGGAAAAGTGGCAACAATCGTAGCACGCCCGATACGTCGCTCGAATCACTATAGGTAACGATAGGTCACAAAAGGTCACAAAAGGTCACCCTATGTCACCCTAGGTCACCCTAGGTCACCCTAGGTCACCCTAGGTCACCATAGGTTACAGCATGCTCGCTGGAGGCATTTTTACCGCCGGCCGAGGGCAGCGGCCGTCGGCCTGATTTTGAACCATCCGATCTGCGTGCTACTCCAGAAACACCGGCACCCTGGCGCTCTCCGCCAGCGACCAGACGAGTCCGATCACGCGCTGCATCTCCACCGCGCTCGCGCCGCCCTGATATAGCGCAAGGCGCATCGCCTTGTCCTCCAGTTCGGCGCGGTTCAAACTGTTGCCGGGATCTCCCTTGGGTTCGTCCACGCGCCCTTCGATGCAGCGCCCGTCTTCGGTTTCGACTTCCACCTTGCCGATCCAGCGCGCGGGGTAAGCCGCCTCGACCTCCGCGTCCGCCACCATCGCCACCTTGTTGCGGAAGGTCGCGACGTCCGCATCGCCGTAATGCGCATCGAATTCGGCAAGGCCGGCACGGCCATGCAGGGCAATCATGGCGAGCACCGTGCCCATGGAAAATTTGGACTGGTGCACGGTCTGCGGATCGGTCACCGGACCGAGCACGTCGATCGCAGCCTGATGCACGCGCGCCGTTACGCGCCTTACCTGCCGCGCGCTCAAGGCATGCGCGTGCATCACCTGCTGCAGCGCATCGGCCGCCGGGTGCGTGTGCCTGCACGCGGCGTGGAACTTGAACGAGGTCTCGGCGAGCGTCCAGCGCGCACCCAGGCGATCGGTGAGGCGCGCCGGATCGGCGTTCTTCGACATGCCGGCGGCCAGCCCCTGAACTCCATCGAGGATGCGCCCGGCGCCGGTGAAGCCCTCCTCGGCCAGATAGGCCGCGGTGAGTCCGGCACCCGCGGCATGCGCCGCATGCAACTGCTTTGAATCGGCAGCTTCGCGCAGGAATTCCCACAGTCCGGCCGATTGCGTGCCCGCAGAGCCGAACGCATGCAGCATCTGCGCCGGCGTGAGGCGCAGCAGGTTACCCACCGCCGCCGCCGCGGCCAGCGTTCCGGCGGTGCCGGTCGTGTGAAATATCCTGTAATGGGTAACGCCGAGAAATTCGCCGACTCTTATGCCCGTTTCATACCCCGCGACCGCCGCCGCCAGCAACTCGGCGCCGCTCCTGCCCAGCGCCTGCGCCACCGCCAGCGCAGGCGGGAAGACCACAGTCGCCGGATGGAACACCGACCCGTTATGCACATCGTCCTGCTCTGCGTAGTGCGAGGCGGCCGCGTTGGCCAGCGCCGCGCAGAGCGGACTGCTGCGCGTGCGGTGCACAAGGATCTCGCAGGGGCCTGCGGCCCCGCCCATCTGCTCGGCAAAGCGTGCAATCGTCTCCACTGGCCGCGCGCCCTTGCCGGCGAGCGCGCACGCCAGCCAGTCGAGAAACAGGTCTTCCGCGCGGCGCAGCACCGGCTTGGGGATTGCGGCATAGGTCAGGGTGGCGGCGAATTCGGCCAGGATCTTGCCGGGGTGGGTTGGGGCCATGGGCGCGGGGAGGATGAGCGCGGGGACGAATCCCGCAAAGGTGCCAGTGTACCGTGGCCGCAAGCGCGCGACCCCTGCCCCCATTTTCGCAGCGCCCTGTTCCCTCGCACGCCGCGGCACGCGATAATCGCGTTGCGTGAACCGCAAGGCTCAAGAGAAAGCGCTGGATACCCTCATGTTGAACGCGAGTCCCCTGCAGCGCAGCGCGCTTCCCCATGTCGCAGGCCGTGAACGTCAGGCGACACACCAACCCTCATCGTAGAATCGACGCATGTCCTGGATAGATAAAGAGTTGCGAAGGCGGCAGAAGGCCGAGGCGAAACGAAGCGGAGCCAATTCGAAAAAAAAGGCCGACACGACGCCCGAAACCGAATCCGCAAAGATAGCCGCCCTGTGGGAACAGTTCGAGCGCAAGAATGGCGACTTGCCGCCCGAACTCCGACTTGTCCGCCAAACCGCCTCGGAAATCAAATTCTCACCCGAGCGTTCGATCTTTCAGGTCCTGCTACTCGCCGAGAATGCATCCGGCATTGGCTTTACCGGGGACGCGCTGAGATATTTCTGGCCCAAGATGAACGCGAATAAGAGCAATAACTTCTGGATCCGGTGGCAGCCGGAAAGGGGCTATTACCTGAGCAGAAGAATCAAGTTGACATGGTCGGGCCTAAGCACCGAAGAGCGCCCATTCAACGAGGCCTCCCTCGACTCCATATTCAAATGCATGGTCACCGGGAAGCTGGTCAAGTACCAGTTGCTGCGCAAGCGCGGCTTCTGGCACTTCTGAACTGCCCCGCCCTTTCAGCCAATGCCGGGATGGAAAAAGTGCCTCGGAGTAGGTTGGCGGTGAGCGTAGCAAACCCCAACGCGCCGCCTGCAAAACCGAAAGATCGACAGCGCAACCGTTGAGCCGCACTCCGGCGCCAAACGACGATCATGCGGTTCACACAGCATACAATCCGCCGCATGGAACCCGCCCGCAACGCTCACAGCCGCCAGCGCATCCGCGAAGGCGCTGCGCTGCCGGCCTTCGTGGCGCTGTGCCTCGCGGTGGCTGCAACGGGCGGCGCAATAACCGCGACCAGCGTGACGACGTGGTACGTCGGGCTGGCCAAGCCCGCGTTCAATCCCCCCGAACCGGGTGTTCGGTCCGGTGTGGACCACGCTCTATCTGATCATGACCGTCGCCGCCTGGCGCGTGTGGCGCCGCCACGGCTCGCCCGGAGCACGCCGCGCGCTGAGTGCCTGGGCGCTGTAGCTCGCGCTCAACCTCGGCTGGTCGTTCCCGTTCTTCGGCGCCCGTCTGGTCGGCATCGCGCTCGCCGAGATCGTGCTGCTGCCGGCAACCATCATCGCCACGGCAGTGCTGTTCTGGCGCATCGACCGGCTGGCAGGCGCGCTGTTCGTTTCCTATGTCGCATGGGTCGTCTTTGCCACGGCGCTGAATGCAGCGCTGTGGCGGATGAATTGGCCTGCGGCCGGCGCGGTTGAAAAGAATCCCGGCTGGCGCAGAAACTCGTACGTTTCCGAATTGACAACGCACTGCATAAGCCCTTCAGACCGCCAGCATGACCTTCCCGAAGTGCGCGTTGGAGCGCGTGTGCGCCATTGCCGCTGTCGCCTCGGCCAGCGGGAAGGTCCGGTCGATCGGCAAGCGCAGCTTGCGCGTCGCGACCGCATCCGACAAGTCCGCCAGCATGCGCTCGTTCAGCAAGCGGATCTCCTCCGGCGTGCGGCTGCGGAAAGTGACGCCTATGTACTGCAGGCGCTTCAACGCGTGCAGGTTGAAATCGAATTCACCCGTGGCACCGCCCAGCCGTCCCACGTTGACGATGCGCCCGCGCACCGCCGCCGCCTGCATAGTCTGGTTGAACATCGGTGTGGAAACCTGGTCGACGATCACATCGGCGCCCTTGCCCCCCGTGGCATCGAGTACCGCCTGCACCCAGCCGGGGTCGCGCGAGTCGAGCGCAAGGTCCGCCCCAAACTCGGCCAGCCGTGCTCGCCGTGCCGGATCGGTCGATGTGCCGATCACCACGCCCGCGCCGAGAAATTTTGCTATCTGCATCGCCATCATGCCGACGCCGGAACTCGCGCCCTGGATCAGCACCGACTCGCCGCCCTGCAGCCTGGCATTGGTGACCAGCGCATCGTGCATGGTCTGCAGGGCCGCAGGCAGCGTGGCCGCTTCCTCGAAGCCAAAATCATTGCCCGGTATGGGGCAGACCCGCCCCCAGTCCGTGACCGCGTATTCGGCCCAGCCACCGCTGCCGGTGCACATGACGCGATCGCCCGCCTTGAAACGCGTGACGGCAGCGCCGACCTCGGCCACCTCGCCCGACCATTCCATGCCGATGACCTTGGCCGGCGAAGCCGAGACGCCCGCGAGATCGGACCGGTTCAGGCCGCAGGCGCGAACCCTCACCAGCACCTCGTTGGGCTTGACCGCGGGCGTCGGAACATCGCGAATCTCGGCGCCCGGGGGCGCATAAATGGCGGCTTTCATCGCGTCCTCCCTCAGCTGACCGGCGTGCCGTAGCGCTTGCGCACGTCGCGGATCATCTCCACCAGCGCCTTGCCCGGATCGCGGCCTTCGCGCTTCGCCGCCTCCTTGGTATCGACCCACTGCTTCAGGTCGGCATAGCCCTGGGTGGTGTGGCGGTTCCATTCCGGATCGAGCGGAATGGTCAGTTCCAGACGATAGCCGTTCGGATCGTGGAAGTAGATGCTCTCTATCATGCCCTTGTGATTGATCGGGCCGATCAGCTCGACGCCGTTGGCCACCAGCCAGTCCTTCCAGCGGCGCAGCTCGGCCGGGTCGCTGACCTGCAAAGCCATGTGGTTGAACACGTCGTACGCCGGATGCGAGGCCTTCGCCGGCGGCGGCAGGTCGGCGACTTCGAAAAACGCGATGGTCGAGCCGTCCGACATGCGAAAGAATATGTGGAAGTACGGAAATTTGTCCCCGGTCGAAGGCACGTGGTCGTCGAAAATCGTGCTCGCCAGTTCCATGCCGAGTATGCGGGTGTAGAAATCCGCCGTGGCGGCCACATCGTGGGTGACGTAGGCGGCATGGTTGAGCATGCGCGGTGTGAGATTGCGCTCCAGGGCGCCGCCCAGTGCGGCGGGGCGCGTCGCGGTGGTGTTCCCGGGTGCGGATAGGGTTGCTGTGCTCATGTCGTACTCTCCTCCTCAAGGTTAGTAACGCAACTGCGGGTAGTAATGCAACCGCGGGTAGTAACGCAACTGCGGGTAGTAACGCAACCGCGGGTAGTAACGCAGCCGCGGGCTGTAGAGAAGCTGCTGAACGGGTAACGCAGCTATTCTGACACGCTCACGCGGCAAGCACCGTCGGTCCGACGCGCGCGGCCACCGAGGGCATCACTTCATCGGCGAACAGCGCCATCGAACGCTCGACGAGCCGGGGCTGCAGCCCGCCGAAATTGTGCAGGGTGCCGAGGTGGCGCACACCCATGTCGTACAGCTGCTTCACCTTCGCCGCCACCGTCTCCACCGATCCGAACAGGCAGATGCCGTTCTTAATGATGTCCTCGTACACGTGCTTGGCGGCGTACAGGCGCGTGTCGACATACAGGTCGTAGGCCGCCTTGCAATGCGCCTTCGCCTCCTCGTCGGTGCGCGCCACGTAGGTGTGCAGCGTGAAGACATGGTCATTGTCGTCGGCCGCGAGACCGGCCTCGGCGCGGCCCTTGCGGTACTCGAGCAGCAGATTGCCGATGTCGGCGAAGTCCTTGCAGCAGGCGTAGGGCACGGTGAAGATGAAGTTGCCCTGCTTGCCGACGTGGTACATGGCATCGCGGGCAAGCACGGCGACGTAGATGGGCGGGACGCGTCCCTGGTGCGGCAGCACGTTGAGGGTCACCTTCTCGCTCTTCGAGAACTGGCCCTGGTAGGACAGCGTCTCGCCCGCCATGAGGCGCTTTACGATGTCCAGATTCTCGTTGAAGCGGTCGCGCTTTTCCTTCGGGTCGCTGTCGTAGCCGATGAATTCGTGCTTGAGATAACCCGAGCCCACGCCGAACACCAGCCGTCCGCCGCTCATCATGTCGACCATGGAGTAGGTTTCCGCTATGCGCCTGGGGTCGTGGAACGTCAGGATCGATATGGCCGTGCCCAGACGGATGCGCTTGGTCCGCTGCGCCAGCGCCGACAGCAGCACCGCGGGGTCGGGCACGACGCCGTACTCATGGAAGTGGTGCTCAGCGCAGAAAAAAGTGTCGTAGCCTTGCTGTTCGGCGAGTTCGCAGTGGCGCATCACCTGTTCGTAGAGCTGCGGCACGGTGCGCGGCAGCCCGGGGTAGTGATCGTTGACCGAGAACAGCGAGTAGCGCAGCGGGGTGTTGGGTGCGGTCATGTGCCTGGTTCCCTTCTTTTCCCTGTATCCGTTTTTATTCGGTTGGATCCGCTGGTTTCCGATCGTTTCCGATCGTATCCGTTTTTTTCGATCGTTTCCGTTTGTTTCCGTTTTTTTCCGTTTGCGACCGGATTGAATTACGATATGAGAAACGCATCATACTTATCGTAATTTCCGAATGCAACACGGACAAGCGGGACCTGGAAAACAAGGAAAGCGTCCGACCATGCCGCAACGTGCCGGAATCAACTCGCTCGAAGTCGGGCTGCATCTCGCGCGCGTGCTCGCCGCCCGTCCCAGCCCGCAGCCACTCAAGGCGATCGCCGCCGAAGCCGGCATGCCGGCGGCCAAGGCCCACCGCTATCTGGTGAGCCTGATCCGCGCCGGCCTGGCCGAACAGGACCGCGAGAGCGGCCAGTACCGCCTGGGCCCGCTCGCCCTCGAACTCGGCATGGCCGCGCTGCGCGATCTCGACATCCTCAAATTCGGCGGCGAGGCGATCACCGACCTGCGCGCCGCGATAGACGAAACCGTGCTGCTCGCCGTCTGGGGCAACAAGGGACCGGTGGTGGTGCGCTGGGAGGAATCCAGCCGCCCGGTGGCGACCAATGTGCGCGCGGGCTTCGTGATGCCGCTGGCGAACTCCGCCACCGGACGCATGTTCGCCGCCCACCTGCCGGCCGGCGTGACAGCGCCGCTGCTCAAGACGGAATTCGCGCGCCGGCCCGCGGAACGCGCCGGCCAGGATGCCCTGAACGCAAAAATCCGCGCGCGCGGCCTCTCCCGGGTCGAAGGCGACCTGCAAAACGGCATCTCGGGAATCGCGGCGCCAGTGCTCGGTCAAGCCGGCGGCATTGTCGCGGTGATCGCGGCCCTGGGACCGCAGGGCGCATTCGACATCGCATGGCAAGGACCGATCGCGCGCGCGCTACAGGATGCGGCGCAACGCCTGTCGCGGCGTATCGGTTTCACCGGGCAGCTGACCCGGCTACGGCGTCGAGCGACGAATCGGAATGGATAATTCAGAACATTATTCTGAACAAGTCGCCATTCCACGGCAATCTACAATGGAAACGGCACCAATATTAATATAGCTTGGAGGATAGAAAGTAGCACAGCACGCAGGTTGGGGTAAGCGCAGCGAACCCCAACAATTCGCCTGCCACCGCCCGCATCCCCATCCGCGCTGCACACGTCCGCCCCCACGCGCGCATCTACCGTGAACCCTTCCGCAAACCCCTCAGCGTTTCACGTCCAGCCGCTCCGGCGACAGATACTTCTGCCGGTAAATCTCGAAAGGCATGGTGTCGGCCGCTTCGATTCTCTGCTGCTCCGCGAGCGACACGCTCGCCATGGCAGTCAGCCGCGCTTCGATTTCGGGCGCCAGCGACAATTGCAGCAGGCGCTCGCGATGCTGCGGCGAGCGCGCCATCACAAAACGCACGTACGAGCCCTCGTAGTTGCGCATCATGTCTTCCAGCACCCGGCTGGATGGCACCGCGGCAACGTCGTTCAGCGCCCCCTGGGCGGCGGAAACGGCGTCACGGTACGCAGCCCCGCCGTGAGCGCCATCCAGTGCAGCGGCAATGGGTTCGCATCCGGCCACAACCTGCCTGCCCCATTCGAGCAGACTTGTTTCCCCGTCGCCGCGCTCCAGCATGAGGCCGGGTTCGCGCCCGCGCGCCGCGGCGCGATGCTGGTTGCGCGCCAGCGCCGCGATCTCCCGCGGCGTATCGGGCGGACTGTCACTCAGCAGGCAGTGCAGCAGGAACACATCGAGAAACCGCACCGTGCCGGCGTCGATGCCCACAGGACAGAACGGATCAAGATCCATGCAGCGCACTTCGACGTACTCGATGCCGCGCTCGCGCAGCGCGTGCAGCGGCCGCTCGCCCTGGCGGATCACGCGCTTGGGCCGGATGGTGCCGTAGAACTCGTTTTCTATCTGCAGCAGGCTGGTCGACAGCTGGCGATAGTCCTCGACCCCGTCGGTGGCTGCACCGGGCTTGCGTACGCCTATCGCCTCGTAGGGCGGATAGGGATGTGTCATCGCATCCTGCAACGACGCGCCGTAGCTTTCCAGATTGTTGTAGCTCACCGCAAGCGACGATTGCGCGTCGCTCTGGTAGCCAAGCGGCCCCATGCGCAGCGACGTGGCATACGGCCGGTACAGGCTTGCCTGCTTGAGCACCTCCAGGTCGTGTTCGCGACCTTCGACGAAGCTCGCGCAGACCGCGGGGGAGGCGCCGAACAGATATAGAAGCAACCAGGAATGGCGCCGGAAATTGCGGATCAGCGCGAAGTAGTCCTCGTTGGAGACCCCCGGCAGCGAGAAGTTGTAATGGATGCCGGAGATGGTCTGCATGCGCGAGCCGTAGCGGTTCGACAGACCGATGCGATACACCGTTTTGGCGCGGCCGACATTCGACACCCCGTAGCGCCCGAGCGGAATCGCGTCGTCCGCGGGCAGCCCGCAGGGCATGCTCGCGCACCACAGCATTTCCTCGCCGATATTGCGGAACACCACCTGGTGAATCTGCCGCAGTTCATCCAGGCAGGACTCCACGCCGGTGTGCACGCCGGTGATCAGTTCCAGCTGCGATTCGCTGAAGTCCGTGGTGATGTGCGGATGCGTCAGCGCGGAACCGAGCGCGACCGGGTGCGGCCGGGTCGACAGACGACCGTCCGGCGCGACGCGCAGGCTCTCTTTTTCGATGCCGCGCCGGATACCCTTCAGGGTCTCCGGCGTCAGCGCGCGCAGCCGTTGCTGAAAATTACTCAATAAACGCCTTTCCCTATAGACCGTACCAGGCCTTCATTCGGCTCGGATAGTTGCGTCCTTGATGACCCCATTGCGATCCTTTGCGATCCTTTGCGATCCTTTGCGATCCTTTGCGATCCTTTGCGATCCTTTGCGATCCTTTGCGATCCTTTGCGAATCTATGCGAATGTTTGAGAACTTCGACGAACCATGGCAAACCCTGACGAACTTCGCGAAATCGGCGGCGATGATAGCCGAGAACTGCTCCGGCGTATTGCCGAAGACTGCCGGGCACTTCGCGACCGGGACCGGCGCCCGGCCTCCTCAGTCCTGCACGACGGTGACTGTCGCCTCCAGCGTATGGGTCTCGCCCGGCGCGAGAGTGCGCGCGTCCTCGCCCGCGTTGGCGGTCTCCACGCACAGCATGCCGGTCCACAGGTTCTCGCCCAGATCGGCCATGGCGCGTGCCTTGTCGCGCCATGGGTTCCACACCACGGTGCTGCGCGATCCCGTTTTGGCGATGACGATGCGCCGCCGCCAGCCGGAGTCTTCGATAGTGCATGCGGCTTCGGTGGCGAGGTACACGCGGTCGGTTTCGCCGCTGAATTGGACAGGCGCCGCGCCCTCGATGCGCCGTGCGCCGTCTGTGCTGTCCAGGGCGGCCTGATCCAGGGTCTTGTCGAGATAAGCAGTGTCTTCCAGGCCATGCAGGCGAATGCGCCTGATGTCCGACACCGCGAAGTAACTGTGCAATGCGGCCTCGAAAGTGAAAGCCTCGTCGCCGGTGTTGCGGATCTCCAGCACCATGCGCAACGCCGCGCCCGCGCTCACGGTGTAGTGCGCAGTAAATCCATGCGGCCAGGCTGTGCGCGTGCGTTCGTCATCGGCCAGCGCCAGTGCCGCCACGCATTCGCCATCCGGGCCGATCGACAGGGATCGCACCGCCCAGTCGCGCACCCGCGCGAAGCCGTGCTGCGGCGCGCGCGGGTCGCCGCGGCGGGGCCCGAACCAGGGGAATACCAGCGGCACCCCGCCGCGTATCGCCTTGCCGGATACAAACACGCTGTTGGGGCTGAGGAACAGCACCGGCGGCGTCCCGGGTGTGGTCCAGTTGATGACCTGCGCGCCCTGCAGCGCCACATCCAGGGTCGAATGCGCGCCTTCGAGGCGCAAGACCGAGAGTTCGCCCTCCATGCGGGAGTTGATGGCTGCCACCTGCCCTCCGGGATATCAGCTATGAAGAATTCGAACGCCGCCGCGCCGGTCGCGCTCGCCCGGCATCAGGCCGGATGTCGCCCGACGAAAAATTCCGCGTCCGGTTCCGGCGTCGGCTCCAGTCCGCCCGCCTTCAACGCGGCGCGCAACTGGCGCATGTGCGCGTCGGTCAGCTTCTGTGTGGGCTGGCGCAGCGGGCCGCCGTTGAAGCCGTTCAGCCAGCCCTGGTATTTCCAGTAAGTGCGGTGCAGCAGCTTGGTGCCCGGCATGTGCGTGCCCTGCATCGCCATGTGCGCCATGCGGATCGGGTGCAGCTTCCACCAGCCGGCCATGGCCTCCTCGAAAGCACCCGAGGTCATCTGTTTGAACAACAACGGTATGCGGTCGCGAAACAGCTCGTAGTTGCTGGTGCCCGCCCATTGGAGCGGCAGTAGCGCCGCGATCGGAATCATTTCCGCTTCGATGGGAATCGTCACCAGCACTTCATCGACGTGACGCTTCCAGCACTGGATGAAGCCGCCCAGGGTCGGCATGCCGCCCTCGGCCTTGATGCACACGATGTTCTTCACGTCCGTCACCAGCGCGCGTATGAGTTCCGGATCCATGCCCGCAGGGTGGATGCGCTCGAAGCCCCAGTGCGGCACGGAGAAGAGGATGACGCCGAGATGGGTGCTGTCGCACAGCGCCCTGGTGTAGTCGTAGATCTCCTTGCTGGTGGTGGGGTAAAAATTGCCCGGATACCCCATCAGCATCAGGTCCGCACCCGCCTTCTCCGCCGCCTGCGCCGCCTCGATGTTCTGCGCGAGCGTGCCGAAGCCCGCATGGTGTATCAGCTGCAATCGCCCGCCCGCCTCGTCGCGCGCCCAGGCGACGAACTGCGCGTACTCCTCCACCGAAATGATCACCTCGGAGACCAGCAGCGTGCCGGTAAAGCCGTACTCGATCACCTTGCGCACGTCGTGCCGTATGGCCTGTTCGTTGAGGCCCTTCAGGTCGCTGGTGAAGGTGGGAATGATCACATTGGCGCAGCCGCGCATGTGCTCGCGCGCCCATTGACGCGCTTCGTTTTTTGCATAGTTGGCCATGTGGGTGTGCCTGAAAGGAATCCGTTAATGGAAAATCATGCGACAAACAAAGTATGCATCCAGCGCCATCTGCGCAATCTACGCAAGCTACGCAATCTAAGCATTGCGTCCGATGCTTTGCTTCACCTGCAGGTCAAAACCCAGATCGGCTCCCGTCCCGGACTGCAGTGCGCGCTCGGCCACCGCTCCGGCCAGTGCGATGTCCTGCAGCGCCGAGCCGACCGACTTGAACAGGCGCACGCCGCGATTCAGCCGTTCGGCCGGCACCCTGCCCTGCGCCAGGTCGTGCAGCGAAAACATTTTCGACTCGAAGTCGATTCCGGCTTTCGCCGCGGCCAGCATGTCGCCGGTGTCGTGGATCAATTCTTCGGGCACGTCCGCCACGATCAGTGCGGCGCGCGCGATCACGCTCACGTCCACTTCACGCTGGATGGGAATCGTCGAACCGACCGACACCACGATGGCATCGTCTGCGAGCCAGTCGCCATGCAGTATCGGTTGCTCGCCGCGCGCGCGCGCCGCGGCAAGCACGTGGGTCGCGCCATCCACCGCCTCGCGCGGGGTGGCGGTGGCGCGCACGGCGCTCGTCGCGAGTCCGAATTTTGCCGCGGACTCGGCGGCGAAGCGCTCGCGGTTTTCCGCCGTCGGGCTGTAGATGCGCAACGAGCCGATGCGCCGCGACGCTGCGAGCGCCTCCAGGTGCTTGTGCGCTTCCAGCCCCGATCCGAGTATGGCGAGATCCATCGGTTCCGGACCAGGCAGCATCGTCACCGCGGCCACAGAAGTGGCGGCGGTGCGCACCGCGGTAAGCGAGATCGCATCCATGATGAATTCGAGCACGCCGGTTTCCTTGTCGGCCAGCGTGATCAGGTAGGTGATCCGGCCCTTGGCGGAGCGCACGATCTGTTTCGTGCCGAGGAACCGGCCGGCCGCCGGAATGGCCGGCAGGCAGCGTATCCAGGCAGTCGCGCTGGAGGCGATCAGCCTGCCGGGTATCGCGCCCTCTGGCGATGCGTCCCGGTACGCTTCGGTCATGCAGCGGATTGCCGAGGGCCAGTCGACGAGCCGGTCGGTGTCCGCTTCGCTGAGATATCGCATCTGGCCGATCCGCTCCCTGGCCGCTACTCGGCCTTCAGTCCGGCATCCAGCACGCGCTGGCGCCAGCGCGCCACTTCGTCGCGCAGGAATGCCGGAAAGTTGCCGGGCGTGCTGTTCTCGGCGGGCTCCATGCCGACCACGAGGATGCGCTGCCTGATGGCCGGATCTTTCAGCGCGCGCGCCGTCTCCGCGCCGAGTTTCTGCACGATTTCCCTGGGCGTGCCTTTCGGAGCAAGCAGTCCGACCCAGGCGATGATGTCGCCTATCGGCACGCCAAGTTCGTTCATGGTCGGCACCTCCGGCAGCGTCGTGGCGCGGCGCTCGGCGACGATGCCGAGGGCCCTGACGCGGCCGTCGCCGATGAACGGCCTCGCGGCGCCGATGTCGAGAATTGCCACCTGTGCCTCGCCGGTGGACAGCGCCATCATCCCCGGCGGGCCGCCCTTGTAGGGGATGTGCAGCAGGTTCGCGCCCATCCGTCGCTGCAGGTCGTTCATCACGAAATGGCCGATCGACCCGCTGCCGGTGGTGGCAACCGCCAGGCCGCCCTGGGTCCGCTTCGACAATGCGATCAGCTCGGCGATGGTGCCGACCCCCAGCTTCGGGTTGAACATCAGCACCACCGGTGCCTGCGTCATCACCATCACCGGTTCGAAATCCTCCCAGCTGTATTCCATCTTGCGGTACATCGCGAAGTGCGTGGTAAGCGGGGCGTTGGTGGTGGCCAGCAACGTATAGCCATCCGGGGGAGCAGTGGAAACCAGCTGCGTGCCCACCATGCCTGCCGCGCCCGGCCGGGCATCGACGATGAATTGCTGTCCCATCGCCTCGCCCAGCCGCTGCGCGACGATGCGCGTCAGCAAGTCCACCGAACTGCCGGGCGCGAGCGACACCACCACCCGCACCGGCCGCTTCGGATAGTCGGTCGCATCCTGGGCGAGTACCGCCCCGGGGATCGCCCCGGTCATGGCGAGCAGCGTCGCGAGCAGGCCCCGCAGTATCACGCCTCCGAATCCGTTCTGCACCGCATCCTCCTATCATTGACATTGACCTGTCGGCAACCGGTTGCAGGCGCGCACCCGGCGTTGCGCGCAGTCTTGCCTGCGCGGTCTTGCCTGTGCCGTCTTGCCTGCGCGGTCTTCTCAGGGAAACCGACTTTAACGCAATGCCTATGGGCACGCCACCGGCGCGTCCCGGTGCGCACAACACTGTGCTGCTTCGCGCATCAGCGGCGCTTCGACAATGCGAGAACGCGTCCTGCGGCAAGTTCGGCCAGAAAAGCGCGCAGCGGTAGGACGCGCACCGGCCCGTCCACCAGCGGCAACTCGCCCAGATAAATGCCCCAGCAAGCGGTAAGAACACCGGCGTCATGCAAATCGGCAAGCGCCCTGCTGTACTCCGGACGCCAGCGGGGGCTCGCCTTCACTTCGATCCCGACCGACAGTTTGCCGCGGCTCCATACGAAATCCACCTCCGTGCCCGATGGCGTGCGGTAGTAGGAAATTTCCCCGCCGCACCCGGCATAGGCGATTTGCGCGCGCAATTCATGGAACACCAGGGTCTCGAGCAGCATGCCGCGCTCGGCGCCTTCCAGGGGTTCCCTCAACCGCCGTGTCAATGCACGCACCACGCCGGTGTCGAAAAGATAGAATTTCGGGTGGCTCGTCTCCTTGACCTTGGCTCGCGGGCGCCATGCCGGCAGCCATGCGCCGATCAGGGTGTCTGCCAGAACCTCGAAATATCCCTGCACCGTGGGCCGCGCCACCGCAGCGTCGCGCGCGAGGGACGCCACGCTGGTCACCTGGGCATTCGCCAGCGCCGCGACTTCCAGAAAACGCGCGAACGACTCCAGGCTCCTCACCAGCGCCTCCGCCCGGATTTCCTGGGTCAGATAGGTTTCAACGTACGCCTCGAGCAGGTCAATGCGGGCGGCAAAGCTGCGCTCGTTGCGCAGCAGCGGCAGGCCGCCGAAGCGAAGCAGGTCGTCGGCGGCCGGTTCGCCCCCCAGTTCGAGGGCGGTGAGCGGCAGCATGCGCCGTGTAACGACCCGCCCGGCCAGCATATTGACGTTATCGCGGCGCAGCCTGCGCGCGGAAGAGCCGGTAAGCGCGAAGCGCCAGCGCCGCGGAGCAGAAGCGAGCGCGTCGTGGATCTCGTTCAATATCGAGGGGAGCTTCTGCACCTCGTCCACGACCACCCAGGAGCCGCGGGGCAGCGCCTCGATCTCCCGGCGCAACGTCCCCGGTTCGCGCATCAGACGCAGCAGTTCGCGATCCAGCAGCAAGTTGTACCAGTGCGCGCGCGGCAGGAGCTGGCGCAGCCAGGTGGTCTTGCCGGTGCCGCGCGGGCCGAGCAGAAGAAATGACCGCTCGGGTAGTGGTAGCCGTCGAGTAAACATGCCCGGCATTATGACGGTAAATATGCTGGCATGCTATACAGCGCTGGGGACGCCTGCCGACCCTGTGGTAGGAGCCGGCTCCGGTCACCGCCCATCCGGACCGACTCGCCCCTGGCAGGAGGCCGCGTGCATTCGGCCCCGACAAGCTGCCTACGCGGCGCCGTTTTACGGCTAAAATCCGCTTCCCATGACCCCATCCTCCCAAACATCCGGCCGCGCGGACCATTCCGCGCTCTCCCTGGTCGCGCTGGCGCTGCGCCGCCCGTACACCTTCATCGTGATGGCGATGCTGATCGTGCTGGCCACGCCGTTCGCGCTGCGCAACATGGCGACCGACATCTTTCCCGAGATCAACATCCCGGTGGTGAGCGTCATCTGGAACTACACCGGCCTGTCGGCGCAGGAGATGGGACAGCGCATCGCCGGGCAGACCGAGCGCGGCCTGACCACCACGGTGAGCGACATCGAACACATCGAATCGCAATCGCTCGCCAGCGTTTCGGTGATAAAAATATTTTTCCAGCCCACGGCAAACATCCAGACCGCGCTGGCGCAGGTGGTGGCGGCGGTGCAGCCGCAGGTGCGCCAGTTGCCCCCGGGCATCACGCCGCCCCTGATCATCAAGTACTCGGCTTCGAGCATTCCGGTGATACAGCTGGCGATGTCCAGCCCCACGCTCCCCGAACAATCGGTGTTCGACGCCGCGGTCAACCAGCTTCGGCCGCAGCTGATCACCATACCGGGCGCCGCGATTCCGTTCCCCTATGGCGGCAAGATACGCGTGATCTCGGTGGACCTGGACATACCCGCCCTGCAGGCGCGCGGCCTCGCGCCGGCTGACGTGGTCAATGCGGTCAACGCGCAGAACCTGATCCTGCCCGCGGGCACGGTCAAATTCGGCGACACCGAATACAGCGTGAAGATGAACGCCTCGCCGGACGCCATCAGCGGCCTCGGCGACCTGCCGGTGCGCACCGCCGGCGGCGCCACCACTTACCTGCGCGACGTGGCCTCGGTGCGCGACGGTTTCTCGCCGCAAACCAACGTGGTGCGCCAGGACGGCGCGCGCGGGGTGCTGCTGTCGATACTGAAAAATGGCGGCGCGTCCACCGTGGACATCGTCAACAACCTGAAGGAGCTGCTGCCGCGCGCGACCCAGATCCTGCCGCCCGATATCAAGGTCACGCCACTCTTCGACCAGTCGGTGTTCGTCAAGGCGGCGATAGAGGGCGTGGTGGTCGAGGCGCTGATCGCCGCCGGCCTGACCGCGCTGATGGTGCTCCTCTTCCTGGGCAACTGGCGCAGCACCTTCATCATTGCGCTCACCATCCCGCTGTCCATCCTCGCATCGATACTGGTATTGCAGATGCTGGGCGAGACCCTCAACCTGATGACCCTGGGCGGACTGGCGCTGTCGGTGGGCATACTGGTCGACCAGGCCATCGTCACCATAGAGAACATCGAGCGCCACCTGCACCTGGGCACCGAACTGAACGAGGCGATACTGGTCGGCGCGGGGGAGATCGGCGTGCCGGCCTTCGTTTCGACCCTGTGCATCTGCATCGTATTCGTGCCGATGTTCTTTCTCACCGGGGTCGCGCGCTATCTGTTCGTGCCGATGGCCGAAGCGGTGGTGTTCGCCATGATCGCATCCTACTTGCTGTCGCGGACCCTGGTGCCCACGCTGGTGATGCTGCTGATGCGCGGCGTGCATGCGGGCGCGGCTGCAACAAGCGCGAAACGGGGCCTGTTGCAGCGGCTCTACCGCGGCTTCGACCAGAAGTTCGAGCACCTGCGCCGCGCCTATTCCCTGACCCTGACGGCGGTGCTCGCCAGGCGCAAGACCTTCGCCGGCCTGTTCCTGTTGTTTTCCGCGCTGTCCTGCCTGTTATACCCGGCGCTGGGACGCGATTTCTTTCCCAGCGTGGACGCCGGCCAGATTCGCCTGCACCTGCGCGCGCCCACCGGCACGCGCATCGAGCAGACGGCGCGCATCGCCGATCAGGTCGAGGACGCGATCCGCGAACTGGTGCCCGCCACGGAACTGGAAACCATACTGGACAACCTGGGCGTGCCCAACAGCGGCATCAACCTCTCCTACAGCAACGCCGGCACCATAGGCACCTTCGACGGCGAGCTGCTGATGTCGCTGCGCAAGGGGCACCGTCCCACCGAAGAGATCGTCAGCCTGCTGCGCGCCGAGCTGCCACGGCGCTTTCCGGGCATTGAGTTCTTTTTCCAGCCGGCGGACATCGTCACGCAGATCCTGAACTTCGGCCTGCCCGCCGCGATCGACATCCAGTTCTCCGGCGCCAACATGGCCAGGAATGCGGAACTCGCCGCGGAACTGGTGAAATCGATCCGGCAGATCCCCGGGGCGGTCGATGTGCATGTGCACCAGCGCATGGACAACCCCGCGGTGAACCTGCAGATGGACCGCACGCGGCTGCAGCAGGTCGGGCTGACCGCGTTCAACGTCGGGCAGAACGTGCTGATCTCGCTCTCGGGCAGCGCGCAGACCGCGCCCGCGTTCTGGCTCAATCCGCAGAACGGCGTGGTCTACAGCGTCGCCATGCAGGCGCCTCAGTACAACATCGATTCGCTGGATTCGCTGCTCAACATCCCGGTGGGTGCTGCCGGACCCGGCAGCGCGACCGGCGGCGGTCCGCAGATTCTAGGCAATCTGGTCGAGGCGCAGCCCAGCAGAAGCCTCGCCATCGTGTCCCGCTACAACATTTCGCCGGTGGTCGATGTATACGTGAGCGTGCAGGGGACCGACCTCGCCTCGGTCGCCAGACAGGTGCAGGCGCGCATCGACGAAGTCCGGCCCAGGCTGCCGCGCGGCAGCCAGGTCACCCTGCGCGGGCAGGTGCAGACGATGCAGGACTCCTTCATCGGCCTGGGCGTGGGACTGGCGATGGCGATCGTGCTGGTGTATCTGCTCATCGTCATCAATTTCCAGTCGTGGACCGACGCCTTCATCATCATCATGGCGCTGCCCGCGGCGCTGGCCGGAATCGCCTGGATGCTGTACATCACAGGCACCACCTTGAGCGTGCCGGCACTGACCGGCGCCATCATGACCATGGGCGTGGCCACCGCCAACAGCATCCTGGTGATTTCGTTCGCGCGCGACCGGCTGGCGCAGGGCGTGCCTCCGCTGGCAGCGGCGCTGGAAGCCGGCGCGACGCGCATCCGCCCGGTGCTGATGACGGCGCTGGCCATGGTCATCGGCATGATCCCGATGGCGCTCGGCATCGGCGAGGGCGCCGAGCAGAATGCGCCCCTCGGCCGCGCGGTGATAGGCGGGCTGGTGTTCGCCACGATCTCCACCCTTTTCTTCGTTCCAGCGCTGTTCGCCGATGTGCATCAGCGACTGGCGCATCGCAGGGCGGCGCGTGCAGCAGCGCCGGCATCCAGCCCGGCCGGAACGCCTCCCGCACCGCTGGGCACACAACAGGAGTCCTGAAGCAATGTCTGAACAACGCCATCACGAGCTGGCGATCCATCCCATCGAGGACGAGGATCCCGCCGAATTGCTGAAGCGCCGCAAGATCGTCAATCGCAGCAAGCTCATCACCGTCATCGTGCTGGTCCTGCTTGCCATAGGCGCCGGCCGCTCGATGATGATCCGCATGTCGGATGCGAAGGCACTGAACGCGGGAACCGCGGAGCGCGCAAAACTGTACGTCAAGGTGACCCAGCCCCGGATTGCCGGCACCGGCCAGTCCCTGGCCTTGCCGGGCACACTGCAGGGTTATGTGCAGGCACCGATAGGCGCGCGCGCGAGCGGCTATCTGAAGCGTTGGCACAAGGACATCGGCAGCCGCGTCCAGGCGGGCGAACTGCTGGCGGAAATCGATACCCCTGAAATAGACCAGCAGCTTACGCAGGCCATAGCGGCGCGAGCGCAGGCGGCCTCCAGCCTCGGTCTCGCCACCAGCACCATGGAACGCTGGGAAGCGTTGCGGAAAAAAGATGCGGTATCGCAACAGGAACTCGACGAGCGCCGCAGCAACGACGCGCAGGCGCGCGCCAACCTCGCCGCCGCCGACGCCAACGTCGAACGGTTGCGCCAGCTGGAGGGATTCAAGCGGGTAGTTGCGCCTTTCTCGGGCGTGATTACGCGCCGCAACGTGGACGTCGGCGATCTGATAGACGCGGGTGGCGGCAGCGGGCGCGCGCTGTTCCTGCTGACCCAGACCGACCCCTTGCGCATCTACGTCAACGTGCCGCAGACCTATTCGCAGCTGATCAAGACCGGTCAGCCGGTAATCGTCACGCAGGCGGAGTTGCGCGGACAGACCTTCAACGGCCAGGTGGCGCGTACCTCGGCATCCATCGATGCGGCCACGCGCACCATGCAGATCGAAATCACGCTGCCCAATCGCGGCGGCACCCTGCTCCCCGGCGCCTTCGTGCAGGTTTCGCTGCCGCTGAAATCGGACCAGTCCATGACCCTGGCCACCAATACGCTGATGTTCCGCAGCGAAGGCATGCGCGTGGCGGTCGTCGATGCCGAGGGCGGCATCAAGCTGCGGCCGATCCGGATAGGGCGCAACTACGGCGAGCGGGTCGAAGTGCTCGAAGGGGTCGACGCATCGGACAAAGTGGTGCTCAATCCGCCCGACTCGCTGAACGATGGCGACAAGGTGGCGATCGCGCCGGATGTGCCCGCCGCCAAGGGCGCGCCAGCAGACAAGTCGGCTCCCGCCGGCAAGGCAAGGGAGAAATCGTGATGCCGGTGGTGCTGACGCGGGCGGCACGCCGCTGCAGCCCTGCCTGGACTACCGCTTGGCCGACCTCTTGGCCGACCTCTTGGCCCACCGCTTGGCCCACCCTCTGCACAGCAGTGGTGTTGCCGGTGCTGCTTGCGGCCTGCACCACCGCCGGGCCCGAATACCGCAAGCCGGTGCTCGACATGCCGGCGGCGTGGAAAGTCGAAGCACCCTGGCGTGAAAGTACGCCGAACGATACAGCAGCAAAGGGGCCGTGGTGGCAGCGCTTCGGCGACCCGCGCCTGGACGCACTGGAACAGCAGGCGCTCGCAAACAGCCCGACCCTCGCGCTGGCGAGCGCGCGCCTGGCGCAGGCCGGTGCGGTACTGGCCGCGGTATCGGCCAGCCTGTACCCGCAGGCAAGCCTCGTCGCCCGCGACCAGCGCACACGCATCTCCGCCAACCGGCCGTTGAACAACAACATCGCGCCCAATTTCTCCACGACGCAAACCGACATGGTGGGCGCGCTCTCCGCGAGCTACGAAGTCGACCTCGCGGGACGGGTAAGGCGCACCATCGAAGGCGCGCGCGCTTCGGCGGAACAGTCCGCCGCCGATTTCGAGAACATCCGGCTGCTGCTGACCGCGGACGTGGCGACCGCTTACTTCAACCTGCGCGCGCTAGACATCGAACTCGATGTGCTCTCGCGTGCAATCGGACTGCAGCGGCGCTCCCTCGCGCTGGCCACGGCGCGCCATGAATTGGGCGCGGCCTCGGGACTGGATCCTGCCCAGCAACAGGCGCTGCTGGACGGCACGCTGACGCAGGTCGACGTGCTGCGCCGGCAACGCGCCCAGTTCGAACACGCCATCGCCACCCTGACCGGCACGCCGGCGCCGCTGTTCTCGCTGTCACCGGAGGTGAAGGCGTTGGCGCCGCCGGTCGTGCCCATAGGCTTGCCCTCCGATCTGCTCGAGCGCCGGCCCGATGTCGCTGCAGCAGAACGCGCCATGGCCGCTGCCAACGCGCAGATCGGGGTTGCCAGCGCCGCATACTATCCAAGCATCACCCTGGGCGGACTGTACGGCACCGAAGCGCGACTGGTAAGCGGGCTGTTCACCACCGCCGGCTACATCTGGTCGCTGGGAGCGGCGCTGGCGCAACCGCTGTTCGACGGCGGCCGGATCGATGCCAACGTCGACAACGCCCGCGCCGCCTACGATGGCACGGTGGCCAACTATCGGCGTGTCGTACTGACTGCGATGCAGGAAGCCGAAGACGGCATCATCGGCCTGGCGGCGCTGGAGCGGGCGCACGTCCAGGCGCAGGTGGCGATCGCCAGCGCCACGCGCGTATTCGACCTCGCCAATAGCCGCTATGAAGGGGGCGTAGCCACGTCGCTCGACGTGATCACGGCGCAACAGGCTTTGCTGACCAGCGAGCGGCTTGCCGCCCAGCTTCTCGGCCAGCGGCTGCTGACTTCGGTATTTCTGGTTAAGGCCCTGGGCGGCGGCTGGGAAGGCGCGAAAAAAGTCGCCGCCGAATAGGGTCGCCTGCCTCGACGGTCAGGGCACGTCCTTCGTATCGCCTGCCGGCCCCTCGCGATGCGGGTGCGGCACATGCTCCGGCTGCAGCGGCGCACCGCGCACCGGCACGGCGCGCGCCAGAAATTCGGTCACCGCGTTGCCGAAAATGTCATTGCGATCGCCCGCAACCATATGCGCCGCGCTCTCGACATTCACGTACTCCGCATGAGGACACATGCGCAGAAAATCCTGCGCGCCTTCTTCGCTCAGGACATCCGACAGGCCCCCGCGCACCAGCAAGGTCGGCAGGGTCAACAGGGTCAGTTTGCGCGAGCACGCCCCGAGACGCTCGTGGCGCTTCTGAATGTCCAGCCTACCCACGCGCATGCGCGGATCCCAATGCCAGCGATAGGTGCCGTCCTCGGCGAGGCGCACATTCTTTGCCAGTCCATCCAGCGTCCGCGGGCGCTTGCGGTGCGGCTGGTAATTGGCGATGGCCGCGGCGACTTCTTCCAGCGAATTGAATCCGTCCGGCTTCTGCGCCATGAATGCCTGGATTTTTTCCACGCCCCCGGGTTCCACGCGCGGCGCGATGTCGACCAGCACCAGCGCGGTGGCATCGACATGGTCTTCACCGATGGCGACCAGGCTGGTGCCCCCGCCCATGGACGCGCCGACCAGCACGGGACGGTTGTTCCCCAGGGCCGCGACGACACATTTCAGATCCGCGACCATGATGTCCTGCCCGTAGACTCCGTCGGGCGACCAGCCCGAATCGCCATGACCGCGCGCGTCGAAGGCCACGGCGTGATAACCGGCCGCGCCCAGCGTTTCGCCCGCGCCTTTCCAGGCATGGCGCGTCTGCCCGCCGCCGTGCTGCAGAAGGACCAGCGGCCCTTGTGGATCGCCCCAAGAATCACCGGCGATCCGCACGCCCTGCGCGCCTTCCCAGACGTGCATGGGATCGGGGGTACCCGGAAGTCTCTTGCCCGCGCTCATTTGCCTGCGCTCATTTCTGCTCCTGGGGATATGCTCAACAAGGGGGCGGCGCCCCCTTGTATATCCCCCATTTTAGGGGAAACACGCTTGACGATTCTTCGGAGATGGACACTTGTACAGTGTTTCCCTCGCTGTCATATTGACGGTGCGTTCCTGCACATATACGGGCGCAACGCGCGGCCGTCTTGCGAATTCCCGATGATCGCCTATATATCGCCTCGGCCGCTACTGCCCTCGCCCCACGCAACGACGTGGCGCATGGTATAGGCATTCATCACCGCACCGATTGCCTGCGCCATTGCGGTGCGCGCGTGTGCGGAAGTAGCACCGGCCGCTCCGCCCGAGACCCGTACGGTGGCGAGCGTGCCGTGCTCGGCATCCGCGGCGACGCTGACCGATATGCACTCGCCACCTGCGCGCGCCACGCCGGCGAGCGCCGCTTCAAATGCGCGGCGTGCCGCGTCCTGGCGCAGTTGCGGCTTGTGCGGCTTGGCAATGTCGGTGAGTGGCATGTGCTCGAGAATATGTATTTCGCCCGGCGCCGCGGCGCGCTCGCTGATGTGCTCGCGAACGAATGCCGCCAGTTCATCGGCCAGGACTCGCGCGCCCTCGGTGAGCTGCACATAAGCAACCGGCAATTCACCCGCGTAGGCATCGGGCTTGCCCACTGCCGCGGCAAGCAACACCGCAGGATGCCTGAGCAAGGTCTCTTCGATCAACGCCGGATCGATGTTGTGCCCGCCGCGAATAATTACATCTCTCGCACGGCCGGTGAGCCACAGATAGCCGTCTGCATCGATGCGCCCCAGATCGCCCGAGTTGAACCAGCCGTCCGCCATGAACAATCCCGCGTTGTAGCGCGCATCCACATAGCCCGGCGTGATGCCCGGCCCCTTGATCACGACCACGCCGATCTCGCCCGCCGCGCAACCACGGGCGATGCCGCCGTGCCGATCGAGTTCCACCGTCTTCACCTGCGTGTACGGAATGCGCAGCCCCGCCGAACCGTGGCGCTGCTCGCCGTCTCGCGGCGGCTGGGTGACGTTGGAGGTGTACTCGGTGGCCCCGTAGGTGAGCAGCATGCGGATGCCGAGCACCCGCTCGATCTGCTGCGACGTCTCCACCGGCAGCCCGGTGGAGCCGGTGGTTGCGTAGGGCCGCAGCGACGAGATGTCTTCGCCGCGCGGCGGATTTTTCACCAGCACCGACAAGGTCGTCGGCACGCCGGAGAAAATGGTGATGCCATAGCGCTCCACCAGTTTCCAGTAGTTGGCGATGAAGGTCTTGCTGCGCGCCCCCAGCGGCGTGGGTATGAGTATCGACATGCCGCAGGCGATCGGCATGATGCCGCGACCGACAAAGCCGGCGATGTGAAACATCGGATAGTCGGCGAAGATGCGGTCCCCGGGCAGGTGCGCCATCATTTCCACGATGGACCAGCACTTGTAGACGAAGCCTCTGTGGGTGAGCTGCACCAGCTTGGGCGAGCCGGTGGTGCCGCCGGAATGCACATAGCCGGCAATGTCGTCCGCCTTGATTGCACGCGCGAACCGCAAGCGCTCACCGGGTTGCCGCGCCGACAACGAATCGAGATCGGAGTCCGCAAGCAACGTGCCGCCGGGCCCGCGCACCGACAGCACCCGCACTCCTTCGGGCAGCTGTGCGCGGATCGCCTGCAGGTTCTCCCAGATTTCGAACCCGGGTGTCGGTGCCAGCGCCACCACCACCTTGGCACGCGACGCGCGTATCAGTTCCAGCAGTTGCTCAGGCTTCAGCATCCAGTTGAGGCTGCAGGCAATCCCCGCGGCGAGTGCCGCCAGTTGCACCACGTAGAGTTGCGGCAGCGTAGGCAGCAGATACGCCACCGGATCGCGGGCGCCCACGCCCAGCGAGTGAAACAGATTCGCAACCTGTGTAGAGCGCCGCGACAATTCGGCGAAGGACAGCGTTACCGGTTCAGCGAACGGATCGGCGTCTTCGAGATACAACAACGCGGTCTTGCCGGGATCGCGCTCGCAGCCGCGGCGGATCCAGTCATTCACATTCCACGAAAAAATGCGCTCCTCCAGCGGCACCCGCTCGATCGCCTCGATGTCGGCCAGATCACGCAAGGGTTGTCCGCTCGCCCCGATAGCGGTCAGATTGCGCAGTGTTTGTGCGATCACCCCGATAGCGGCCAGATCACGCATTGGTTGTCCGATCGCCCCGATATCGGTCAGATTACGCACTGCCTGTCCTGTCGCATCGACATCGGCCGAGTCACGCGGAGCTTGCCGCTCCTCTCCCCCCGGAAGAGCCACGTCGCGCACAGGTTGCCTCCCCTCTCCCCCCGGGAGAGGGGCAGGGGGTGAGGGAATGCCCGCCACGACGATCAATCCCTCACACTTCCGGATACCAGTTCGGCTTGCGTTTTTCCTTGAAACTCGCGATGCCTTCCTTCGCCTCCGGCGAATTCACGCCCTCGGCGTGCCCCGCCTCCAGTTCTCTCAGCAGCGACAGGGTCACCGCCGGCGCGGCGAATCCGGCCGATGCCGCCTTCAGTTCCGAGAGCGCGCCGGGTGCGCCCAGCAGCAGGTTCTCCGCCGTGGCCGCCAGTTGCTCGTCGAATTTCTCCTTGGCGCACACCTGATGCACCAGTCCGATGCGCAGCGCTTCCTCGCCCTTGAATCGTTCGGCGGTCAACCCGTAACGCCGGAAATTCCGATGGCCCATGGCGCGAATGAACACCGTTGCGAGTGACGTAGGTGCGAACCCCAGACGCACTTCGGGAATCGAAAAGAACGCATCCGGCGCGGCGATCACGATGTCGCAGCACGCGGCCATCGCCACGCCGCCGCCCATGCAGGCGCCGTGTATCAGCGCCACCGTCGGCTTGGGCAGGGTGTCCAGTGCCATCAGCATGTCGAGCAGGTCCGGGCCGGGCGGCGTCCGCGGCGTGGCGCCGATCCCGCCGATGTCCGCGCCGCCGGTGAAGTGCTTGCCCGCGCCGCGCAGCGCCACCACGCGCACCTTCGGATTGCGCCCCAGTGTCGTGAACTGCTCCACCAGTTCGTCCAGCATGTCCTGGTTGTAGGTATTGCTTTTCTCGGGACGATTGAGTGTGATGGTGGCAATGCCGCGGGATGTAACGTCGACGATCAGTGTTGGCATGGGTGCTTTCAATATTTTTCCGCTCCCGGCGGAAGCGGGATCGAGGGTAAGGGAAACCAGGCGAAGCCTGCCCCAATTGCGACGCCTGCCCCAACTGCGAAGCCTGCCTCAATTGTTAACCAGTTTCCAGTCTTGCGGCAACGTCAGACGGTCTGCGCAACCTCGCCGGGTATCACGCGCCTGTCGGAGCCGAAACGAGCGCGGGCTATTTCGCCAACAGTCGCTCAAAGTAGGCCAGGGTGTTGCGTCGTTCTTTATCTTCGGTGAAATCATCCAGGGTTTCCTCGAATCCCCCGATCAGGCGGGCCATGTCCAGCATACCCCGCTCCACCTGGTCGACAACTTCCGAGAGTTTGTCCGCGAGGCCTTTTATATCCCCGTTTTCCACCCAGAATCCGTTGTTCTCGCGCATATATTCGACCCCGCCATACGTTTTCCATCCCACCGGGATCGCATGGCAGGCCATGGCCTCCAGGGGCAGGGTCGGCATGCCCGCGATTTCGTCGCAATGGAGGACGACGCGGGAACTTGCCAGCTTTTCGGCGAATGCCTGCCTGGAAAGTCCCTGGAGGCGTTCAAAGCGGTAATGCCGCAGGTGGGGATTGCCCAGATGGAAGATCCTGGCAACCTGATCCATCTTCGACCACATGTAATCGTTGCGAACGTGAAACGTGATCAGCGCCTGCTTGTCCACGCCGGGACGGAACACGGCGCGATTGATCGAATAGCGGACGACGCCGACTTCCAGGCCGGGCATGGTGCTGTCGATGAAGCGCTTGATGTTCTCGCCCACGGCCAGCACCTGGCTGATTCCATAGTCGCGCCAGCTCACGGCAGGCGGCAGGCTGGTGAGGATGTAGGTCCAGTTCTGCGCGAAGACCAAGCGCTTGCAGGGGGCGCTTCGGGTTTCCCGCATCAACGAGCCGAGGATTTCGGGAATCACCAATAGTGAATCGGCATCGAGGGGCAGGTTCGGCTGCAGGTTCAGGCGTTCGCCCTGCGAAAGTTCAATCGTGCCATGGCCGAGCGGGATAAACGGAAGCCCGTGCACCGAAAAATCCAGCCAGTCGATGCGTAACGGTTCCAGGCGCTGCGCGCCTGCAGGCGCGTTGCCCGCGGCCAGAGGCCGGTAATACACGCTCACTTCGTAGCCCGCTTCGCGCAGCAGCATCGCCTGCTTCAGCAGCACCGCGACCCCCCCGCTTGGTTTTATCGGGGCGGGACAAAGATACGTAATCTTGCGCCTTACCATCACCACGCTCGCTGTAATTGTTGCGCCTTCGAAACCCAGCCGCACATTTGCAATCGATCGCCCATTGGCAACGTCCGGTCCGAAACCGTCGGCCCGCTACTTTGCCGTCCGGGGGCGCGCGGAACGCGGGATGGGGTATCCATTCAACAGAGATCACGCTGCCGATACTCGCGCGCGATCCTGTTCCGGTGTGCGGCCGATTCGTGCCTATGGTTGATCTGACCCCACCCGAAAAAAGCGGATATTTCCATGTGCTCCCGACACGTCGGTCGCCGACATGAGCAATGCGGAGAAGTTCATTTGTTCATCGTTGGATGTCCTGCGCCTTTCCAGACCGAGATGCGCTTGATCAGGCGCCCCTCGAACTGGAACAGGTTGATGTTGTCCGCGGTGCGCTCGGCGACACCTTGATCGGTGCGCCTGACATTGAAACGGGTAGCGATCCGGCCGCTGGCGGAATCGGGGGTGTGGGTAAAATTGCCATGCCAGGAGCGCAGGACCTTGCCGGCGCGGGCCGCGAAATAGTCCCTGACGCAGGAATCGCGCCCCTCGTAGCGTAGCCCTTCGGTCAGGTATTCCAGGACGCAGTCCGCTGTCATGCATGCGAGCGTAGCGCCAACATCGCAGCGGTCCGCCGCTGCGAAATAGGCTTCGACCCGGTCAACCAGCTCAAGGGCAGTTAGACTCATGCACCATTCCTCCTGGAACGAAAGGCGACAATTATGACGCGCATACGAATTGCTGCTGTGCTGCTCCTGCTCACCTCCGGTGTCCTGGCCGCGGACCGTGCGGTGGCGCAGGGCTATCCGGCCAAGGCAATCCGCCTGGTCGTGCCTTTCGGTCCCGGCGGCAGCAACGATATCGTCGGCCGCATCGTCGCGCAGAAGCTGGGCGAGCGCGCAGGCCAGGCAGTCATCGTCGAGAACCGACCCGGCGCGGGCGGTGTGACCGGGACCGATTCGGTCGTCAACGCAGCACCTGACGGCTACACGCTGATGATAGGTGCGACCAGCACGATCGCGGCGAACGCAGGCCTGTATCCGAAGCGTGGCTTCGACCCGGTGAAGAACCTGACGCCGATCTCGCAGATCGCATCCAGTGCCCTGCTGATGGCCGTTCCCGCATCGCTGCCGGCACACAACGTGCGCGAGTTCATCGAATTGGCCAAGGCCAGGGCCGGGCAACTCAACTACGGGACCTCCGGTAAAGGAAGCTCCATGCATCTCCTGGGCGAGATGCTCAATACGATGGCGGCCGTAAAAATTGTTCACGTGCCCTACAAGAGCGGCGGGGCGGCGATTGCCGATCTGGCCGTGGACCGGGTACAGCTCCTGTACTCCGACCTTTCCGCTCTGCTGCCTTTTGTCCGATCCGGCCAGGTTCGCGCCCTGGCGGTGACCACCCCGAAGCGCTCCCCGCTGCTTCCGGACTTGCCCACCGTGTCCGAATCCGGTGTGCCGGGATTCGAGGCCACCAATTGGTACGGCATCCTCGGACCAGCCCGCCTGCCGCGGGATATCGTTATGCGCCTCAACGGCGATCTGGCGCACATCATGCATAGTCCTGACATGGTGGAGCGGCTGAAGACATTGGGCATCGAACCGCTGACCGGCACCCCCGAGGCGTTTGTCAGCTTCATCCAGGCCGAAGTACTTAAGTGGTCGCAGGTGGTGAAAATGTCAGGCGCGGAGCTGGAATGATCATTCTCACAGGCGACCTCAACCTGATGGGCGTCACGGATCCCGATGTGCCCTTCAGACGCGTGAAAAGCGAGTTTCTTGCTGCCGACCTCGTCTTCGGCAATCTGGAGTGTTGCCTGTACGATCCGCCTCCCGGCTATACGGCAGATGACGAAGGCTTTCATGTTGCCGTCGCCACCGGCGGCGAAGCGCTGCACCGCGCAGGGATCGGCGCCGTCGGTCTCGCCAACAACGTCAACTACGGCGAAGCCGCGATCCGCAGTTCGATTGCGCGCCTCGACGAACTGGGGATCATGCATACGGGCGCGGGCGATTCCCTGGCAGCGGCGCGGGCCCCCGCCATCATCGAGCGCAACGGCGTGCGCATCGGGTTTTTGCAGCGCACTTCCGTGTACTGGCCCACCCACCACGAGGCGCGCGACAACGCCACCGGCGTTGCCGTCATCCAGGGCAATACCGCCTGGCAGCTGCCGATGCACAACTGGCAGCCGGAAACACCACCGCTGAACCGGCCGGGCCTGCCGCCGCAGGTTATCACCTGGGCCGAGCCGCGATACCTGGCATCCATCCAGGAAGACATCGCCGCGCTTCGATCCAAGGTCAATATCGTCGTCGCCTCGTGCCATTGGGGTTTGTGGGAGGACGTGCTGGAATACATGACCGAGATTGCGCACGCCGCGATCGACGCCGGCGCGGACATCGTCGTCGGTCACGGACCGCATTACGCCTTGCCGGTGGAGATCTACAAGGGCAAGCCGGTGTTCTACGGGCTGGGTTGCTTCTCGTTCAATACCGGGCATGGCGGCACCCGGTTCGGCGATTGGGTGGGCATGATGGCGCGGGTATGGGTGGACACGGGCGCCATAGTCAGGTCCTCCTTCCAGTTCGTGCGTCACAACCAGGACAACGAAACCCTGCTCTGTTCACTGGCCGCCGAGCAGGCGACGCTGCAGTCGATAGAGAAAAAGTCGGCGATCTACGGTACCGTATTCACGTCTGAGGGCGACCAGGTCTTCGTGACGTCGCGGAATTGACAACCCCGTCGCGAGTTCCAATTCGACGTGCAACTTGGGTTGCCGAGAAATCGCCTGACGAGGCACAAAACATCTGAAGTCGGTCGTGAACCATAACGACACTGCCGACTGACTTCACGACTTTTGTGCAATGGGTCGGGCGGGCGAAACGCCGGCTTTACCGGGTCGGTCACCGGGCGCGCCTGATACCTGCTATGCCGGCATGACGAAGTGGGGGGGGATTATTCGTGCGGCAACGTCAGCCGCGAGAACCGGCTGACGTGCTCGAGTTCCGTTCCATGCTGCGCCGCCAGCACCAGCGCGCGTTTGTGGTACAGGCCGATGTCGTGCTCGTCGGTGTAGCCGATGGCGCCGTGCAGTTGCAGCGCGGTGCGGGTCACATCCAGCGCACAGCGCGCGGCTTTCGCCTTGACCGCCGACACCATGGCCGGATGGACCGGACCGCGGTCACGGTCCGCGGCGATGCGATACACCAGCGAGCGCAGCAGTTCGATATCGACATAACCATTCACTGCGCGGTGCTGCAGCGCCTGGAAACTGCCGATCGCCCGGCCGAATTGCTGGCGCGTCTTCATGTATTCCACGGTCATGGCGAGCGACGCCTCGGCCACGCCGAGCAGTTCCGCGGCTGCCGCCAGCGCCTGCAACTCCCGGATTGCCGCGACCAGATCGACCGCCGCGTCACCGGTGGCGAACACGCCGTCGCAACTCACGGGCGCATGGCTCAGTTGCAGTTCGCCCGCCGCCGAGCCATCGACGTTCCAGCCGGCGCGAATCGAAACACCTCGCGCTTCTCGCGCGGCAAGGTAAAGCGCAATCGCGCCATCCGGATCGGCCGCCGCAACAAGGTACGAGTGCGCGGTCGCGGCAAAATCGATGAAGCGCGCAACGCCACTGAGGCAAACGACTCCGCCCTCGAGGCGCGTTTCCGGGAGGACGTCCGCAGTCGCCATGGCCGGTACCACCAGATGGCTGCCGTCCAGCACCGCAGCCAGCGCCGCATGGCCGCCGCCATCCTGCGCCAGCGCCCATGCCGACACAGCCGCGGCAGCAAACGGCACGCGCAGCAGGTGCCGGCCGATCTCCTCGCACACCAGCGCCAGCTCCACACAACCGAGGCCCAGTCCGCCCGCGGCAGAAGGCGCGAGCAACGCCGGCCAGCCCGCGCGCACTGCCTCGCTCCACGCGGCGGCGTCGATTTCGATGTGACCGTCGCGCAGGTCGCGCAGGCGCTTGCCGCCGCCGAATTCTCCGCACAGCCGCGCAGCGCTGTCCTTGAGCAGGCGCTGCTCCTCGCTCAGCAATAGTTCCATGCGCTCGGCCTGATGGCGTTCACTCGCTGGTGGGTATTGATGCAGGTTCCGAAATGTTTTCGAAACTTCACGCCAGCCCCAGCACGCGTTTCGCAACGATGTTCCGCTGCACTTCCACCGTGCCGCTGCCGACGGTGACGCGGCGCATTTCGAACAGATCAGCCGCAACATTCATCACCATGCCGCCGGCATCGAGATCGGCGCACTGCGGCCCGAGCGGGCCGGCCGCCACCATTAGCAGTTCGGAGGCGCGCTGGCCGATTTCTCCGCCCGCGATCTTGATCACCGGCGCCATGGCGAGCGGCGCGCGGTCCTGCGCCAGCAACGTCGCACCGTGGCGATAAAATGCCGAGAACGCGAGCAGGTCGATTTCCAGCAGCGCCAGTTCATTGCGGAAGACGGGATCGGCGATGACGCCGCTCACCTGCGCGACCAGGCGCGCCTTGTTGAGCAGCACCGCGGCATTGCGCGGATGGCCGGTGGCGAAACGCTCCGAGCCCAGCAGCATATTGGCGAGCTTCCAGCCTTCGTTCAGTCCACCCAGCATGTTGGCCACCGGCACCCGGACGTCATCGAAAAATTCCTCGGCGAATTCGGCGTCACCACGCAAGGTGCGGATCGGCCGGATGGTGATGCCCGGTGACTTGAGATCGATCAGCAGCAGGGTGATGCCGGCATGGCGCGGCTTCGCCTCGGCGTCGGTGCGCACCAGCGCGAACATCCAGTCGGCGTAGTGGCCGTTGGTGGTCCACAGCTTGTGCCCATTGACGATGAAGTGGTCCCCGGCCAGTACCGCCCGCGTTGCCAGGCTGGCGAGGTCCGATCCGGCGCCGCTTTCGGAATAGCCCTGGCACCACGTCGCATCCCCACTGAGAATGCCCGGCAGGTGACGCGCTTTCTGTTCCGGCGTGCCCGCGGCGATGATCAGCGGGCCGATGAAACTGAGGCCGTGCGGATAGGGCGTGGGGGCGCCGATGCGAGTGATCTCTTCGTAGAGTATGAGTTGCTGCGTAAGCGTTGCCCCCATGCCCCCGTGCTCGCGCGGCCAGTGCGGCGCAATCCAGCCGCGCTGGTGCAGCATGCGGTGCCAGGGCTTAAGTTCGTGCGGATCGACACGATCGGGCCGGTTGCGCAGCGTGCCCGGGCAATTCGCCGCCACCCAGTCGCGCACCTCCTCGCGAAAGGCGCGGTCGGCGTCGTTGTCATCGGTGAACAGCGTGGTGTTGTCCCACTGCATACTCGTATTCCGGCGGATTTTCCACTGCATTTTCCACTGCATTTTTCACTGCATTTTTCACTTTGCTCGCGCTGGGCGCGGACTGTGGCCGACTCGCGACGTTCTGCGCTTTAGTCCGATGCCATTGGCGCGCGGGCCATTTTACGTCCGCGGGCTTGCGTTGCGCACCGGGATGCAAGCCGGGTTCGCGCGCATTGTCCTCGGCGCCGTGGATAAGAATCCATTTCCGCCGACGCAGACAGGGGCCGCCCCGGCACCCCCAGTCCCGGCGCGTCGGCAACGCCGCGAGTGCGAATACCGCCACGCGCTCATTTCATCTCCCCTCGCGCGATTCCGCGACGCGTTCGAGCAGTCGCGATACGATTTCTCCGCCGGCATCCTCCTGGCAGAAATGGCCGGCCCGCTCGATTGCATCGAACGTCGCGCCCGGAATCATGTCAGCCCAACGCCTGCCCCATGCTGCGGTGAAGATCGGATCATCGGCGCCAAATATCACGTGCACCGGTTTTGGCCAGTGCTTCAGCGCTTCGAATGCCTCGGCCTGGCGGGTAGCGGCGCCGGCTTCGGGTTGGGCGAACGGGATGCACCATGGAAACCGACGTGCCCCAGCCTTGGCCTTGATGCTGCCCTCGTAGGGAGCCTCATAGGCACGCTCCAGGGCCGCCGGATCAGCCGGGGGCCGGGCGCAGGAGCGTCGCACGATCGCCCCGCACGGCAGGTCATAACGCGTCCAGGCCAGCCAATGGCGGTTGGTCGCAGCGTCCCGCCACGCCCTGATTCCCGGCGAGTACTCATACCCGTCGTGATGCAGCCAGGTGTTGAGGATGGCCAGGCGAGCGATCCGATCGGGCGCCGCGACCGCATTGATCAGGCCGATCGGTCCGCCCCAATCCTGTGTGACCATCGTAATGTCGTGAAGATCCAGCCGCCGGATCAATCCGGCCAATCGCTCGATGTGGCGATCTATGACGTACCAGCTGTCGTCGGTCACCTTGTCGCTGCGGCCAAACCCGATATGGTCCGGCGCCACGCAACGATATCCCGCTGCCAGCAATGGCGGGATCATCTTGCGGTAGAGGTAACTCCACGTCGGCTCGCCATGCAGCAGCAGCGCGACAGGGTCGTCCTTCGAGCCCTCATCGACGTAGTGCGTGCGTAGCCCGTCCCATTCAAGATAATTGGGCTCGTAAGGAAACTCCGTCAGTCCGACGAAAGCGTGATCGGGTGTGCGGTAAGCGTTTTCCATTGAAGCATTCCTTCGCTGTCCTGCCGTAAGCCGTTCTCGCGAGCAACGATGCCGCCGCGGGAGAAGCGCCCCCCGATGGCCGTTTCGCAGAGCATGCAAGGACGCAGCTCCGTCTCTTGCGTCCTGTTGCCGCCCGAATTTACTGCCGGCCGGGCAAGTTCGTCGATACCCTGCTATCGCGCCGCGCCTCTCAAGTGTCTGAAGGCTTTGAAACGTGAACAGATTGACGCTCGCGGCAGTTTTGTAACAGGCCCTTACACACGCTTACGTCGTGATGGTCAACAATCCGGTCGTGCGTGACGTTATCGTACGCAGAGAGGATAACTCCCGCTCAACCAAAAGGAGATTGAAAATGAACAACACCACCTCGTTGCTCGCCGCCGTCGCGTTTTCGACCCTGCTGCTGCCTGCATTCGCGCAGGCTCAGGCAACGGGCCCGCAGACGCCGAACCTCGACAGGCGCGAAGCCAACCAGCAGCGGCGCATCGATGAAGGCGTGAAGTCCGGGCAGTTGACCCCGCGCGAAACCGCAATGCTGGAGCGCCGGGAAGGAAGCCTCAACGCCAATGAAGCAAAGGCCAAGGCCGACGGTGTGGTGACGCCGAAGGAACGCGCGCAACTGCAGCGCGAAGCGAATCGCGACAGCCGCGCGATCGCCCGCGAAAAACATGATCGCCAGCACGTGAAAAAATAGTCCGCTCGCCGATGCGGGCAAAGACCTCGGGCCGTTGCGCGCGCTGTCCGGACGTTATACTGGCCGCATCATTTTTCCGCGGCGCAAGCGCCAACCGGCGCGCATCGCCGCCCCTGCCATCCAGGAGCCCGACGTGAAGCGCAGCACCGATCGGATTCTCACCACGCACGCCGGCGCGCTGCCGCGCTCCGAGGAATTGCGCAGGATGATTTTCGAGCGCGCCGAGGGCAAGGCTGGCGACGAAAAGGCGCTGGCCGCGCGGCTGCGCGAAGACGTGGCCGACGTGGTCCGCCAGCAGGCGGCGTGCGGCATCGACAGCGTCAACGACGGCGAGGTCGGCAAGACCAATTTCACCAACTACGTGCGCGAGCGCCTGTCCGGCTTCGAGGCGCGTCCCTACCAGGCCGGGGTCAGCCCGAAACCGCTGTCGATCGCCAGCCGCGAGGTGAAGAAATTTCCCGAGTACTTTGCCGCGGGCGGGCGCGGCTTCGGCGCCTTCGCCGGCTCGGGCCCGAGCGCCAAGCAGGTGTTCTGTGTGGCGCCTCTCAAGTACGTCGGCCAGGCCGCGCTGCAGGAAGACATCGACAATTTCAAGGCTGCGCTGCAAGGCGTGAAGGTCGAGGAAGCCTGGCTGCCCGCCAACACCCCGGGCACCATAGAGCACTGGCTGCGCAACGAACACTATGCGAGCGAAGAAGCATTCGTCCATGCGATCGCCGAATGCATGCGCGAGGAATACGAAGCCATCGTCAATGCCGGATTCCTGCTGCAGATCGACGATCCCGATCTGCCGGACGGCTGGCAGATGTATCCGGACATGACGGTCGCCGATTACCGGCGCTACGCCCAGATGCGGGTGGAAGCGCTCAACCACGCGCTGCGCAACATCGCCACCGAGAAGATCCGGCTGCACGTCTGCTGGGGCAGCTTCCACGGCCCGCACCAGCACGACATCCCGCTCGCCGACATCATCGACATCATTTTCCGCGTTCGGGCGGGCAGCTATTCGATCGAGGCCTCAAACCCGGTCCACGAACACGAGTGGCAGGTATTCGAATCGGCGAAGCTGCCGCAAGGCGCGCTGTTGATCCCCGGCGTGGTGGGCCACTGCACCGATTTCATCGAGCATCCGCAACTGGTGGCGCAGCGGCTGGTGCGCTACGCGAAGCTGGTCGGCCGGGAGAACCTCATGGCCGGCACCGACTGCGGCCTCGGCCCGCGGGTAGGCCACGCGAAGATCGCCTGGGCAAAGCTGGAAGCCCTGGCGGAAGGGGCGCGGCTGGCGACGAAGCAGCTCTGGGGGACGGCATAATTCTATAACTTATATCTGGGCACTTCCCCATAGTACGGGTATCTACAGGGTACTGCGTTATTGTTTTTAGTATGCTACGCGGGGATGCTGCGGGCAACCTCAACCTTGTAATCGATGAAAGTGGAGCCTGAACCACTTCAGGCGGCCACGGATCTGACACCCGCACCCGGATGCCCCCGGAAACGCAGCCAAGGCGGGACCCGTCCCGCCTTTGCCTGGTGAACACCCCCTCAGCCCCTCAGGCTGGCGTATGCGGCAGCCTCACATCGCGATAGGTCGCCACCACCTTGTTGATCAATTGGCCATTGACCTCGACGCACTCGCGCACATAGATGTTCTGGATCACGTTGCGCGTGACCGGATCGAAACTGAACGGTCCGCGCACGGCGTCGAATTTCACCCCCAGCATGGCATTGGCGAACCTGTCCTTGTCGGCGGACTCTCCCTTGGTCGCATTCAGGGTTTCCGCGATCACCCGCGCACTGGTGTAGCCGTACTCGCCGTAAACATCGGGCAGGGCATTGTTGTATTTCGCCCGGTAGTCGGCGACGAACTTCCTGTTCTCCGGGTTATCCAGCGTGTCGGCCCAGCACCAGGTGGTGAAGCCCCCCAGCGCCGATCTGCCCTGCCCGGGTAGCGAATCGTTGTCGATCAGCGCGAAGCCGGTCATCTTGATTTTGCCCCTGAGGCCGTACTCGTCGTACTGCTTGACGAAGCGCACGGCGTCCGAACCGATGAAGAAGTTGAAGGTCACGGGCGGCGCGATGGAGCGCACATCGGCGAGGTAAACGCTGAAATCGTTGGTGCCCAGCGGCGGGAAGATTTCCTTGACGATCTTCCCGCCTTTGGCGAGGTAGGCCGTCCTGAATTCCTTGGCGACGTCGCGCCCGCCCGCGAAATCGGCGGCCATGATCACGCATTCCTTGCCGGCGTTGTCGTACACCCACTGCGCCATCTGGCTGCAGTTCTGCCAGCTGGTGGTCGATGGCCGCAGCAGGTAGGGCAGCTTCATGTAGGAGATCGCCGCCACCCCGGCGTAGGGCATGACGAAGGTCTTCGAAGTGCGCACGTAGTCGATGATGGACATGGCGACGTTGCTCGCCTGCGGGCCGACCACCACATCGACCTTGTCGCTCTCCACCAGCTTGCGCAGCTTCTGCAGCCCGACCTGCGGGTTGATTTCGTCGTCTTCCTTGATCACCTCGATCTTGCGCCCGCCCGCCTGCCAGCCGATCTGCTCGAAATACAGGTTCATGCCGTTCATCGCGCCGGTGCCGAGCGCACCCTGTTTCGAGAACGTGTTGAGCGCGCCGATGCGAAACGGCGCGCGCGATTGCGCCAGCACGGCCGGCGCGCCAAACGGCAGCGCGAGCGAGGCGCCTGCCGCAGCCAGACCGCCGAGGACCCTGCGCCTGCCCGGCGCCGTCGAATTCTGATTGAGTTTTTTCATCATGTCCTCCTGATTGGAATCGCCCGGTTGGATGCATCGCGCCTGCGTCGCTATCGGCCGCCTCGGCTTGAGGTGTCCCTGCGTTCCTGTTGTCCGCTCAGGAACGGCAGCATTTGATTTTGCCACAAGGGCAGGCGCAGCTTGTCGTCGTTCAGGCAAACTTCCCAGTCAAGGCTGTCTGCGGCATTGGAATTCATGTCGCTATCGCCAGTCACCGCGCAGCGCAAGCACCGTGGACTGGAGCGCCTCCGGTGTGGCTGCGGCCGGTTGCACCAGTTCACCCACCGCGAGCCCGATTTTCCTGAACGGCACGAAGCGGGATGGCTTGGTCATCGCTGCACCATCCTTGCGGGAAAAGAATGAACCCCACAGTCCTTTCAGCGCGATCGGCAGGACGGGCACCGGATTGGCGTCGAGAATCCGTTTGATGCCCGGACGAAACGGATACATCTCGCCTGAATCGGTGATCCGGCCCTCCGGGAAGATCGCCACGAGATCGCCCTCCCTGAGCGCGCGCCCGATTTCATCGAACGCGCGTTCCATCATCGCCGCATCCTCTTTCGCGGATGCGATCGGGATCGCGCGCCCGGTGCGGAACACGAACGAGATCACCGGCAGCCTGAAGATGCGATGGTCCATGACGAAGCGGATCGGGCGATGGCACGCCGCCGAAATCACAAGAGCGTCGACGAAACTCACGTGGTTGCAGACGATCACCGCCGGGCCCGTGTCGGGGATACGCGCCAGCCCCGATTTCTCCAGCCGGTACACGGTGTGGATCAGCATCCAGACGATGAAGCGCATGAGGAATTCCGGCACCAGCGTGTAGATGTACACGGCCACCAGCGCGTTGAGCAGCCCCACCACGAGGTAGAGCTGCGGCAGCGTGAGGCCCGCGTGCAGCAGCAGCGCCGCCATCACCGAGGCCACCACCATGAACAGGGCATTCAGGATGTTGTTCGCCGCGATGATGCGCGCGCGATGGGTCGGCTCGCAGCGGCTCTGGATCAGCGCATAGAGCGGCACGCTGTAGAACCCGGCGAACATCGCCAGCAGGAAAAGATCGGCCATGATGCGCCAATGGCGTGGGTCGGCAACGAACTCGCCCAGACCGGCGAGGCCCGCCGGCGCCAGGCCGCGGCTCGCGAACCACAGGTCGATCGCAAACACCGTCATGCCGATCGAACCGAACGGCACCAGGCCGATTTCCACCTTGTGCCCCGACATGCGCTCGCACAGCAGCGAACCCAGGCCGATGCCGATAGAGAAGACCGCGAGCAGCAGCGTCACCACATTCTGGTCGCCGCCCAGCGTCTCCTTCGCGAATCCGGTGAAGCTGGTAAGGAAGATCGAGCCGAAAAACCACAGCCACGAAATTCCCAGCAGCGACAGGAACACGCTGCGGTTGGCGCGGGCGTGGCCCAGGTTCGCAAGCGTTTCGCTGACCGGGTTCCAGTTGATCCCGAGGTGCGGCTCCGGCGGCGGAGAAAGCGGCACGTATCCGGCCGCGATGCGTCCGATGATCGCGAGCGCGACCGATACCGCCGCCACCCAATGCGGGCCCGTCCCGGGGATGCCCACCAGCACGCCGCCGGCGATGGTTCCGAGCAGGATGGCGACGAAGGTCCCCATCTCGACCATCCCGTTACCGCCCGTGAGTTCCGCCTCCGCGAGGTGCTGCGGCAGGTAGGCGTACTTGACCGGCCCGAAGAGGGTCGAGTGCAGCCCCATAAGAAACACGCCGGCAAGGAGCAGCGCCACGACCTTCCCCATGAATCCCGCGGCGATCAGCAGCATGATCGCGATCTCGAGGTTCTTCACGAAACGGATGAGGCGCGCCTTGTCGTACTTGTCGGCGATCTGACCGGCGGTGGCGGAGAACAGGACGAAGGGGAGGATGAAGATCCCGCCTATCACCGCCCCGGCGGACCTGGGATCCATGCCGCCCCATTCGGACGCACTGTAGGTGGCAAGTACCGTGAAAGCGAACTTGAACACGTTGTCGTTCCCCGCACCGAAAAACTGCGTCAGGAAAAACGGCAGGAAGCGGCGTTCTTTCAGCAGCGCGAACTGGCTGTTTGTGCTCACGGCTTTGTGCTCACGGCTTGGTGCTCACGGCTTGACGCTCACGACTTTCTCCCCCGGGGGCTTGATGACGGCTTCAGGATGGATTGTCCCATCGAATGGCCAGCGCATCCGAGCCTGAGGAAAGCCCAACCGGGGTTAGTGTTGAATAACCAGCCGAAAACGCTTCCTTCCCCCGATCCTGTACACCGAGAAGTCCCGCTGGTCTATCGTGGCGATCGCGGCCACCCCCGTATTCTCCGCAAGCGCGATCAAGGTCGCGTCGGCGTAATCGCAGGGCAGGTCCGCATAACGATCGAGAACGACTGCCAGCGCGGCATGGTCGGTCACCGGCTCCACACTCAGCAGACCGGCCACCCGGGCGCGCTGCACCCACTGCAGGGCCGCCCGCTGATGCATCGGGCTCGCCGCCAGCACATAGGCCGTTTCCGTGATGACGGCTTCGGTGGTCAGCAGACCGCCCCGCACGGAGGCGAACCATGCGGCCGCCGCCGCGTGGTGGCGGTCCGCCCGGTTGACGAGCGCAACCAGCGCGCCAGTGTCAACGAGCGCGCGTGCCACGCATCGCCTTGCGCGCCAGCGCGCGGGCGTTGTGGGACTGGATCGCCTCCGCGCCGCGCTCGGGCACCAGGTCCGCCGCGAGCGCCCAGGCGCTGACGCCTTCCGCGGCCGCATCGAGATATTGGTCGAGGGCCTGCACCACCGCTTCCGAACGCGTCACCCCCCGCCTGGCGCAGTACTCGGCGAGTTTTTGTTCGAGGCGCGGCGAAATGCGTGCGTTGACGGTTCGGGACATGCGATTCCTTGTACGGATATTTTGTGAGACATATTTTACTAATTGTATCACAATCACTGGCTGCTTCCGGCGCTGTTGCGCGCAGGGCGCCGGGTATCCTGAAGTAACATGACCGGATGAATGACAATCTCCTGCCCTGTCCGGGCGGCATGGCCTGTTGCAGGCATGGCAATCCCGCGCGCCGCTGACGCCATGCGCAGCCGCATCGCAGTACTGCCGCAATACCTGTTTCCCAAACTGGCGCTGACCCGGCTCATGGGCTGGCTGGCGAGCCGCCGCGGCGGCGCTGCCACCCGCGCCGCCATCCGCTGGTTCATCCGTCGCTACGGTGTGAACATGGATGAAGCCGCCGATCCGCGTGTCGAGAGCTATCCTACTTTCAACGAGTTCTTCACCCGCGTTCTGCGTCCCGGCGTGCGGCCGCTAGCCGATGCCCCGTGGCTGTGCCCGGTGGAAGGCGCGATCAGCCAGTTCGGCGCGCTCGAGCGCGACCGGTTTTTCCAGGCCAAGGGCCATTCCTACAGCAGCCGCGCACTGGTTGGCGGGGACGCGGCGCTGGCGGCGCAGTTCGACGACGGTGTCTTTGCCACGCTCTACCTCAGCCCGAAGGACTACCACCGCATACACATGCCCTGCCGCGCGCAATTGCGGCGCATGATCCACGTGCCTGGAGACCTGTTCTCGGTCAATCCGACCACCGCGCGCGGCGTCCCGAATCTGTTCGCGCGCAACGAGCGGGTGGTATGCGTGTTCGATACCGCGCACGGTCCGTTTGTGCTGGCCCTGGTAGGGGCCACCATCGTCGGCAGCATGGCCACGGCATGGCATGGCGTGGTCAACCCGCCGCGCCCGGGCCGGCTGCGCGAATGGGACTACAGCGGCCGGGACATCGTGCTGGAGCGCGGCGCCGAAATGGGGCGATTCTTGCTCGGCTCCACGGTGGTAATGCTGTTTCCCGCGAACACCGTGAGATTGAATCCGGCCTGGGCGCCCGGCGGGGCGGTGCGCATGGGCGAGGCGATGGGCGTTTGAGCGGATCGCGCATGACGAATGAAACGACCATGGTCCGAAAGGCTACGGGTGCGTCGCCGCCGGTGGAATCAGGAACGAATCCATCGTGACCGTGCTTGAGCGGCTTGCCGCGCCGGCCAACGCCGAGGGCTTGAACGCATCGGTCGCCGATTCCGACACTCTCCGAATCCTCGCCGTACGCCTGCGAAACGATCA
Organism: Betaproteobacteria bacterium; assembly: GCA_009693435.1. Next base: position 5,333 of record SHXF01000018.1, on the reverse strand, counting down.
TGCCTGATACACCGCCGCGAATTGTTCTCGATACCAATGTGCTTTACGCTGGCCTCTATTCGGCCAGCGGAAAATCGCACCAACTGCTCAGGGCCATCGCCGATGGCAGGATACGTATCGCACTATCGACGCCTTTGCTGTTCGAATACGAAGAAGCGCTCAAGAGAAATCAGGCGGTTCTGAGTCTGAACGAAGCGCAGGTGGAGGTTGTGCTGGATAATCTGTGCGCGCTGGCTGCTTTGCAGGCAATCTATTTCCTGTGGAGGCCCCGTCTGCCGGATGCCAATGACGATATGGTTCTGGAACTGGCGGTCGCAGCCCAAGTGCCGCGTATAGTGAGCTTCAACGTCGGGGATTTTCGACCGGCGTCGCAGTTTGGTATTGAAGTTGTTACCCCGAAGATCATGCTGGAGGAATTGCAATGACTATCTTGCATCTGAATCTGCCCAACTCCATCCAACGCCATCTCCAGGAGATGGCCGACCTGGAGGGCGTGCCCGTTGATCAGTTCGTCGCGAGCGCCGTGGCTGAAAAAATTTCCGCTCTGACAGCCGAAACATATCTTCGCACGCGCGCTGAGCGCGCCGATCCCGGGGCGTTTCGGGCGATTCTGGATAAAGTGCCCCAACGCGTACCGCTTGCTGGAGACGAATGATGCGGTCTCGCTGGAATTCGCGCCCGGCCGGATCAAGAATCGCACCGATCCGTAATGAAGCGCATTATTTCAAGATGATCGCCAACCTTGAGGCGCTCCTCAAAGAAGCAGGCGGCGTTGAAAAGCATCCCGCGATGGGACTGGTCGATGTCGTGGGCGACCTGATCGAAGATTATGAAACAGAGCATCACCTTCAACCGGAAGCCACGGGGGTGCAAGCGCTCAGGTTTCTGATGGAGCAGCACGGCCTCAAGCAAGAGGATCTACGCGAGATTGGCAGCCAGGGCGTTGTCTCTGAAATCCTTTCCGGGAAACGGGATCTCAATATTCGCCAGGTCCGGGCGCTCGGAAAGCGCTTCGGGGTGTCTGCAGCTACATTCGTCTGATTGTTGCCCGCTCAAGGATAATATACGTGCAAGCCTTTCCCTTGCGCTCGCAATTGGCGAGCGCCCGTATTACAGCTCCGCCATCCTGTTACGACGGCTGGTAACTCCAGTCGGCTCCGCATCCGGCTCGTGGGTTTCCGCCTCGGCAGCGAGCCGGCAGTTCTCGGTGGCCCAATGCCTGAGTTTTGCAATTTCATGATTGCGCAAGCGCGAGAGTGGAATGATCTCGCGCGCGGACTTCAGCAAATGCTCGGTTCTGAGCTCTCGATGTGGTGAGGAGAACGCCTCGTAAAGCGCATTGGAGACTACCTCTTCCAACTCCGCACCGCCGAAACCTTCGGTACTTCGCACTAGCGCCGCGATGTCGTAGTCGGTCGGCGCACGCTTGCGCCGCGCCAGGTGAATCATCAGGATCTCGGCGCGGTTGCGGGGCGTCGGCAGGTCGACGAAGAAAATCTCGTCAAGACGACCCTTGCGCAGAAGCTCAGGTGACAACTGGGAGATGTCGTTGGCCGTCGCGACGACAAATAGCGGCTGTGTCTTTTCTTCCATCCAGTGTCGGCGCGCGCCGCGCGGAAACAGGCAGGCTTGATTTTCCCGTCGCTCACCCGGTATCAGGTCGCCCATGGCGCAATGCGCATCAGCACTTCGTCCACCACCACCTGCGGCGCAGTCTCGATTTTTTTCGCCCCGCGCGCCTTGAGTGCGACGGTTCGCGGCTGGTTGCAGATGATGACGCCCTGCGTCCGCGTACCGGTGCCCATCAAAGTAACCGCGAAACCCTGATTGCGCGCGAGCGTGAAGCCCTGGCTGACCGGCAACACAATGGCAAGATCGTCATCAGCGGGCGACAGGACAAAGACAAAGCGCCTGCCCGCCTGCTCTCTGCCCTTGGTGGGGTCGAGGTCGAGGTGATAAATCTCCCCTCGCTTGACCAGTTTCACAGTAATTCGCCAGGAACGGGCGGCGAATCCAGCCAGGCGTTGTCGGGCGGTATCTTGAGTTTACGGTGCTCCGCCAGAAGCTCCGCAAATGAATGGCGCCGCACCGGCGATATCACGATCTTCCCCGCCTCGACCGTGATCTCGACTTCTCCGCCCGCCTGCATCTTGGCGAGCGCAAGAATTTTTTTGGGGATCGGGAGCGCTACGGAGCCGCCCCAATTGCGCAGAATTGAAGTAAGCATCAGGACCTCTGAAAGTGATATTAAAGTATCATTTTAATCGGCTTCTCCCCGTCGCCAGGCATTGTTCACCGCGGCATGTCGTCTTACAGACGGACATCCCCATCCTGCCTGCCGCATCCTGGCCAGATGCGCGAGCGACGTGTTATGGTGCATTCGTGCAATCGTAATGAAGTAATATCGTCCTGCGAAAACCATCAGGGCTCTTCCCGAGGCACGGATCAACATGGACACGCTCGCCACCAAATCCAGCGTCAAGGTCGTTGGCGCAAATGGACAGATTTCGCTGGGCAAGGAATTCGCCGGACGGCAGGTTCTTGTCGAAGAACGAGAACCCGGCGTATGGCTCGTCCGCACTGCCCTGGTCGTTCCCGAAAACGAATTGTGGCTGCACCAACCCAAAGCGCGAGAGGATCTGAACGGCGCCATGGACTGGTCGCAACGCCATCCTGCACGAGCGTCCGATCCCGATGCGGTGCTCAAGAGACTGGAAGATGGCGGACGCCCAAAACGACAAAAGCGTTCAGCTTGATCTGAACAACCCGGGTTTTCAGGAGAACTGGTTAAGCCTGGACAAACCGGAACGCAGCCGCGTCACCGATACCCTCAAAAGACTGCGTCAACTCACCTGGAACCAGGTCTACCGCGATCAGGGCCTGAAGTGGGAGAAGGTCACGAGCATCGATCCCCCCAAGGGCATCGACGCAATTTACACGCTGCGCATCACGCAGTCTCGGCGCGCCACGGCGTATCGCGATGGAAACTTCATGCGCCTGCTCACCATCGCGCCGGATCACGATGCCGCCTACGGAAAGAAGTAGCCGTCGGGTGCACCCCCGGGATAACCCGCCGCCGAAAGGTGTCAACGGATTGGTCCTTGGCGAACTGGTTCTCGTCTTGGCGAGGGAAAGTGTTGTCGCGCGTTTGAGTTTGAATTTGACGAGCTGCGCGCAATGAATCTGATTTTGCCGGCATCCCAGGCCTGGAGATCATCAACCTCTGGAAAGCGTGAGTGGTTTCTGATCTCCGGCGAAGCGACGGCGCGCAAGCTCATCGCGAGTGACTCGCCAAACAGGCAGGGTCGAATCGCCTGCCGCTTCGCTTTATCGCTTCTTCACTGCGGCGTGTCGTCTCAAAGTGCAACATCCCCGTAGAGCCCCCAGAACGGCTTGTCGTAACCAGGCACGCGCGGCTCCGGGTATTCGCCGTAATACTTGATCACGTGGTCAGGCGGCCGTTTCTTCAACCACTCCACCACGAATTCATCGAACGGTTTCGCCTCTGCGAGCCGTTCGCGCCGCATCTGCGCGCGCCTTGTCTCTGTCGCCGCCATGTCCAGGCGTTTGCTTGCGGCATCGAACACCACGCCGTAAATCCGGCAGGCCACGTCCCCGGTGACCAGTTCCTCCACGATGTCCTTCGCCACCCGCGCCGGGTCGCGCTCCAGCACGTCGCCGTAACCCCCGCCTCCGCCCATGTTGTAAATCATCAGGTCGCCTTCATTGCGGTGTTCGGTGGGCTGACCGGAGGCCTCGATCCGGTAAGTGCCCATGATGGTCTGGTCCTTCACCACGTCGTAGCTGTTCAGGTCGATGTCCTTGCCTTCGCGGATCATCTGCATCAGGTTGGTGTCCTGGATGATGACGCGCGGATTGGGCGGGCCCATGTAGCCGCCCATCAGGCCGGGGTTGTGCGAAAGCTTGTCGGCCGCGCCCCAGCTGGAGAGGAAACAACCGGTATGGCCGCAGGCGGTGCCGACTTCCACATAGGGCGGGCCGCCGCGGAATTTTCCCCAGCCGTGGCCGTTCTTTTCCAGCCGCCGCGACAGCACGAAGTGCGGCAGGCGGCGGTCCATGTCCTCGATTTCGCCGGAGTCGGTGAACGGTCCCCAGAAAAAGCCGATCGCCCCCTCGCCATCGCCATCGTAGCGCCCGCCCTGCCCCGAGGAATTCTGGGTGGCATTAATGTTCGCGGTGAAATAGCCGAGACGGTTCTCCCCGGCGTAGATGAATACGTTCTGATTGCGCGAATGCGGCGCCTGCACCGACTCGCGATAGGGGCTGTCGAACAGCGCCTTGGAGCCGAGCACGTGCGCGCCGTTGGCTACCAGCGCGGCTATGCCCGTGCCCATGCCGTGCGCGAGTTCGTCGCGCGCATTGGCGATGGACGGTCCCTCCACCAGGTAGCGTATCGGCTGCAGCAGGCCCGCGTTGGGCGGCAGGCCGCGATAGAAATACGAAAACAGGTATACCGCCGTCGCCGCGCGCGTCAGGTGCCAGGTGGAGTGCATCGGCCCCAGCGAATTCTCCGGCGACACCCCCTGCACCAGCACCGTCATCTCGTCGCCTTCCTTGATCATGGTAACGGGAATGCGCGTCAGACCCGGGCCCACCCCGATCTCGTCGTCGTTGAACATGACGATGCGGAAGATGCCGTCGTTTACTTCGCGCAGCCGCGCGCGTGCCGCCGCCTCGCCGCGCATCAGCATCATGCGCATGCCCCCCACCACTGGCTCCACGCCGCGGCGCTCGATCTCGCGGCACAGCCGCTTATGCATCTGCAACATGGTGGCCACGCGCGAGCGCAGGTCGGAGGTGAATACGAACGGGTTCCTCACCGAACCCGCAAGCATGTCGAGCACGTCCCGGTGCAAGAGGAATTTCCGTCCGATGCGCATCATCGGAATGTGCAGGCCCTCGTCGTAGCGCGTCTTCGCCTTGGCGTTGAAGCCGCCGGGCGTGGGCGAGCCATTGTCGCCCTGGTGCCCGCCGCAGCTCACCCAGGCCACCAGTTCGTCCTTCCAGAACACCGGCATGGCGGTGAACATGTCGTAAGGATGCACGCCCCCGCCCAGTTCGTCGTTGAAGAAGAAAATGTCGCCGTCCTCCAGGCCGACGCTGGGGTCGGGACGGTAGTACTTGTTGCAGTACTTCAGCTGCGAATTGTTGAGCATGGTGTGAAAGTAGATGCCCGTCGCCACCATGGCCGGATCGCCCGAGGCAGTGAAGATGCCGCAGTTCATGTCGCCCACCATGATCGCCTCGCTGATGGAGAGCGCCTGGTAGACGTCGCGCGCCTCCTCGACGATGGTGGTGAGCTTGTGGGTCAG
>SHXF01000017.1 GCA_009693435.1 Betaproteobacteria bacterium | reverse complement strand
AATGACGCCGCCGCAACAACTCCATTCCCGATCAAAACTGGCTTGACCAATACCCCCGTTATACTGCGATCTTCTTCTACAGATCGATTCACTTCGCACCCCTGTTCTCAGACCGCTCCAGGCTCAAACCTGATTTGGAAAAGACTCAGAACCAGTCTGGCCGCACCGGAATGGATCGGACCAGAACCTGTCAATACAGCGCGCCGACCGAAACCAGCCAGTAACGCAGGAACCGGCCCGCGGCCTGATAGCAGGCAACCGCAACCCAGCTGAGCCTGAGCCAGCCGGCGGCCACGCAGAGCGCATCGCCGACCACGGGGAGCCACGCAAACAGCAGCAAGGGCGCGCCCCAGCGCTGCACCGCGCCGAGCTGGGTCAGCGGCTTTTTCGAGCCCGCATAGCGGCCGATGACGTATGAGGACAGGCCACCCAGCGTGTTGCCGACGGTTGCTGTCGCCAGCGCCGGCCACAGCAGGTCGGCATGCAGCTTCAGCACGGCGAACAATGCGGCCTCTGAACTGAGCGGGATCAGGGTCGCGGCAACGAAGCTCGCAACCAGCAACGACAGCAGGCTTCCTTCGGGCGAGAGCAGTGCGTCCATGGGGCGGGAGCAAAGGGCGGCGTGATGCGCGGTGCGCACCATCGGTTCACAGCGCGATTGTCTCCGGAATCCTGATTGTCATCCCGCGATATTCAGTCGCGGGGGCGGACGGCGAGGTGACGCGTGTCTCCCCGCCGCCCGCCGCATGGATTACTTCGCGGAGAGCTGACGCGTTGCGCCCATCCAGTCCTCGATATGATATGCGCGCACCATCTTTCCGTCCTTGATTGTGTGCACATCGATCGACATGATGCGAAAACTCTTGCCGCTGTGCGGCACGCCCATGAAGGGGACGGCGGGTGTTCCGCTTGCCTCGCCGCGCACGATCACTCGATCGCCGGCGACCAGTAACTCCTTGATCTCCCACTTCAGATCGGGAATTGCCTTGCCGAATCCGGCGATGGCGCCCATCACCTTGTCGCGGGGGGAGCAGGTATTGTTGCTGTTGCAGGACACCCATTCGGGGCTGGTAGCCGACTCGATAAGCGCGCTGACGTCCTTTCCCGGTGCTGCGTTAAGCGCGTCATAGAAAGGCGCGATCGCGGCGCGTGCCTGCTCCGGCGTTATCGATTGGGCGAATGCGGGCATTCCTGGAAGGCAAGTTGAAATGGCCGTGGCCAGAATGGCCGGAAAGATGGATGCGACGCGCATGGCTGACCTCACAAGATAATTGGATGGAGTGCCCATTAATGCGCTAAATTCCAAATGAATCAAACGAATAAAATTCATCATACATGCACAAAATCGATTTACGCAGGATCGATCTCAATCTGTTGCTGGTATTCGAGGTGCTGATGGCGGAGCGCAATGTAACGCGCGCAGCCGAGCGCCTGGGGCGCACCCAGTCGGCGGTCAGCCACTCGCTCGCGCGCCTGCGCGACCAACTGGGCGACCCGCTGTTGGTCAAATCCGGCGGGCGCATGGGTGCCAGTCCCTTCGCCGAGCAACTAGTGCGGGAAATACGGCCGATTCTGTCGAACATCCAGCGGGTGCTGGCGCCGCAACAAGCATTCGATCCGGCATTGACCACGCGTGAATTCCGCATCGCAATTCCCGATCTGAACGATACGCTCTTCCCTTTGCTGGTGGAGCGCGTGCGGCGCGAGGCGCCCCTGGCCGCCATCGAATGGGTGGCGCGCGATGCGCAGGTGCTGCTTGCCGTTGTCGAAGGTCAGATTGATATTGCTCTGGTGCCCGCAGCGATGACCCTGCCCGACGGCATTGCCTGCGTTGCGGTCAAGCCATTCAGGTGGGCGAGTTTTCTGCGCCAGGGGCATCCCGCAATCAGGGACTGGGGCCGTGCAGCATGGTCGAAGTGGCCCCACGTCGCAGTAAGAACCGACGCGCGCGTGCCCAGTCCGGTCGAGATGGCGGCGAGCCAGGTCCGCGGTCGGCGCACGGTGAGCACTTGGGTGCCGCACTTCTCCGCCGTCGCCCCGTTGCTGGCGCGCACCGACTTGATCGCCACGCTGCCGGGGATGGTGATGGGGGACAGACTGGCGCGCTTCGGTCTGCATGCGATGAAGACGCCCATACTCATCGAACCGATGCCGCACCAGCTGATTTGGAGCCAGCGTTTGGGCAACGATACGGCCCTCCGCTGGCTTCGCGGACACGTGGTGCAAGTGTTCAGCGAGGTCCTGGATGCGGTGGATAGGGCGATGCCCGGTTGACATGCGTCCGGCACACGCCCCGCCCGGCTGTCGCCTTCTCGCATCGTGTACAGTAGCGGTCCTTCAATTCGCTCCGCTGATTCGCCTGCGGCGGTGCGCTCCCGCTGATTCAATACATGCCCACCGACTACCTCGAAGCCATCCTGCAGGCGCGCGTCTACGACGTTGCCATCGAGTCGCCCCTGCAGCTGGCGAGCGGCCTGTCGGCACGCCTGGGGAACCGGGTGCTCCTGAAGCGGGAAGACGAGCAGCCGGTGTTCTCGTTCAAGTTGCGCGGCGCCTACAACAAGATGGCGCAACTTGCGGCGGCGCAATTGAAGCGCGGCGTGATCACCGCCTCGGCTGGCAATCATGCGCAAGGCGTGGCGCTCGCGGCGCAGCGCCTCGGCTGCCGGGCGCTGATCGTGATGCCCGTGACCACGCCGCGCATCAAGGTGGACGCGGTCGCGGCGCACGGTGCCGAGGTGGTGCTGCACGGGGATTCGTATTCGGATGCCTACCAGCGGGCAGTGCAGCTCGAGAAGCAGCGACGATTGGTGTTCGTTCATCCCTACGACGATCCCGCTGTGATCGCGGGGCAGGGCACCATCGGGCTGGAGATCCTGCGCCAGACGCGGCGTCCGATACACGCGATCTTCGTGCCGATCGGCGGCGGGGGTCTGATGTCTGGCATCGCCGCCTTCGTCAAGCGCCTGCAGCCGGAGGTGAAAATGATAGGCGTGCAGCCGGTCGATTCCGACGCCATGGCGCGCTCGCTCAAGGCAGGCCGGCGCGTGATGCTGCCGCAGGTGGGACTGTTCGCGGACGGCGTGGCGGTGCGCCAGGTGGGCACGGAAACGTTCAGGCTGTGCCGCGAACTGGTTGACGAGATCGTGCTGGTGGACACCGACGCGATCTGCGCCGCGATCAAGGATGTGTTCGTCGACACACGCGCCATTCTCGAGCCGGCAGGAGCCCTCGCGATCGCGGGCGCGAAAGCCTGGGTGGAGCGCACCGGCGTGAAAGGGAAAAAACTGGTGGCCGTGGCGAGCGGCGCCAACACCAACTTCGACCGCTTGCGCTTCATCGCCGAGCGCGCCGAGGTCGGCGAGCACCGCGAGGCCATTCTCGCCGTCACCATTCCGGAGCGGCCCGGCAGCTTCAAGGCATTCTGCGCCACGCTGGGGGCGCGCAGCATCACCGAGTTCAACTACCGCATCGCCGATCCGCGCGAGGCGCAGGTGTTCGTCGGCATCGAAGTGCAGAACCGCGGTGAAACCGCCCGGCTGGTGAACAGCCTCAAGCGCAAGGGTCTCGCCACCTTCGACTTCTCAGAAAATGAAATGGCGAAGCTGCATGTGCGCCACTTGGTGGGCGGGCATGCGCCGCTGGCGAAAGACGAGTTGCTGTACCGCTTTGAATTCCCGGAGCGCCCGGGCGCGCTGATGCGCTTTCTTTCCAGCATGCGCACCGACTGGAACATCAGCCTGTTCCACTACCGCAACCACGGCGCGGACTACGGCCGGGTGCTGGTCGGCATGCAGGTGCCGGGCCGGTCCATGCGCGAGTTTCGGCACTTTCTCAATGTGCTCGGCTATCCGTGGGTGGATGAGACCGCCAACCCGGCCTATCGGCTCTTCCTGGGCTGACGCACGCCCTCTCCGTATTCAAACCGCGTATTCAAACCGCGTATTCAAACCGCGTATTCAAACCGCGTATTCAAACCGCGTATTCAAACCGCGTATTCAAACCGCGTATTCAAACCGCGTAGTCAACACTGCGCATTCATCACTGGAGACCCTGCAGCCATGGCCAAATCCTCATTCATCGATCCGGGTATCGTCAGCTATATCCGCGAGCGCACTGTGCGCGAACCGGAGATCCTCGCGGAACTGCGCCTCGAAACCGCGAAAATGCCCAGGGCGGGCATGCAGATATCACCCGACCAGGGCCAGTTCATGGCGCTGTTGATGCAGTTGATGGGGGTCAGGCGCTATATCGAAATCGGTACCTTCACCGGCTACAGCTCGCTCGCCGTCGCGCTCGCCACGCCGCCCGAGGCGCGTCTGGTGTGTTGCGACGTGAGCGAAGAGTGGACCGCCGTCGCGCGCCGCTATTGGGCGAAGGCCGGTGTCGCCGACAAGATCGAACTGAAGCTCGGTCCGGCCCTGCACAGCCTGGACGCGCTGCTGGCCCAAGGCGAAGCCGGCAAGTTCGACTTTGCCTTCATCGACGCCGACAAGTCCGAGCACGATGCCGACTACGAGCGCTGCCTGCAACTGGTGCGCCGCGGCGGCATAGTCGCGGTCGACAATTCTCTCTGGGGCGGCTCGGTTGTCGATGCCAGCGACCAGACCCCGGATACGGTCGCGATCCGCGCGCTGAACGACAAGCTGAAGGCGGACGAGCGCGTCTCGGTCAGCCTGCTCGCGGTGGGTGATGGATTGATGCTCGCGTTGAAGCGCTGATGCACTGATTCGTGAATGGGTAGTGTGCGCCGAGCGCGCGAAGCAGCACGAATCGTGCGCATGGCGCACTCTACAATGCTTCAGCAGGAAGCACGTTCCGTGTGCGGGCCGCGAACTTCCGGGGTCGCATTTCCGCAGTCGGCGGGACCCCTGCTCCGCCCTTCAGCCCGCCTCTCCGTAGTACCCCGGCGCGATCTCCCCTGCAAGGCACGCCGGCGAACTGTAGCCGGGCGGTTGCGCGCCGCAGAACCGCAGCGCGCCGCCGGTGCGCTGGTACATGCCGCGCTCGGTGACCACGAAATCGAGCGGCTGGTCGTGCGCCTGCGGATAAATGGTCGGGATGGCCTGCATTTCGTAGGCAGTACCGATCACCCGCGGGCGTGCCCTGACATCTGAACCAGCGCTTAAGGCTGCCAGCGTCCGATCGAAATAACCACCCCCATAGCCGAGCCTGTAGCCGGCGGCATCGAAGCCGACCACCGGCAACAGCACCACGTCCGGCCGCACTTCAGGCGTGTCGCGCGGAAACGGGATGCCCAGCGGTCCATCGGTCACCGCGACCCCGGGCTGCCATTGGCGAAAGATCAGCGCCGTCTTGGTCGCCACCACCACCGGCAATGCCGTGATCAACTTGCACCCGCCGGTGCGACGCAGGCGCGCCAACAGGTGGCGCGCGTCATATTCGTTCCTGTAAGGCCAGCAGAATGCGATGACTGCCGGCCGCGCGCCGCTGTACTCGCCAATGTACTCACCAACGTGCTCGCCAATGTGCTCGCCAATGTGCGCACTATCGGCAAGTAGGCGCTCCAGGGCGGCACCTATATGGAAATCGATACTGGACCGATATGCGGCCAAGGTCTCCCGCGTCAGCGCGGCACGTGCCGCGATGAGTTCGCTGCGCAGTGCTTTTCGCCATGCGGCGGGATCAACGGGAGCAGCCATATCCGGGCGTCGAACTCTCATTAGAAAAGCGGCAAAAGTCCTTAATCGCGCAAGTGAAAACGGATATCACCGTGCTATGCTTTCACAGTACGAGAGAGGAATCGACATAGTAACGCTCAGACACACGCTCGGGTCATTGCTGGCAGGGATGGCGCTGCTGGTGCCGCTGGCCGGTCATGCTGCCAAGAAAGCGTCGCCGGACGACGGGTTTCTGGCAGCGCGGGAGGCATTTGTCCGCGGCGATGCTGCAAAGCTGGCGCGTTATGCTGCGGCCTTGAAGGGAACGCTGCTGCATCCCTACGTGGAATTCTGGAGCCTGGAGTTGCGCATCGAGGACGCGGCAAACGCCGAGGCGATGCGCGACTTCCTCGAGCGGCAGGCCGGCACTTTCCTCGCCGAACAGCTCCGCCGCGACTGGCTGCGCGTGCTGGGCAAGCGCGAGGACTGGGAATTGTTCGGGCAGCAGTTCCCGCACCTCGCTACGGAAGACCCGCACACCGCCTGTTATGCGCTGCAGGCGCGCTGGGTTCGCGGCGACCAGTCGGCGCTCGCCGAAGTGGCGACGTTCTGGCAGAGCCCGCGCGAACTGCCCGCAGGGTGTGTCCCGCTGGCGCGGGCGCTGGTCCAGTCCGGGCGCTACGGCACGGCGCAATTGTGGGATCGCTTCAGGCTCCTGACCGATGCCGGACAGATGGCCGCAGCCAAGCGGGTCGGTGAGCTGCTGCCCGCGGCGGAGGCGATCGACCAGAAAAAAATGGATGGCGTAATTGCTGCTCCGGCACGCTATCTGGAGCATGTGTCCAATGATATTTCCGGCAGGGCGGCCCGCGAACTGGCAATCCTTGCATTCGGCAGGTTGGCCCGGAAAGACCCTGAACTCGCAGCCAGTTACTGGGTCGCCCCGATGCGCGCCAGATTTACCGACGCGGAACAGGCCTGGGTCTGGGCGGTGCTGGGTGGCCAGGGCGCGCGCCGCCACCTGGCGGAATCGCTGGGCTGGTTCGTCCGGGCCAGCAACGTTCCGATGTCGGATGATCAGCTTGCCTGGCGCGCTCGGATCGCGTTGCGCCAGGGAAACTGGGCCGAAGTGCGCGCTGCCATCGAGCAGATGACGCCGATCGCGCGCAACGAACCCGCCTGGGTTTACTGGTTTGGCCGGGCAATGCGCGAGCAAGGCCGTGAGGCGGAAGCGCAGGCAGCGTTTGCACGCATTGCCGACGGACATCACTTCTACGGCCGCCTCGCCGCGGAGGAACTCGGTCTGCCGCTGCAACTGCCGCCGCAAGCGGCGAAGCCGACGCAAGGCGAACTGGAGCAGGCCGCGAACCACCCCGGCATACAGCGTGCGCTGGCGCTGTTCCGCCTCGGGCTGAGGCTGGATGCGATCCGCGAGTGGAACTGGACGATACGCGCCATGGACGACCGGATGCTGCTTGCCGTGGCCCATGTGGCGCGGAACAACGAGCATTGGGACCGCGCCATCAACACCGCGGACCGCACCGTGACGGATCATGATTTCACGCTGCGCTACCTGATGCCGCACCGCGCGGTGTTCACCGACCAGGCGAAGATCCGCCAGCTTGAAGAGCCGTTGGTGCTGGGATTGGTGCGCCAGGAAAGCCGCTTCCTCAATGTCGCCAAATCTTCCGCCGGGGCGGCCGGCCTGATGCAACTGATGCCGGCCACCGCGGCCTGGGTCGCCAAACGCATCGGCATGAAGGATTTTTCCTGGTCGCGGGTAAACGATCCCGATATCAACGTTGCGCTGGGCACCTCCTACCTGCGGCAGGTTCTCGATGAACTCGACGGCCATCCGGTGCTGGCGGCTGCGGCGTACAACGCCGGGCCCGGCCGCGCCCGCAAATGGCGCGACGCGAAGCCCCTGGAGGGCGCCATCTATGCCGAATCGATTCCCTTCGAGGAAACGCGCGATTACGTCAAGAAGGTTATGTCGAACACCGTATACTACGCGGCCGTCATGGGCGGCGACCCAGCGGCGCTGAAAGCGCGGCTGAGTGTGATCGCACCGCGCGGCGCCGGCGAACGGCTGATGGCAGTGAAACTGCAGGCCGCGCAGTAGCACAGGTTTCCTTATTCTTTCAATTGCGAATCGGGTCGGACAATGAGTCGTATTCTTGTTCTGGGCGGCAGCGGGTTTGTCGGCCGTCACATCGTCAGGCAGCTGGCGGAGCACGGCGAGGCGGTGGCGGTGCCGACCCGAAGACGGGAACGCGCCAAGCATCTCTTCACCCTGCCCACGGTGGACGTGATCGAAGCCGATATCCAGGATGACGCGCAACTCAACTTGATGCTGCGCGGCTGCGATGCCCTGATCAATCTGGTCGGCGTGCTGCACGGCGGGCATGGCGCGCCGCGAGACGCGCGCTACGGGCCGGCGTTCGAACGCGCGCATGTCAGCCTGCCCTCGCGGCTCGTCGAAGCGTGCAAGCGCGCGGGCGTGCCGCGCCTGCTGCACATGAGCGCGCTGGGCGCGCGCCGCGACGGGCCGAGCGAATACCTGCGCTCCAAGGGGGACGGAGAGGCGATCATGCTCGCCGCGCAGGACCAGCTGGCCGTGACTGTGTTCCGCCCGTCGGTGATTTTCGGGCCGGATGACCGCTTCCTCAACCTGTTCGCCACGCTGCAACGGCTGCTGCCCGTGTTGTTCCTCGGTTGCGCCGATGCGAAGTTCCAGCCGGTGTTCGTCGACGATGTGGCGCAGTGTTTCGTTCGCGCTATCGACGAACGCAGCACCTTCGGCGAAGCCTTCGACCTCGTCGGGCCCAAGCGCTACACCCTGCGCGAACTGGTGGCCTTCGCAGGACGGGCGAGCGGCCACGCGCGGCCGATTTTCGGCCTGTCGCGCGGCCTGTCGCACCTGCAGGCATGGAGTATGGAATACCTGCCCGGCGGCTTGCTGTCACGGGACAACCTGTATTCGATGAAGCAGGACAACGTCAGCGACCATCCGTTTCCGCTGGGTATCGCCCCGCAATCGATGGAATCCGCCGCGACGGTGTATCTGGGCGGCATCCAGCCGCGCTCGCGCTACGACCAGTTTCGCTATCGCGCCGGCAGATAGGCCGGCGTTCCAGGCATGGCGCAACTGTCGCTCGTCATCGGCAACAGGAATTATTCCTCATGGTCCTTGCGGCCCTGGCTGCTGCTGCGCCACGCCGCCATACCCTTCGAGGAAATCCAGCTGCAGTTTTACGAACGCGCGGACGGGCACGTCGGGGTGACCGGCATCGAGCGCTATTCGCCGACCGGCAAGGTGCCGCTGCTGATGGTGGACGGCGAACCGGTGTGGGATTCGCTCGCCATCTGCGAAACGGTGGCGGAGCTGCATCCGGAGCAGGCATTGTGGCCTGCCGATCCGCGCGCAAGGCGCACCGCGCGCGCAATCACGGCAGAAATGCATTCGGGTTTTCAGGCGTTGCGCTCGGCCATGCCGATGAACATTCGCGGCAGTTTTCCAGGCGAAGGCCATACCCCGGCGGTGCAAACGGACATCGCACGCATCATTGACATCTGGAGTGCATGCCGCGAGCAGCACGGCTCGGCGGGGCCGATGCTGTTCGGCCGCTTCAGCGTCGCCGATGCATTCTTTGCGCCGGTGGCGATGCGCTTCTTCACCTACGCCGTGGCCCTGCCGGCCGCGTGCCTGGCCTATGCCGAGGCGGTGCGCGCCCTGCCTGCCATGCGCGAGTGGATGGATGCCGCGAAACGGGAAACGGCGTTTCTCGCCGCGGAGGAGCCGTATGTTTCACAACAGGTTTCACAACAGGTTTCACAACAGGTTTCACAACAGGTTTCGCCGCAGGATTCACAACAGTCTTCGCAACAGTCCGGGTCGGGCCCTCAACCGGAGTCCGCTGCGGGCCGGGTGAGCTCGCCGGCGCCCAGGTGAAGGTCGCTGCGTGAACCTCGGCGCGTGAAGGTCTATACCGTCGGCGGTGCCGTCCGCGACGAGTTGCTCGGTCTGCCGGTGAAGGATCGCGACTACGTTGTGACGGGCGCCACGCCGGAAGAAATGGTCAGCCTCGGCTACCGTCCGGTCGGCCGTGATTTCCCCGTGTTCCTGCATCCGCAAACGCACCAGGAATATGCACTGGCACGCACCGAGCGCAAGGTGGCGCGCGGCTACCGGGGATTTCAGGTGTACAGCACCCCCGAGGTGACACTGGAGGAGGATCTGGCGCGCCGCGACCTGACCATCAATGCGATGGCGCGCGACGAAGCCGGCAGGCTGGTCGACCCGTTTGGCGGCGCCGACGACTTGAGGGAAGGCGTGCTGCGTCATGTCAGCCGCGCTTTCGTCGAGGACCCGGTGCGCATCCTGCGCGTGGCGCGCTTTGCGTCGCGCTACGGCTTCGCCATCGCCGAAACCACGCGCGCGCTGATGCGGGAAATGGTGGCCGATGGAGAGGCCGACGCGCTCGTCGCCGAACGCGTGTGGCAGGAATTCTCCAAAGGGCTGATGGAAACGGCACCCGCGCGTATGTTTGTGGTGCTGGAGGAGACGGGGCTGTTGCAGCGGCTGCTCCCGGAATTCGCCCTGCGCTTTTCAGGCGAACAGGCGGCCGATGAGGCGACGCGCGCCGTGATGGCGGCGCTCGCCCATGCGGCGCAGGAAGCGCTGCCGCTCGAAGTGCGCTTTGCGCTGCTGGTCAGGCAACTGCGGGGTTCCGCGAATGGAGAATCGGCTTTGCGAGACGTGTGCGAACGATTGCGGGTGCCGGCCGGGTGCCGCGATGCGGCGCTGCTGACGCTGCGCCACGCGGATCAGGTGCGCCGCATGCCTGACCAGGATCAGGATGCGGATCGCATTGCGCAGGCGTTGCTCGCCGTGCTCGAAGGCAGCGATGCCTTCCGGCGTCCCGGTCGCCTGAAGGGGGTTGCAGCCGTCTGTCAGTGCGAAGAATTCGGTGAACGCGGCTGGGTGCGCACGCCCTATCCACCCGTCCTCGCGCTGCAACGCGCGCTTGCCGCCGCGCGCGCTGTGGATGCGGCTGCAATCGCCGCGGGCGGGCCGAAGGAAGGCATCACGGCGCGCCTGCGCGCGGCGCGCGCGCGCGCCATCTACACGTCACACGCATCACACGGTTCAAACAACGAAAGGGCCCCGCAATGATGCGCTCCACGCGCACGCCCGTCGCCCTGCTGATGAGCGGCCTGCTGGACAATATCCTTGCCGGGATCCGGCTGGCGCTGTTCCTGTCGGTGCGCACGGTCGACTTTCGCGTGTCGGCGGGCCAGTACGCGGGCTTGCTCGTGATCAGCCTCGCGTGCTGGCTGATCGGCGGCATTATCCGCGGCGGCTGGCCGGGCTTCGTCAACCTCAACGCGCTGATGATCGCGCTGGCGCAGGTGCCGCTGGTCCTGGGCATCTGCTGCTTGGTCGCCTGGCTGTTTCGCCGCCCGCCGCTGCTCGTCGCCTTTGCCGTGCTGTTCACCTGCACCGATCCGCTATTTGAACTGGTCGGCATCGCAGTCAACCTGCTCAGCGGTTTCGAGGCAATGGCACTGTACGCCGCGGCGATGAACGTGGCCTACATGGCGTGGGCGTTCGCCATCATTGTGCGCACCCAGATCCTCCTGACCGGCTGGCGCGGGCGGCGCTCGCTCGCCGCCATCGCCGGGTTCGCCGCCATGTTCGTGTTCTTCGTCTGGTTTTTCCCGAGGACGGAACTGTGGACGCCGCTATCCCAGGCGACGGAGGGCGCCGGGCGGGAGCGCCCTGCCCTGATCAAGGAAGAACTGTTTCACTTGCAGGGTGGCCTCCTCGGCAAGCAGGTGGCCGAACTCCAGGCGCAGCGCCCGGGGACGGAGGATCTGTATTTCGTCGGCGTCGCGCCCTACGCGCTGCAGGACACGTTCATGCGCGAATTGCAGGTGGTGCGCAAACTCATGGACGAGCGCTTCGACACGGCCGGCCGCTCCCTTGCGCTGATCAATCACACCGCAACCCTGCGCGAGACGCCTATTGCTTCCGTCACCCAGTTGCGCAGCGCGCTCGAGGGCGTTGGCAACCTGATGAACCCGGATGAAGACGTGCTGTTCCTGTTCGTCAGCACCCACGGCAGCAAGGACAGCCACGAACTGTCGTTCGAACTGCCGCCGCTTGCATTGCAGGCGCTCACGCCCACCGCGCTCGGCCGCATGCTGCAGGACGGCGGATTCAAATGGAAAGTGATCGTCATCTCCGCCTGTTTTTCCGGCGGATTCGTCGAGCCGCTGAAAGACGAGAACAGCCTCATCATCACCTCGGCCGATGCGAACCACAGTTCGTTCGGCTGCGACTACGCGAGTGATTTCACCTGGTTCAGCAAGGCGTTCTTCGACGAAGGCCTGCGCAGGAACCGCTCCCTGACCCTCGCTTTCGAATACGCCCGGGATGCTGTGGCGGCACGCGAGAAAGCCCAGGGTCTGGAGCCCTCCAACCCGCAGATGTTCGTCGGCAGCGCCATGCGGGAAAAGCTCGAGTCGCTGACGAAGCGCCTCGATGCGCAATGACACTGCCATGGCGGCTGGCGCCCTTGCCACATGTAACACTATGTAGCAAGGTCAACGCCGCCCGGTCCGCCCCGTTTTTGAGGGTATTACCCACTACAGAAGGAACACCATCATGATCAAGCCAGTTGTATTTGCCGCCCTGTTGCTCGCTGTGCCCGCCCTGTCCCAGGCTGCCGAAGGCGATCGCGCCGGCCGAGCCGCCGAGCAGTTCAAGCGTGCCGATACCGACCGCAACGGCACCCTGTCGCGCGCCGAGGCGGAGAAGGGCGCTCCCAACGTCGCGAAGAATTTCGAGGCGATCGACGCCAACCGCGACGGTCAGGTTTCGCCGGCCGAGATCGCCGCCTGGCGCAAGGCGCGCGCGGCGCAGGGAGAAACGAAGCGCGCTGAACGCGTCGCCAAGGCTCGCACCGGTTTCGACGAGCATTTCAGGAAGGCCGATACCGACGGCGATGGCGCGCTCTCCAAAGCCGAAGCCGAAAAGGGCATGCCGCGGCTCGCCGGGAAGTTCGACCGTATCGATACCGATCACAACGGCAAGCTGACGAAGGAAGAAGTGAACGCCTGGCTGAAGTCGCGCCGCGACGCGCGCCAGACGAAGCCCGCCGCGTAGGAAGCCACGCGGGTGGCAGAAGGTGGAAAGCGTGCGCAGGTGGCACGCTTTCCGCGCTCCCACACGTCTTGACGAGGGCACCGGCAATGCACCACACGCCGTTTGCTATATCAAAATTATTTGAATATTGCCCGCAGATATCCGCCGTTTCGGCACTTCATCAAAAGTATTCACTGAATTATTGTGGGAATAGGGCGGCCGGGACTGCGGCAATCCGGTTTCGGCGCAGATTCATACGAAGCGCGTAATGAGGCTGAGCAGGAGCGACAGCAGGATGGTCGTGGTGAAGGGCAGGTAGAAGTCGCGTCCGCGAAAGCGCACCCTCACGTCGCCCGGCAGCCGGCCCAGGCCATACTTCGTCAGCCACGGCGTCAGCAGGGTCAGCACCACCAGGGCAACCGCCACGCTAAGCAACCATTTCAGCAATCCGCTTCCTTTCAGGGTTGTATTACGGTGCGCACCTGCACCCCGCGTTCCCGCCGGTTGTACACTGCCTGCTCCCGAAAACCCGACCGGAGACAGCAGTGATCGAACTCTACACATGGGGCACCCCGAACGGCCGCAAAGCTTCCATCATGCTGGAGGAATGCGCGCTGCCCTACAACGTGCACAAGATCAACATCGGGACGAACAGTGAACAGTTCGCGCCCGATTACCTGAAGATCAACCCGAACGGCAAGATCCCGAGCATCGTCGATCCCGACGGCCCGCGCGGCCCCGATGGCAAGCCGTTCACGATGATGGAGTCGGGCGCGATCCTGATCTATCTCTCCGGCAAGGTCGGCAAGTTCCTGCCGCAGACCGATTATGGCCGCTACAAGGCGCTGGAGTGGCTGATGTTCCAGATGGGCAGCGTCGGCCCGATGTTCGGCCAGGCGCACCATTTCATCCGCAACAAGGAAGTGGTGCCCTACGGCATCGAACGCTACTCGAAGGAAACGCGGCGGCTCTACGGCGTGCTGAATAAGCGGCTGGGCGAGGCGGAATTCCTGGCGAACGAATACACCATCGCCGACATCGCCACCTACCCCTGGGTGTCGCGCCACGAATGGCACAAGGTCGATCTCAACGACTTTCCGAACGTGAAGCGCTGGTTCGACGCGCTGTCGGTGCGGCCGGCGGTGCAGCGGGGGATGGCGGTGCCGGCGTAGGGGTTGGGAAAACTGATTTGACTTCGCTTGCGGATGGACAAGCTGCTAACAGTTTGCGCTTGCGATTGTCGCGAAGCGTTCCAACTCTACGTGTCTCGCAGAAAATCTAGACGCGAAAAATATGCCTGCCTACTTCAAGCAAACATTGGCGGAATTCGTCACAGCAAAGATTGATGGCGTCGTTAATCAACTTAGCGGAAATCTTATCGCCACATATGCTGGCAATCATCAATAACAGTTGAAGGCCTGGTACGAGCAAGTTGAGATCCTACAAGCTGCGTGTCGACAAGTTATCGCAGAATTTCCTATTGCGGAAGATTGGGGAGTTTTGCTTGAATACCCGCTACTTAGGCTTCAACGCAGGCTCGACACGGTAACGCTTTCTGGACAGATTGTAGCCATCATAGAATTCAAAGTTGGCACCAATCGTTATATGGCTGGCGACGTACGGCAAGTTGAAGACTATGCACTGGACCTTCGCGACTTTCACGCCGCCAGTCGAACTCTGACGATTGTTCCCATCCTCTGCGCTAGTGATGCACCACCCGAGATGTTTATCAATGGTGAGAAGGGCACCGTATGGCCCGTAAACCGCACCAATTTCGCTTCTCTACCGGATGTATTGCGTAGCTTGAAACTGGCTGAGGCGAATATAGGTGGACCGCAGTTCGGTCTTGACGATTGGGATCGCTCACCTTACTGCCCTGTTCCAACAATAATTGAAGCAGCAGAGCTTTTGTATTCAGGCCACCAAGTGAGTGAGATCGCTCATGCATCAGCGGACGCGATCAATCTTACGCGAATGTCCGAACGTCTCGTCGATATTGTCGAATATGCGAGAGACCACAAGAAGTTGGTCGTGTGTTTCGTTACTGGTATTCCGGGTTCGGGAAAAACCCTGACGGGATTGAACCTAGTTCATCATTCCCGGTTGAAGGGCGATAATCCTGTCGCGTCGACCTTCTTGTCCGGCAATACGCCTCTGGTAGAGGTTCTGCGCGAGGCGCTCGCTCGGGACGAGAGCGCGCGGGAACGAAGTCCCCTAAACAAATCTCGAAACGTAGTGCGAGCGGAAATCCAGCATCTCATGGATTACATCCGGGAGTACGTCACGGCAAATCCGGATCATCCGCCACATGAGAATGTCATAGTGTTTGATGAGGCGCAGCGAGCGTGGGATGCAGATTACGGATACCGAAAATTTAAACGAGCGACATCGGAACCGGCACTTTTTCTGGAAATAATGTCACGACGCCCGGATTGGGCCGTGATAGTCGCGTTAGTAGGGGGAGGTCAAGAAATAAATAATGGCGAAGGTGGATTGAGGCTGTGGGGCGAGGCTTTGGCCGAATCCTATCAAAGCCACCAGGGTCGCCATTGGGAGGTATTCGCCGCCCCAGACGTATCGCTTGGCGGACTATCAACAATAGGACGTTCACTCTTTCCTCCTGGTTCCGAGTATCTAGGTTCATTCGAAACCGATGCCTGCCTACATCTCAATGTCTCCGTTCGAAATATTTATTGTGAGTCGGTCGCCTCCTGGGTAAACAGCGTATTAGAAGGCCACGTTGATCAGGCAAAGAAGGCGGCTAATGCAGCAGAAGATTTTCCAGTGGTCATTAACAGATCCCTTCAGGTGGCGAGAGACTGGCTTCGAAAAGAAGCGCGTGGCTTTCGTCACGTTGGATTAGTGGCGAGCTCTGGTGCGAGACGGTTGCGCGCCGACGGACTAGGAGTTTCACTCAATGCCAATGATCGCGACGCCTATGTTCATTGGTACCTTGAGCAGACGGGGGATATTCGATCGTCCAACGCTTTAGAAATCACAGCGAATGAATACACATGTCAGGGTCTGGAATTGGACCATGTAGGAGTGTGTTGGGGGGGTGATTTGCTCTGGTCGAAGGAACTGCATGCGTGGACGTATCGGGCGTTGGGAGGAACGAAATGGAATCACGTCAAAAAGCAAACGAATAGAGACTTTGTCAAAAACAAGTACCGAGTACTTATGACCCGATCCCGATTTGGAATGCTAATTTGGGTTCCGGTTGGCGATTCTACTGATGGGACACGTGCCCCTAAGGCGCTAGATGAAACCGCCGATTACCTGGTCTCGTGCGGTGCTCGTATGATCGAGGACGCAAACACGCAAACCAGGTCGAAAATCTTTGCGGTATCCGAGCAGCAAGTGAAGGTGTGATTCTTATCTGTCGGCGTGGTTCCACATTCCGTGTTCAGACACGATTCTATTTCGCGGAATTACCGAGCCGTTAGGCGAATATGACGAATATGAGTTCTCTTGTTTTTTCCAGACTGCACGTCGCGTGCATCATTTTTGAGGTGTGATCCAACATGTCCGCGTTGACTATTAATAAAATGAGCTTCGAGACTTGGAACCGAAAGTTTCAGCCAATCAAGAATCATTTGTCCGCGCATACGGCAATCAACGGTACGGTCTATCTAAAGTCTGGGGACAACGGGGATTTTATTATGGCGCAAAACCCTGAGAACGTTTGGTCGTTTGTCGTCGTTGACGGTGTGCGCGAGGCAACTTGGTTGATTTCGAATGGCATACATTCAGTCAATGTAATGGGATACATCGTCACCCGTAGACCTGCAGATGCGGATGTCGACTACGAAATTATTTATTGATTGACCTTTGTCGTTGTAGTGCTCGATTCCTTCCTTTAATTGCAGTCGGAGGGCGGCTGTCTCGCGGATAGGGTGTTCAGGAGCGGCACGTTGTTCCGCATTTGAACGCGCTCGGCAAAGGCGTGGTTGCTGAAGCTCCAGGTCAGCCATCGTGAATCGCCCACGCTGCGGCCTGGCTCGCGCGCCCAGAAGAGAGCGTGCGCAATAGCCAAATGTATTTCCCGTTCGGGAATTTTCTATAGGAATTGGACCGTTCGCACCAAAAATTTCCCGATCAGGAAAGTTATTGCGTTCTCGCGGACCAGTGGTCATACTTTCCCGAACGGGAAAGTATGACCACTGCCATCGATACCCCTCGCTCACTCGGCCAGGCCGCGCGCTCCGCACGCAAGCAGCTTCGCCTGACTCAGCCGCAGCTGGCATTGGCGGCCGGCGTCGGCGTGCGGTTCATTGTCGAACTGGAAGCCGGCAAACCCACTCTTCGGCTGGAAAACATTCTTCGTGTGCTGCACGCGCTGGGTGTCAAGTTGTCTGCGGACGGCCCGCCATCGGACAAGAAGGCGACATAGCATGTCCACGCAGCTGGAGGTATGGCTGTCGGGCGAACGCATCGGCACGCTGGAGCAGATCGAAGGGAGATTGAGTTTTTCGTACGCAGCGGATTGGTTGGCAAGGAACGCGACAACAGCTGGCATCAGGGCCGGCACAACCCCGCTGTCGCAATCACTGCCGCCCGCAGCCGAGCCATTTGATGACCGTACGACCCGGCCTTTTTTTGCGGGGCTGTTGCCCGAAGGCGACAAGCGCCGCCTGATTGCGCAGGCGCTGCACGTCTCGCGCCAGAACGATTTTGGCCTGCTTGAAGGCATCGGCGGCGAGTGTGCCGGCGCGGTGACGTTGCTTCCGTCCGGCCAGAACCCGCAAGCGCGCGATTCGGCTCATGCCGTGCGCTGGCTCGATGAAGTGCAACTGCTGCGCCTTCTCGATGAAATGCCCAGACGACCCATGCTTGCGGGCGAAGAGGGAATTCGCCTGTCACTGGCTGGCGCGCAGGACAAATTGCCAGTGATCGCCGAAGGTATGCGCATCGGCGTGCCATTGCAGGGCGCGCCCAGCTCCCACATTCTCAAGCCTGCCATTGCTGGCGTGGATGGCAGTGTCTTCAATGAAGGCTACTGCATGCGCCTTGCAGCCGCCCTTGAACTGGATGTCGCCAGGGTCGCCATCCGTAGCCTCGGCGAACGACACTTCCTGCTTGTCGAGCGTTACGACCGGGTATGGACGCACAGCAATACCGGGTCTCTGCAACTACAGCGGCTGCATCAGGAGGATTTCTGCCAGGCGCTGGGTGTGGCTCCTGAAACCAAGTATCAGAACGAGGGCGGTCCCGGCTTCGCGCAAGCGTTCGATATGCTGCGCCGCGCGACAAGACCGAGTGCACCGAGCATATTGAGGCTGCTGGACTTCGTGGTATTCAACGCGTTGATCGGCAATAACGATGCACATGCGAAGAATTTTTCACTGCTCTACACAGCGCAGCGTGCCGTTCTCGCACCGCTGTACGACGTCCTGTCCACGGCGGTTTATCCCCGGCTGAGCGACAAGATGGCCATGAAGATCGGCAGCAAATACAAGTTCCCAGAAGTGCAGGCGCGGCATTGGGCACAATTTGCGTCCGCGGCCGGTTTGTCTCCGGCGCAAGCGAAAAAACGCATTCTGGAAATTGCCGGAAGCTTGCCGGATCTGGCCCGCGCAGCCGAGGCGACGATGGGCGCAGAAGGCAACAGTCACGCAGTAATCGGGCAAATCGTTGCACT
This sequence comes from Betaproteobacteria bacterium, assembly GCA_009693435.1. Next base: position 35,046 of record SHXF01000017.1, on the reverse strand, counting down.
GATCGACCAGCGGTGCGCATTGACGATTCGCCGCCTCACCGTGGCCGGGGCGGACGATTCAAAGCAATGAATCCCGGTGGCAGGACGCGAGGACTCCGTTTCCAGCGCTGACACGACTCCTTGTGAGGGGGGCAAGGCAACCGCTTCCGGCACTTGTACCAGGACTGGCGGTCGAGTGTCCAGAATTGGACTATTATTAGTCCAATTCAAGGCATACCCTGGGGAGCTTGCGCCATGGCCACTACAACGTCCAGAACTCACACGACAACCCGTCACGCACCTCAAGGCAAGGCAGCAAAGGTTCTGAGAGCCGGTCGCACGGGAAAATCCGGAGAATCGGATCTGGTCTATCGCCCCGGCAAGGGGGCGATCAGGGTCTTCACGGACTCTGTTTCGCGCGCCTCACCGCTCGCCCTGGTGGAGCTGGAGAGGCAGGGTGTTCCTGCCCGTCTATTCAGCGACCTGCGCGCTGAAATGGGGCTGTCTTCGTCTCGCATGGGAGAGATTTTCAGGTTTCCGCGATCCACCCTGGCCAGCAAAATGAAGTCCAGGGCGCCGCTGAAAGGTCGAGAGGGAACGGCAACCATCAAGATGGTCAAGCTGCTCGCACAGGCGCAGCGGATGGTGGACAACAGCACCAGTGACAAGGCGGAAGGATTTGATACCGCGCATTGGCTTGGCAAGTGGCTGGAGCAACCGCAGCCGGCGCTCAATGGCATGCGTCCCTCCGACCTTCTGGATACCGAATCCGGTACGCAGGTGGTTCACCAACTGCTGGGCGCCATGGAGAGCGGAGCCTATTTGTGAGGCTCTGGCGCATTGCCACTGAAACCCGCGAGTTTGCAGCTGTTGACCTGAGCGGAAAGGGTGCAGCAAAAAACCCGGGTCGGTGGAATGGGCGTGGCCAGCCGGTGGTTTATGCATCCCCCACCGTGGCGCTGGCCATGCTGGAAACGGCAGCGCACATCAATGCCATGGGATTGCCGTTGAACAGGTTTTTGGTGGCTATCGAGATACCGGATGCCTCGTGGGAGCAACGCCAGAAAATGACAGCGGAGGAACTTCCGGTCGGCTGGGATGCCATTCCCGCGGGGCTGACATGCACGGTGGTCGGGGCTCAGTGGTTGTCAAACCAGAGCAGCCTGGTGCTGTGCGTCCCGTCGGTCATCGTTCCGGAAGAGTGGGTGGCGCTGATCAATCCAGTGCATCCGCTGGCGAACCTCGTCTCGGCCGCGAAAGTCCGACCTGTCACCTATGGTTCGGTTTTCAGGTAAGCGTCTGGCACCTCGAAGCCGCGATCGTCACGCCGGCCCTTTTGTCGCCTTGGTGACGGAGGACGAAAGCACAACGGCAACTTTCCCGGAAACGTCGCGGAAGCGATTTTCAACGGCCCTCGGAAAGCAGCGCGCGCTCGAACGCCCAGCGTCGAACGCGGCGTCTCAACTCCCGCCAAACCAGTTGTAGCCGTCATTCTCCCAGTACCCGCCCGGATACTCGTTGGTCACCCACAGGGCCATGATGTGCTTCGGATTCTTGTAGCCGAGCTTGGTGGGCATGCGCAGCTTCATGGGAAAGCCGTACTGCGCCGGCAGCAACTGGTCGGCGAAGCGCAACGTCAGCAGCGTCTGCGGATGCAGCGCGGTGGGCATGTCGATGCTGGTGAAGTAATCGTCGGCGCACTTGAATCCGATGTATTTCGCGGTCTTGTCGGCGCCGATGCGATCGAGAAACGTTGAAAAGCGCACGCCGCCCCACTTGCCGATGGCGCTCCAGCCCTCGACGCAGATGTGGCGGGTGATCTGCGATTCCTGCGGCATGGCGTAGAGCTCGGGCAGGGTCCAGGTCTTCTTGTCGCGCACCAGCCCGGACACTTCGAGCTTGTAGCTTTCGCCATCGACCTTGGGCACCTCTTCGATGCCATAGAATGCATTGAACGGGAACGGTTTGGTGATGGCGCTTTCCGGGTAGGTCGGCGCGAGCTTGTTCTGGTCGAACAGCCATGCCTGCGCGCCGTCATTCCAGCGCGACATGCCCATCAACATTTTCTGCACGTCCTCGTCGTCGGTCAGCGAGCAACCCGACAGCATGGCGAGCGCGCCCACGCTCAGCGATTGCTTGAGAAACAGCCGCCGTTCGAGTGTGTGGACGAGGGCTTTGGGCTGGTCGGCAAGGCTGTTGGCCATGGTGCGGGACTTGTCACGGGGTTTCATGATTGCTTCCTTCCACCGGTGATCATGGTGGGCAGAGTGCGTGGCACCAGCACCACCATGACGATGTGAACCAGCGCAATGAACACCATCAGCGCCATGGCGAAGAAATGAACCAGGCGCGCGCCTTCATAGCCGCCGAACACGGCGGCTAATTCCTGCAGCTGGACGGGCTTCCAGATCGCCAGTCCCGACAGCACCAGCAGGACGATGGAGATGATGAGGGCGAGATAGGCGCCGCGCTGGGCTGCGTTGTACACCGCGAGGTCATCGTGCGCGAGCTTGCCCTTGAAGGCGGCGAGCACGTCCTGGATCACATCGCGCGGCCTGATGGGCCAGAGCTTGCGGCGGAAATGCCCGGTGGCCAGGCCGTAGCCGAGATACACCAGGCCATTCAGCGCCAGCAGCCACATCGCCGCGAAATGCCATTGGGTGGCGCCGGCAACGCCGTTGCCGATGGTGATGTCCACGGGAAATTTGAAATCGAACAGCGGCGAGGCGTTGTAGATGCGCCAGCCGCTCCCGACCATGAAGAAAATCGCCAGTGCGTTGATCCAGTGGGTAAGGCGCACCACCAGCGGATGTATGGTCATGCTTGCAGGCGCCGGGGACAGGGTTGCGGACATGGGGCGATCCTTTCAAGGTACTGCTGGCCTGATGATGCTTGGTCGCCGGCAGCGGCGGGTCCTTACATACAAGCAACCCGGTCTATTGCCGTCACCCCACCATCATAGCCGCCCCGAGCGATCGCCGGATGCAAACCCGACGAGTGCCGGTTCGAAATCCCGGCTGAATGCAATGACCTTGAACAATTCACCCATCTCGGCGGTTGACAGTAGACGGTTCGCCTGGTTCGCGAGCGGCAAATAATCCGCCACCTGTTCCGGCGGGGTGCGTGCCATGATGTCGGTGATGCCGCAATTGATGAGAAACTGCGCCTGGCCCGTGTAGCCGGCGAGTTCCAGGCCCCCCTCGCGCGCCGCCCCGGCGATGGCTGTGAAATCGACGTGACTGGTGATGTCCTGCAGCCCGGGCAGGAAGAACGGGTCGGCATGGGCGCGGTGGCGATAGTGACACATCAGCGTGCCGTCGCGGCGTTGCGGATGGTAGTACTCCGCCTGCGGAAACCCGTAATCGATAAACAGCGCCACGCCCCGGTCCAGCACGCCGGCGAGCGAGCGCGTGAAGCCGCGGGCGGCAAGACCGATCTCTGTCGCGTAGCCCTCCTGGGTCACCCCGAGCGCCGGCAATCCCAGTGCAGTAGCTTCGGCCTGCAGCACGGGGTCGGCAGGCACCTCCATCCAGTGCAATCGGCCGGCCCCTTCCGCGCGTTGTGACGATCCGGCTTGTTTCCAGCCCACTTGCTGCTCGAATACGCCTGCCGGTCGAATCACGACACGTTTCACCGGCATCGCGTCCAGCACTTCGTTGCCGACGACGAAACCGGAAAACACCGGTGGCAACTGGTTCAACCAGGCAACGCGTTCGAGCAGATGCGGCACGCGCGCGGCGAGCGTATCGCGGCTGCGCTCGCGCAGGTCCGCCGACAGTTCGAGAATCAGATAACTCGCCGGCAATGTGCCCAGCTGCTCCAGTTCCTCAAGCAGCGTCGCGGCCAGTGCGCCGGAGCCGGCCCCGACTTCGAGAATGCTGTCCAGGCCGGTTTCGAGAACCTGCTTTGCCTGCCGCGCCAGGGTCTGGCCGAACAGCGGCGACAATTCCGGCGCCGTGACGAAATCGCCATCGGCCCCGAGTTTGCGGTTGCCGGCACAGTAATAGCCGAGGCCCGGCGCGTACAGCGCGAGCTCCATGAACCGGTCGAAGCCGATGCGGCCCCCCGAGGCGGTGATTTCTTCTCGTATGCGCGCCCCGACATGCTCACCATGAGCGAGTGCGTCGCGGGAAGGGGCAGGGAGTTCGTCTTGCATGGTTGCGGCCGATGTCGGAGAAGCGGGAATGGCAGGGAGAGCGGGTAAGTCCGGTATGATTCAGCGGAATCGCCGGTTCCAGAAACGATGCACCCCATGCACAGCCACCATTATCACCAGTTCTCGATCATGCGTGCCACGACACAACGGCGCGCCGCGGCAGCCGTACTTCGGCTGCGGGCGCCGCTCCGGCTGTCGACCTGATTAAAATTCTCCCGGCGTCCAGACCATGGAAGATTCGCTTAACGGAAAAGTCGTGCTGATCACCGGCGCTGCAAAGCGTGTCGGCGCCGCTATCGCGCGGCGCCTTCACCGGCACGGGGCGAAACTGATGCTTCACTATCATTCCGCGGAGCAGGAAGCGCTGGTTCTGCAGGCCGAGCTGAATGCGGCACGCGAAAATTCCGCGGCCATGGTGCAGGCGAATCTTCTCGACGATGCCGGCCTTCCCGAAATCATCCGCAATACGCTGCTGCGTTTCGAGCGCCTGGACGCGCTGGTCAATAACGCGTCGACCTTCTTCCCCACACCCGTCGGCGAGATCAGTCCGCAGCACTGGGACGACCTGATCGGCACCAATCTGAAAGCACCGCTGTTCCTCGCGCAGGCCGCCGCGCCCCACCTGAAGCGCACCGGAGGCGCCATCGTCAACATTACCGATATCCATGCGGAACGCCCTCTGAAGAATTACCTCGTCTACAGCGTGGCCAAGGCGGCACTGGCGGGCCTCACACGCTCTCTTGCACGTGAACTTGGTCCGGAAGTCCGGGTGAACGGCGTTGCGCCCGGCCCCATCATCTGGCCGGAAGACGGGTCGTTCGACGATGTCACCCGGCAGCGTATTATTTCGCACACGCTGTTGAGGCGGGTCGGCGAACCCGATGACATCGCCAGCGCGGTGTATTACCTGATTGCCGAGGCGCCGTATGTGACCGGCCAGATCATCGCGGTTGACGGCGGGCGCAGCGTCAACATTTGAAGCGTCCTATTTGAAAAGGAAGTGCCATGATTGTAGAAATCGCAACGATGAAAATCAAAGCCGGCCAGCGGCAGGCGTTCGAAGCAGTGTGGTTGCGCGCCGAGTCGATCATCTCCGCGGCAAAGGGTTACGTTTCGCACGAAATGCGCCGCTGCATTGAGACGCCGGACAAGTATCAGCTGCTGGCGCGCTGGCAAACGGTGGAGGCGCATACCGTGGACTTCCGGCAGTCCGAGGCCTACAAGACGTTTCGCGGCATGATAGGCGAATTCTTTGCCGAAGCACCGCAGGTCGAGCACTTCGAAGCAGTCAGCAGCCACAGGCTCTGACAGCCCGCCAGGATTTCCGGCAGAATCCCCCCATGAACGTATCCGAAATCAAGCTGATCGAAAAAGGGCGCTACGAAGCCAACAAGCTGTCGAAGCGGCTGGCGCGCCTGACCGGCCAGGCAATCGTCGATTACGGGATGATAGGCGCGGGCGATCGGGTGATGGTGTGCATGTCCGGCGGCAAGGACAGCTATGGGCTGCTTGACATCCTTCTCATGTTGCGCGAGCGAGCGCCGATTTCGTTCGAAATAATCGCGGTGAACCTCGACCAGCGTCATCCGGGCTTTCCCGAGCACGTTCTGCCCGATTACCTCGCCTCGCGTGGCGTGCCGTTTCACATCGAAGTACAGGACACCTATTCGATTGTCAAGCGCGTGATCCCCGAGGGCAAGACGATGTGTTCGCTGTGCTCGCGGTTGCGCCGCGGCGTGCTCTATCGGGTGGCCGGAGAACTCGGGGCAACGAGAATCGCGCTCGGCCATCACCGCGACGACATTCTCGAGACGTTTTTCCTGAACCTGTTCTTCGGCGGCAAGCTGAAGGCGATGCCACCCAAGCTGCAGTCGGACGACGGCAAGCACGTGGTCATCCGTCCGCTCGCCTATGTCGGCGAAGAGGATCTGGAACACTGGGCACAGGTGAAGTCATTCCCCATCATTCCCTGCGATCTGTGCGGCTCGCAGGACACGCTGCAGCGGAAGCAGGTGAAGCAGATGATGCGCGAATGGGAAAAGCGCAATCCCGGCAGAATCGAAACCATGTTTCGCGCATTAACCAACGTCGTGCCCTCGCACCTCATGGATCGAAAACTGTTCGACTTCGGCGCAGTGCGTGCGACCGGCGAGGCCGCCGCGAACGGCGACACTGCGTTTGACCGGTAGATTCCGTTCAGCCGCAGCGCGAGGCCGTCAGGTCGGCGGGATGGCGACTATCGTGCCCTTTGCCCGAGAGGTTGCGCAATGAAGGCTGGCAAGTCGAAACAGGAACTGCCGAAACAGGAGCTGCCGAAACAGGAGCTGCCGATCGCGTGTGAAAGACCGGTGCGACGTGCATTGCGGCTGGCTGCCTGGTCCACTTTTGCCGCCATGCTCATGCTGCTGGTTGCCAGTGTGGGTCGCGTCACGGCACAGGATTGGGCGACCGCCAGCCAGGCGCCGGTGGGCCTCGCGCCCGACCCGCTCTCCACGCAGGAAGCGGTAGTGCAGGTGTATGCCGCGCGGGCATGGGGCATGAAGGGTATTTTCGGCACGCATACCTGGGTCGCCGTCAAGCCGGCCCGCGCCGGCGCGTACACGGTCTACGAGATCATCGGCTGGCGACTGCGCTGGAGCGAGTCCGCGCTGGTGGTGCGCCAGCGCGCGCCCGACGCCCGCTGGTATGGCAGCGAGCCCGACCTGATTGCCGACAAACGCGGTCCAGGCGTTGACGAACTGATTGTGCGTATCGACAAGGCGGCACGGAAATACCCTTGGGGCAATGAATACACCGTCTGGCCCGGACCCAACTCGAACACCTTCACCGCGTGGATCGCGCGCGCGGTGCCGGAACTGCAGGTTGACCTGCCGCCGACCGCCATCGGCAAGGATTATCTGGGCAGCGAACTCGTGGCAGCCGCGCCCAGCGGCAGAGGGGTGCAGTTCTCCTTATTCGGCCTGCTTGGCATGAGCGCCAGTCCGATAGAAGGCCTTGAAGTCAATGTGCTCGGGCTGGCATTTGGCATCAATCCATTCGATTTCTCGGTCAAATTGCCCATGGTCGGCCGGATCGGACCGGCGCGTGTATTCAGCACCGAGGCGCTGGCTGTGGCGCCGGCCGGCAACCAGTCGATTTCCCCGAGGTAAGCGGCAGTCTGGCTGACTGGATGAGGGGCACGCGTAGCATTAGTGTTGTCAAACCAGTTTTGACATGCTAGAATTTCTGCCCTCCCATGAACTGCGCCCCATGAACTGTGCCCCATGAACTGTGCCCCATGAACTGTGCTACGCGCCTCGTCGAGATATTCGGCAGCCAGGCGGAAGTCGCTCGCGCCTTCCGGCTTGACCGCGCCGTTGTCAACAACTGGGTCAAGTGCGGCTATGTTCCGGCGCGCTGGGCGATGGAGGTCGAGCGGGCCACCAATGGCCGCATTGCCGCACTCGACGTGCTCGACGAGGCCGGTACCAAAAAGCCGGTCAAAGTAAAATCCCGACCCGACGACTACGGGTCAGAAACCATGAGTGAAACCATGAACAGCTACGCACCCGCCAAGCGCATCCATTCATTCCACCCGCCGCAGCGCACGCTGATGGGTCCGGGCCCGACAGAGATTCATCCGCGGGTTCTGACGACGATGAGCCAGCCTGCCATCGGCTATCTCGACCCGGTTTTCGTCGAGATGATGGAGGAACTGAAATCTTTGCTGCGCTATGCCTATCAAACGAAGAACCCGCTGACCTTTCCCGTCTCCGGACCGGGTTCGGTAGGCATGGAGTACTGCTTCGTCAACATGGTTTCGCCCGGCCACAAAGTCATAGTCTGCCGCAACGGTGTGTTCGGCGGGCGCATGATAGAGAACGTCGAGCGTGCCGGCGGCATCGCCGTGGTGGTTGAAGACGAGTGGGGCGCGCCGGTCGATCCGCAGAAACTGGAAGATGCGCTGAAGAAAAATCCCGACACGCGCATCGTCGCATTCGTTCATGCCGAAACATCCACGGGCGTTCAGTCCGATGCGAAGACGCTGGTCGAGATTGCGCATCGTCACTATGCGTTGACCATCGTCGACGCCGTCACGTCGCTCGGCGGCACGCCGCTGCTGATGGACGAGTGGAAGATCGATGCAATCTATTCCGCCAGCCAGAAGTGCCTGTCCTGCACCCCCGGGTTGTCACCGGTTTCGTTATCGGAGACCGTGGTCGACTACGTCAAAGCCCGGAAGGACAAGATTCACTCCTGGTTCATGGACATGAATCTGCTGCTGGGATACTGGGGCGCGACCACGCGCACCTATCACCACACCGCGCCGACCAATTCCCTGTTCGGCCTGCACGAAGCGCTGCTGCTGATCCGCGAAGAGGGTCTGGAAAACTGCTGGGCACGTGCCCAACGGCATCACCTTGCGCTCAAGGCAGGTCTTGAGGCGATGGGCATGAAATTCCTGGTGAAGGAGGGCTTCCGCCTGCCGCAGATGAATGCCATCCACATTCCCGAGGCGATACGCTCCAGGGAAGCGGAAGTGCGCAAGACGCTGCTCAACGAATTCAATCTCGAGATCGGAGCAGGTCTGGGGCCGCTCGCCGGCAAGATCTGGCGGATTGGCCTCATGGGTTATTCCTGCCGTCCGGAAAACGTCATGCTGTGCCTGTCCGCGCTCGGTTCCGTATTGTCGGACATGGGCCTGCCGGTTCATGTCGGCGACGCGGAGGCGGCAGCGCACCAGGCCTACGCGTCAGTGCACACCAAGGCTGCGCAGTTGAAACAGAAAAAGCGCGCGGCCTGATTCACGGGCCTGCCGGGAAAAGGCCCGCTTCGGCGGGCCTTTCACGTTATACGGCGGAAGGGACTAAGGTCTGATTCATTTTCCAACCAGAACACCGGATGCGATGCTGTGCCAGCAAGGCGCTACGCGAGCCGCGGGTACAATAAGCCCCTGAGTGCGAATCGCAGTTGAGAACCGCCGCCATGCAAGCCACCGACGTTCCGTCTTCCTCCGCTTCGCGGCTGTCGGTCGTGTTCCGGCGCCGTATCGGGAATTCTCTGGGTTTCCTGGCTTGCGCGGGGATGTTGGCGTTCGGTTATTACCTGCAATTTATCATTGGGCTGGAGCCGTGTCCGCTGTGCATCCTGCAACGGGTGGCGTTGTTCGTGCTGGCACTGGTGTTTCTCGCGGCGGCAATTCACCATCCGCGCGGCCGCGTGGGCGCCTGGGTCTGGGGTTTGCTGGTCGCGTCCGTTGCGGCTGTCGGTATTTCAGTTGCCGGCCGCCACGTCTGGCTGCAGCACACGCCAGAAGACAAGCGGCCCGCGTGCGGGCCGGGCCTCGACTATCTGCTCGACACCTTTGGTCCGCTGGGTTCGCTCAGTCGTATCCTGCGCGGCTCGGGTGAGTGTGGCGCTGTCGACTGGACCTTTCTGTCTCTCAGTATTCCGGAATGGACCCTGGCCGGTTTCGTCGTATTTTTCGCGTGGGCGTTATGGATGGCGGCGCGCGACTGACGCTGGATCTATTTACCCCCGGGGCGCGAGCCAGTCTGCCTGGCCGTGCGAGCAACCGAGCACAGCGTGGAAGCTGATCGCACCATCGGTTGGTTCCCCCTGCTCGATCCCGCGTCGGATCAACGCGCATCAAGCACACCGCGCATGACCGCGGGCTGTATCACGCCTGTGCGAGGTGCGGCAGCCAGTTTGTCATGCGGTTTTCATGCGGCTCTTGCCTTACCTCATCGAGCAACACATTGCCGAGCATGATCAGCGCCGGGCCCGAGCCGCACTGCGCAGCCAGCAGCGGCAGATCGCAGAGGTACCCATAACGCACGCGAAAGCCGGGGAGTGAGGCGTCTTCAACCACGCCTATGGGGGTATCACCTGGCTTGCCGAGTCTGGCCAGGGTATCGGTAATGGATTGGGCAAGACCCGCGCCCATGTAGATCACCGCGCTGTCGGCGGCGAGCACGCTTGCCGCCCAGTCGTTGGCAGGCTCGTCGGGTGCAGCACGAGGCGTAACAAATGCCACGTGACGGCTGACGCCGCGCCGGGTGAGCGATACGCCGATCTGCGCGGCCGCGGCGCTCGCGGCTGTCACCCCTGGGACGATCTCGAACGGGATATGCGCCGCGCGCAGCGCTTCTATCTCTTCCTGGGCTCGACCAAACAGCATCGGATCGCCACCCTTGAGGCGAACCACCACAGCGTACTTGCGCGCGGCATCGATGAGGCGCTTGTTGATGAATTTCTGTGCAGCCGAGTGGCGTCCGCTGCGCTTTCCAGCCTCGAATTTTTCGGCGTGCGTCGCAAGGGCGAGCGTGTCCGGTTGCACCAACGCGTCGTAAAACACGATATCGGCACGCTCCAGGATCCGCGCGGCGCGTAGCGTCAGCAGATCCGCTGCACCGGGGCCCGCGCCTACGAGGTAGACCGTTCCGGTCATCGTGCCTTCGCCCCGCTTTCAATCATGGTGTTCACTTTCGATCCCGCCCTTACCGTCAGGTTTGCAGGCACTCATCGTCGCGCAAGCTTGCCCGCGCATCGATTTCTCCGCTGACTCGTCGCGGAGCCGCGCAATCCGGCGGAGTTGGAAGATGCAAGAAAAAGGGCAGCGCATGCCCGGTAGCGGGGTCACCCGCCTGCAACTCTTCAAGCGCTTCAAGCAAAGTCGGGCCATCGTACCAGTCCATGCCGGAGCCGCGCTCGACCAGCATATCGCCATTCGATGCCGAAAGCGGAATGAACAGCAGGGCAGGGAAGTGGAGAGGCGCTGCGACGCGGGATATCGCATCGCGCCAGCCCTTGAACACTTCGTATTCATTCCCGCTCAGAGCCATATCGTTGACCGCGACAATAAGTTGACGAACGCCGAGCATGTGCGCGGCGTAAAGATGATGGCGGGCTCGAGCGAGGGAGCGTTCGCGGATGTCCAGGAAAACGAGGGCGGCGCAGGCTTCGCCGGTCGTAATAATGCGCAGCATTCCGCCAGTATCCGTCCCCCTCATCGCTACCGCTGCCGAGGACACGATTGACGTGGCGTTGGCATGGGCGATATAGGCGATCGCGGAAATCGCCTCATTGCGGTCCGTTTCTGCGACGTCCGATATCCGAAACAGCCTTCCTTCTTGCGCCGTTCCATCGAGCCGTCCGATGGTTCGGTCGTCGCGCGGACGAGCTGCAGGCGGCGGCGTCCGGGTCGTCGTTTCGACCGGAAACGACGGCTGGACCCTCTTCAGAGCGGACTGGTACGCCATTTGCGCTGTGTGTCTTCGCCGCTCAATGCGGGCGATCGAATTGCGGCAACCGGTTACCCGGCGCAGTTATCCGGCGGCGAAACAACGGTGAAGGCCGCTCGACGGAGGCCTGATAGCCTTCGCTGAAATCCGAGAACGCCTTCAATGCTTCCTCTGCATCCTGATCTTCCCGCAGCGCGAACGCATCGAAACCGACGCGCGATAGATAGAATAGCTGGTCGCGCAGCACATCGCCCACCGCGCGGATCTCGCCCGTATACCGATAGCGCTCGCGCAGCAGGCGCGCCAGTGAATAGCCCCGGCCATCGGCGAACTGTTGAAAATGGATGGCCACGAGCGCAAAGCGCCCGAGATCGGCCGCAATCGCATCGGGGTCATCGTGACCTTCGAGTTGAATCCCGAGTGCACCCGTATGCGCGAGAAAATCCTCACGGCGCTGCCGCCACTGTGACAGCAATACGATCACATGGTCCGTTGCGCGATCCCCAGCCGCGACCGTGGGATCAAGCAGCCGCCAGCTGTCTGCGACGATTTGCCGGTTTTTGATCAAGGTGGTCATAGACGCTCTTCTTGAAGGGTTCGAGGCCGATGCGCTGGACGGTTTCGATGAAACGTTCGTCCTCGTGTTCGCGTGAGGCGATGTAGCAGTCGATCAGACGCTCTACCACGCCCGGGATTTCGTCCTGCGCAAAGGAGGGTCCAATGACCTTGCCGAGTGCGGCGCGCTCGCCCTGGGCGCCGCCGATGGACACCTGGTACCACTCCTCGCCCGCCTTATCGACGCCGAGAATGCCGATGTGGCCAACGTGGTGATGACCGCAGGAATTGATGCAGCCGGAAATATTGAGGTCCAGCTCGCCGATGTCGTGCAGGTAGTCCATATCGTCGAAACGGCGCTGGATGGCTTCCGCCACGGGGATCGACTTGGCATTCGCCAGCGAGCAGAAGTCGCCGCCGGGGCAGGCAATGATGTTAGTCAGCAATCCGATGTTCGGCGTGGCCAGTCCCAGCGCGCGCGCTTCCTGCCACAGCACGTGCAGATCGGACTGGCGCACGTCGGCGAGGATCAGATTCTGCTCATGCGATATGCGCAGCTCGCCGCATGAGTAGCGATCCGCGAGGTCCGCCACAGCGTCCATTTGTGCGTCGGTCGCATCGCCGGGCGGAACGCCGGTTTTCTTCAATGACAAGGTCACTGCCGCATAGCCAGCCACTTTGTGCGCGCGGACATTGCGTTTGTGCCAATGGGCGAATGCCTTGTCCGCGCGCAGCTTCGAATTCGTTTCGTTGTCGACCGCCGGCAGTTTCGCGTATGCCGGCCGGGTAAAGCGCTCTTCGATCCGCGCAATTTCTTCGGGGATGAGCGTCCCCGGTCCATCCTTGAGGTGCGCCCATTCCTCCTCGACCTTGCGCGTGAATACCGCCGGAGTCAGTTCCTTGACCAGAATCTTGATGCGCGCCTTGTACTTGTTGTCGCGGCGGCCATAGCGGTTGTAGACGCGCATGATCGCGTCAAGGTAGGTCAGCAGGTGTTGCCATGGCAGATGATCGCGAATGACATGGCCGATTACAGGCGTGCGGCCCAGTCCGCCACCGGCGATCACGCGAAACCCGATTTCGCCATCGGCGTTGCGTTGCGCATGCAGACCGATATCGTGGACCAGAATGGCAGCCCGATCGGCTTCGGCGCCATTGATCGCGATCTTGAACTTGCGCGGCAGGTAGGCAAATTCGGGATGAAACGTGGACCACTGCCGAACGATCTCGCACCACAGGAAGGCGTCGACGATCTCATCCTGCGCGATGCCGGCAAAATGATCGGTGGTGATATTGCGGATGCAGTTCCCGGACGTCTGTATAGCGTGCATCTGTACGCTCGCCAGTTCGGCGAGGATGTCGGGCACCGACTCCAGCGTTGGCCAGTTGAATTGGATGTTCTGGCGGGTGCTGAAGTGACCGTAGCCGCGGTCGTAGGTACGCGCGATGTGGGCCAGCTTGCGCAACTGGGCTGAAGACAGCAGTCCGTAGGGAATAGCGACCCGCAACATGGGCGCATAGCGCTGAATGTAAAGGCCATTTTGCAGGCGCAAGGGCCGGAACTCGTCCTCCGAAAGCTTTCCCGAGAGGAAACGCGCGGTCTGGTCGCGGAATTGATTGACCCGTTCGTCCACCATTTGTTGATCGATTTCGTCGTAGCAATACATGCGTGTGCTTTCAGCGCCGCCAAGCGCTCTGTGTTTTGGCGAAGGCGAATCGTAATGAACTCTGCTTATTCCGAGAACAACTAATAACTGATAAGCTTATTACTCATGGTTATATGAGTGTCTCAGGATGAATTTTCAGCAACTACGGTATGTGCGCGAAGCGGTTCGTCAGGGACTCAACCTGACCGAAGCTGCAAAGAAGCTGTTTACCTCGCAACCCGGTGTGTCCAAACAGGTCAGGGAACTCGAAACGGAGTTAGGCGTCGATATTTTCGTGCGTCGCGGGAAGCGATTGGTCGCGTTGACCGAGGCAGGTGCCGGGTTGCTGCCGGTCATCGACCGGGTACTGCAGGAAGCGGAAAATCTGCGCCAGATGGCGCTGGAATACCAGGCACCCGATGGTGGCTCGCTGACCATCGCAACCACGCATACTCAGGCCCGCTATGCGCTACCCAATGTTGTCACCGAGTTCAAGCGGCGCTTCCCCAAGGTCCGGTTGACGCTGCAGCAGGGGAGTCCGCCGCAATTGGCCAGGATGGTCATTGCCGGTGAGGCCGACCTTGCGATCGCGACCGAGGCCCTCGACGACTTCCCGCAGTTATTGGCACTGCCGGGTTATAGCTGGAATCACTGTGTAGTCGTGCCCACGGCCCATCCCCTGGCAAACGGGCGTCGCGTCACGCTGGAGGAACTGGCCCGCTTTCCGATCATTACCTATGATCGGGCATTTGCCGGGCGTGCGCATATCGACGCTGCGTTTGCGGCGCACAACCTCGTGCCAGACATCGTGTTGTCGGCAATCGATGCCGACGTCATCAAGACTTACGTTGAGCTCGGCATGGGCATTGGAATTGTTGCTGCGATGGCTTACGACGAAAAACGCGATCGGGCTTTAAGGCAACTTGACGCCGGTCACCTGTTTGCGAGCAATACCACCCGGGTGGCGCTGCGGCGCGGCACCACACTACGCGGTTTTGGCTATGACTTCATCGAGCTGTTCGCGCCTCATCTGGACCGTGCCCAGATAGATGCGGCGTTTGCCGGCAAGGGACAGGATTATGAGTTGTAAGTCCGCCGAAACAAGCTGTCTGCCGACCCGCAACCGTGGCACGTATCGCGGATACTCCGTGACTTCCGGGGCATTCAACGCCGTTTTGGGTGTCTGCGCGCGGTCCCCGGTGGATGCGCCGTGCGCGCGCCCTGACGCTCCTCCGGCAGAGGCAGCGCGGTTTTGTATTTCACCTGCTTCAGCGCAAAACTTGATTTGAGGTTGCCGACCCCGGGAATCTTTGCCAGAAAATCGACAATGAAGCGTTCCACCGCCTGCACGTCCGCAACCACGACGCGCAGCAGGTAATCGGAGTCGCCGGTCATGAGGTAGCACTCCATCACCTCCGCCCGATCGCCGATGGCGCGTTCGAAAATCTCCAGAGCCGACTCGACCTGCTTTTCCAGTCGGACCTGGATGAAAACGCTGACCGTGAGCCCGATGGCGAGGGGCTCGAGCAAAGTGACGTAGTGGTTGATGACGCCGGCCGCCTCCAGATTTCGAACCCGCACGAGGCACGGCGAAGGCGAGAGGTTCACCTGGCGCGCCAGTTCGATGTTGGAAATGCGGGCATCCCGCTGCAGCCGGGCAAGGATTTTCCAGTCGGTGGTATCGAGAAGTAATGGAGGCATATTTGTCCACAAAAGCATCTGTTTTCGGAATTTTATGCGGTAATGCGCCCCCCGCCGGGCAAATACGAAAGCCTGTGCCGGGGAGAAAGCGCTAGCATGATCGCTGCATATTCAACACCTCAGGCACGCCCCATGACACTGCTTTCCGATTTTGTCTCCTCTGCATTCTGGCGCGTCAGCCCAGTCGATCCGGATCCCGATGAGACGCGCGAATGGCTGGACGCATTCGATTCACTGGTCGAGACGGAGGGCCGCGAGCGCGCCACCTTCCTGCTGCGAAAGCTGTTCGAGCACGCTCGCCGCCGCCGGGTTCCGCTGCCGCCGGTGCTGAGTACGCCGTATTACAACACCGTGGGGCTTGCGGACCAGCCGCAGTTTCCAGGCAATCTGGAACTTGAGCAGCGGCTCTCGGCGATCATTCGCTGGAATGCGCTTGCCATGGTGGTACGCGCCAACCGCGCCCATGCAGAACTGGGTGGGCACATTGCAAGTTATGCTTCTGCTGCGGACCTGTTCGAAGTGGGTTTCAATCATTTCTTTCGCGCCGGACAATCCGGCGACCTCGTGTATTTCCAACCGCATTCGGCACCCGGCGTCTATGCCCGGGCTTTTGTCGAGGGCCGGCTGAGCGAACAGCAGCTTCAGCACTATCGGCGAGAGACCGGCGGCGGCGGTGTCACGGCGATTGCCGCTGGTGCGGTGCAGACCCTCGCGCACGGCGGACTGGGGTTGTCGTCCTACCCGCATCCCTGGCTGATGCCCGCGTTCTGGCAGTTCCCGACCGGATCAATGGGACTGGGACCGATTCAGGCGATCTATCAGGCGCGCTTCATGCGCTACCTTGCCGATCGCGGCATTCTACACGCCGCGACCCATCCGGGGCGCAAGGTATGGGCATTTGTCGGTGACGGTGAAATGGACGAACCGGAGTCACTCGCCGGATTGTCACTTGCCGCGCGGGAGGGCCTCGACAACCTGATTTTCGTCGTCAATTGCAATCTGCAGCGCCTCGACGGACCGGTCCGCGGCAATGGTTCCATCATCCAGGAGCTGGAAGGCCTGTTCGCCGGCGCCGGATGGAACGTGATCAAGCTGCTCTGGGGGGCGGACTGGGACCCGCTGTTCGCACGCGACGAGGATGGCATCCTGATTCGCCGCCTGCACGAAACCGTGGATGGAGAATTCCAGAAGTACGCAGCAACCGACGGGCGCTTCAACCGCGAGCAGTTCTTCAACAAGTACCCGGAACTGCAAGCCTTGACTTCGCATCTGTCCGACGAGGACATCGACCGGCTGCGGCGCGGTGGTCATGATCCGGTGAAAATCCACGCCGCGTATTACACCGCTGCCAATCATCGCGGCCAACCTACGGTAATCCTTGCCCAGACCAAGAAGGGCTATGGAATGGGCCATTGGGGGCAGGGCAAAATGACCTCCCATCAGGCGAAAAAACTGGAAGACGACGCGCTGCTTGCTTTCCGCGACCGCTTTTCGTTGCCAATGACCGACGGCGAGGTTTGCGACTTGCAATTGTTCAAGCCTGCGCCGGAGTCCGCCGAAATGAAGTACCTACACGCGGCACGCGCGAAGCTCGGCGGTTACTTACCGGCGCGCTCCTCGCAGGCGGTGCGACTGGCTCTACCGGTTCTGGACGGATTCACGAGGCTGCGCGAAGGATCGAAAGGTCGCGAACAATCGACGACGATGGTGTTCGTGCAATTGCTGGGCCAACTGCTGAAGATTCCGGAAATCGGCAGGCGCGTCGTGCCGATTGTTGCCGACGAGGCGCGCACCTTCGGCATGGCCAGCCTGTTCCGGCAGGTCGGCATCTACTCGGCTGTCGGTCAGCTCTACGAGCCCGAAGACAAGGATGAACTGCTCTACTACAAGGAAGCGACCGACGGCCAGATCCTCGAAGAAGGCATTACCGAGGCCGGCGCGATGTCTTCCTGGATCGCGGCTGCTACGAGTTACAGTGCCCACGGCGAGCCGATGCTGCCGTTCTATACGTACTACTCGATGTTTGGTTTCCAGCGAGTCGGCGACCTTATCTGGGCGGCGGCGGACTCGCGTTCCCGGGGTTTCCTTATCGGCGCGACTGCCGGGCGCACCACCCTCTCGGGGGAAGGATTGCAGCACCAGGACGGTTCAAGTCACCTGATCGCCTCGACCATCCCGAACTGTGTCGCATACGACCCGTGCTTCGGCTATGAACTCGCCATCATCATGGAGCAGGGCGCACGGCGCATGCTGGAGGCGCAGGAAGACGTGTTCTATTACGTCACCGTAATGAATGAGAACTATGTTCATCCGCCGATGCCTGCCGGTGCTGAGGAGGGCATTCGGCGCGGAATGTATCTGCTTCGCAAATCCGCGGTTGGAGCCTCGAAGCAGCGTGTCCGGCTGCTCGGTTCCGGCACTATTCTCCGGGAGGTGCTTGCCGCCGCGGAAGTGCTTGAAAAGGACCACGGTGTAGCGGCCGACGTGTGGAGCGTGACCAGTTTCACCGAGTTGCGCCGCGATGGTATAGAAAGCGATCGCCGTATCGGCGCCAACGGCGATTCAAAAGCCGCCAAAGCAGACATTCCGTGGGTGACGCAGTGTCTGGCGACAGGCGGCGGTCCCGTAGTCGCCGCCAGTGATTATGTCGGAGCAGTGCCCGATCTTATCCGTGCCTGGGTGCCCGGCACCTACATCGCGTTGGGCACCGATGGATTCGGCCGCAGCGACACGCGCGCGGCGCTGCGCAATTTCTTTGGTGTCGGCAGCGAGCATGTGGTTCGGGCAGCATTGGCTGCGCTGAAACGGGAACGAAACGGCAAATCAGCGCGAACCCGTCAGGGCGCTCACTGACCGACTGGATGCGGGTATTCCTTCAGCGTGCCGGCCTTGCGTTCTACGGGATCCCGAAGCCTCAAACCTGCGGCCTGCTTGCGGTTGATCAGGTGGTAATGCCGCGTTTCATTCAGCATATGGCCTATGGCCCAGCACTGCGCTTTGCCGGTTACCCAGAGTTCGGGTTTCACCCGGCGCAAATCGAATGCACGCGAGTACTCGCGCAAGGTTTTCTGATGGCGCTTGTTTGCGTACTCATGGAAGTAGCTCATGGCCAGTTCGCGTAGCGAACGGTAGACGGGATCCCGCCATCGCAGAAGCGGCGAATTGGTCTTGGATACGGCCCCCCAGCAGCCGTGGCGGCGAAACAGCGCGACGACGTGATCACAGTCACGTTCTGCGCGCAGATCGAGCAGCAGCGGCGGCTCGCCGTTGATCCACATGGCACAGGCGGCTATCAGTGCCCCTTCGATGCAGTGCGCCCGCCGTTGCCGAAGCACTTCCCGTACCGAAAGCGAGGTGTCGCCGCCAATTTCGAAGTTCGACGGAATGGCGTCGAGAAAGTTCTGGATTTTCTCTGGCGTGTTCAGCCGGGCCAGCGTTCTGAACTCCGCCGGCCTGAGCCCGAGTCCGATGCGGTCCGCAAAGCGCTTTTTTCTCATCCGGCGGGACCTAACCGCGACACACCGGCTGACGCTTCGAACAAGGCACCCGCGCAAGGAAGCCGGCAGTGAACGGGCACTGCAGCATTGACTGTCCGCCTGCTAAATCTCGACCGCCACACCTTTCCAGAAAGCAATATGATCCTTGATGTTCATTGCAGCCTGCATGGGCTCGGGGTAATACCATGCCGCGTTGGCGTTGACCTTGCCATCGACCACGACGTCGTAATAGCTGCAGGTGCCTTTCCAGGAGCAGAACGTGTGGTGTTCGCTCGGGCGCAGGAACTCCTGTTTCACCGCTTCGGGCGGAAAGTACTGGTTGCCCTCCACGACCTCGCACTGGTTACTCTCGGCGATGAGTGTGTCTTCCCAGCGTGCTTTCGGCATTGCGCCTCCTGATGTGTGTCGTTTTGAAACAAAGAGCCGTGGTACGCCCATCCGGGAGGAGCGCGAGGCCGAAGCCGGACAGGCGTGATATTTTCGGTTACTCGCGCAGCTTGCGCGCTTCCCTGGCGGCTGGTCGCTCGCAGCTCGCGCTCAACCAGGCCCCAAGCCTGGGGAATTTCGAGAGGTCATATTTAATCATGTAGAGCGTATAGAGCACGCTCGCGGCAAGGAAGTCCGCCATGCCCCACTCGTTGCCCTGCAGGAAGGGCGTCTTCTCCAGCTGACCTTCGATGGTCTGCAGGCCCGGCTGCAGATTTTTCTCGCCTTCATCGGCGATGGCCGGGATGCGCTTCTCGGGTGGGAAGGCAACGCGGTGCTGAAACACGGCGATCATCGGCGGTTCGACGTCGTTCGCGATGTAGAAACCCCACTGCAGCATGCGTCCCTCGCCCTCCGCGGTTTTCGGATAGAGCATTCCACCGTGTTTCCTGGCGAGGTAGACGTTGATTGCGGCCGACTCCCAGAGGATGATGCCGTCGTCGTCTATGGTCGGGATGCGCGCATTCGGATTGAGCTGCTTGTACCAGTCTTCCTTCGCTTGCGCGCCCTCGACATGGATGGAAACCGGAATGTGTTCGTAAGGCAGGTTGATTTCCTTTGCCAGCCACAACACCCGGAAGGCCCTGGAGCGCGCCTGGCCATAAATCTTCAACATTGAACTGTCTCCTTATCCCGAAAGGTTAGGTTAGGTTTCAGGGAAATGCTGCACAAGGGGACGATGTCCCCTCGTAGATCCCTGGCTTCAGAGAAAACACACTGGACGACTTTCCAGAAATAGACACTTGTTCCGCGTTTCCCCAGCTCAATGCGCGCGCGCGCCGGACATCCCCAAGGCAATGTTCGGCGCATATCGAAGTGTCCGTGCGGCACGCGGTCAGTAGCGGTAGTGCTCGGGCTTGAACGGACCTTCCTTGGCAACGCCGATATACGCGGCCTGTTCGCCGTTCAATTCAGTCAGCATGGCGTTAAGCTTTCTAAGCTGCAGCCGGGCGACCTTCTCGTCCAGGTGCTTGGGCAGCGTGTACACGCCGATCGGATACCTGGCTGTATTTGTAAACAGCTCGATCTGCGCAATGGTCTGGTTGGCAAACGAAGAGCTCATCACGTACGAAGGGTGACCGGTGCCGCAGCCCAGGTTCACAAGCCGTCCCTTGGCCAGCACGATGATGCGCTTGGCGGGACGGCCATCCATCGCCGGGAACAGGACGTGGTCGACCTGGGGTTTGATCTCTTCCCACTTGTAATTCTTCTCCAGCGACGCGATATCGATTTCCGAATCGAAGTGGCCGATGTTGCATACGATTACCTGATCTTTCATCTTCTTCATGTGTTCGTGGTTGATCACGTGAAGATTGCCGGTCGCCGTAACGAAAATATCGGCCTTGTCGCACGCGTAATCCATGGTCACGACGCGATAGCCTTCCATGGCAGCCTGCAATGCGCATATCGGGTCGATTTCGGTCACCCACACCTGGGCGGACAGGGCGCGCAGTGCCTGTGCCGAGCCTTTGCCGACGTCGCCGTATCCGGCGACCACGGCGACCTTGCCCGCGATCATCACATCGGTGGCGCGCTTGATCCCGTCCACCAGCGATTCGCGGCAACCATACAGATTGTCGAACTTGGACTTGGTGACCGAGTCGTTCACGTTGATTGCGGGGAATGCCAGCTTGCCTTCCTTATGCATCTGGTACAGACGGTGCACGCCAGTGGTGGTTTCCTCGGACACGCCCTTGATGGCGGCGAGGCGCTTCGAATACCAGCCGGGGCTGGATTGCAGACGTTTCCTGATGGAAGAGTAGAGGGCGGTTTCCTCATCGTTGGTCGGCTTGGCAATGACCGACGGATCCTTCTCCGCGCGGGTGCCGAGGTGAACCAGCAGAGTTGCGTCCCCTCCGTCATCGAGAATCATGTTCGACATGCCGCCGTCCGGCCACTCGAAAATGCGGTGCGTGTAGTCCCAGTACTCTTCCACGGTTTCTCCCTTGTAGGCGAAAATCGGAGTGCCGCGCGTCGCGATGGCGGCTGCGGCGTGGTCTTGGGTCGAGAAGATGTTGCAGGATGCCCAGCGCAACTCCGCGCCCAGTGCCTGCAGGGTTTCAATCAGCACGGCAGTCTGGATGGTCATATGCAGCGACCCCGTGATGCGTGCGCCCTTCAGCGGCTTGGCCTTCGCATATTCCTCGCGAATTGCCATCAGGCCGGGCATTTCGGTTTCGGCAATCGCAATTTCCTTGCGACCCCAGTCGGCAAGCGACAGATCCGCAACTTTGTAGTCGGTAAAGCCTTTGCTTTGTGGTACGGCGCTCATCACGCGCTCCTTTCGATTAGGAAAAAAGATCGTGAGCGCCGTTGCAAAGTGAACCCTGCGAGCCTGGCGGATCCGGAGAAAGGCACGGGTTCCGTCGCAACGCTCCTCGCAGGGGAGCGCCAGTTTAACGAATTGCGACAGCGATTGCCACAACTGGACTGGGTAGGACGAGATGGGTCAAGCGCACGACGTGAAAGCAAAAGCCCGGGGCAGCGCCCGGGCTTCTGGAGGAACAAACAGGTGACACCACGTGTCCCCTGAAACGGGGATTTACAAGGGGGCGACAATGGGACATCGCCCCCTGATCGCCACCGAGCTATGCAGTAACCGGCTGCTTCTTGATTCCGGCATCGGCCGCCAGAGCCATCGCCTTGTCCGTGGATTCCCAGGTAAATTCCGGTTCATCCCGCCCGAAGTGGCCATAGGAAGCGGTTTTCTCGTAGATCGGACGCAGCAGGTCGAGCATTTGCACGATGCCTTTTGGGCGGAGGTCAAAGTGCTTTTGCACCAACTCGGAAATCTTTTCGTCGGAAATCTTGCCGGTACCGAACGTGGTGATCATGACCGACGTCGGTTTGGCGACGCCGATGGCGTAGGAAACCTGTACCTGGCACTTGGTGGCAATGCCGGCCGCCACCACGTTCTTGGCGACGTAACGCGCGGCGTATGCGGCCGAGCGGTCAACCTTCGAGGGATCCTTTCCGGAAAACGCGCCGCCGCCATGTGGGGCCGAGCCGCCGTAGGTGTCGACGATGATTTTTCGGCCGGTAAGCCCGCAGTCACCCTTGGGGCCGCCGATTTCGAAACTTCCGGTCGGATTGACGAGGTAATTGATCGATCCTTTGATCATGTTCTTCGGCAAGACCGGCTTGATGATCTGCTCGATCACGGCTTCCTCGATCTGCTTGTGCGTCAATCCTGGCTTGTGCTGCGTCGACAGCACCACCGTATCGATGGAATCCGGTTTGCCGTCCACATATCGCAGCGTAACCTGGGATTTTGCGTCGGGACGCAGCCATGGCAGGCGGCCGTCGCGGCGAAGTTCCGACTGCCGCTCGACCAGGCGGTGCGACAGAAAGATCGGCATCGGCATGAACTGGGGCGTTTCATCGCAGGCATAGCCGAACATCAGACCCTGGTCGCCTGCCCCCTGATCGAGGTCCAGGCCCTGGCCTTCATTTACGCCCTGGGCGATGTTCTGGGACTGTTCGCCATAGGCGACGATCACCGTGCAGGTATGCGTATCGAAGCCGATGGCCGGGTCCGTGTAGCCGATTCGGCGGATGGTCTTGCGCGCAACCTCGTCGAAATTCACGCGCGCATCGGTGGTAATTTCACCCGCCAGCACTACCAGGTTGTCCTTCACCAGCGTCTCCGCCGCGACGCGGGAGCGTTTGTCCTGCGTTAGAATGGCATCGAGAACGGCGTCGGAAATCTGATCGGCAACCTTATCCGGGTGTCCTTCCGAAACAGACTCGGACGTAAAAAGAAAACTGTTCATCTCCGCGATTCCTGTGGCTGTCAAAAGGGGCGGAAAGAGTAGCATAATTTCCGCGCGTATCCGACCCACGATTCACCTGCTCGTCCCACGGTACGATGCCCATTCCCACTGCATTTCGTCCCACCGGCGTTTGTCCCACCGGCGTTCGTCCCACCGGCGCAGTGCGTACCCTGCGCATCGGACGATGCTTTCGTTCTTGAGGTTCCTGGCGCTGCTCCCGCTGTGGTTCTACCATGCGCTGGGAGTCGCTTTGGGGTGGCTGATATACGCCGCGTCGGCGCGCTACCGCCGCGTTCTCCGGGAGAATCTGTCCGCCGCTGGCTATGACTCAGCAGCGATACGGCGAATCGTGATTGCCGAATCGGGTAAGGGGATAGCCGAACTTATTCCCGTTTGGTACCGGTCCCGGCCAAGCTCAGCCGGATTGATGCGAGACGTGACTGGCGCGGATGCAATCGAGAATGCATTGAACCGGGGCAAGGGCATCATTTTCGTCACCCCCCATCTGGGCTGTTTCGAGGTAACGGCGCAATGGTACACGCACGTCCACGGGCCGATGACGGCCCTCTTCTCACCGCCAAAGAAGGGGCTGATCACGCCATTTGTCATGGCGGGGCGAAGCAGGCCCAACCTAAAGCTTGCGGCGCCGGACATGGGAGGCATCCGCGCCCTGCTTCGGGCGCTAAAGGCCGGGGAGGCAGTCGGTATCCTGCCCGATCAGGCGCCCGGCAAAGGGGAAGGCGAGTGGGCGATGTTTTTCGGGAGGCCGGCCTACACCATGACGCTGGTCGAACGGCTGCGGCAATCGACCGATGCGCAGGTTTTGGTGGCCTATGCAGAGCGTTTGCCGTGGGGCGCGGGTTATCATGGCTACGCCGAGCTGATGCCCCCGCGACAGGATGCGGAGTCGGCAGCCCGCCACTTGAATCGGGCGCTGGAAGGGCTGATCCGCCGCTCCCCTGGACAATATTACTGGGGCTACAACCGCTACAAGGTCCCGGCCGGTGTCGATGGCTCTTCAGTCGGCGAAAATGCGGATCGGGGTGGCAAGGATGCGGGATGAGGCTGCACGTGGCGGAAATGGGGGCACGTGAACCGGGGGCCGGGTGTTAGCGCGCGCGGGACTGGCCGGCATGTGGCTGCTCCATTTTCTGCCGTTGCAGGTGCTGGTCCCATTAGGCGCGATGTTCGGGATGGTTCTTTACGGATTTGGTCGCGAACGCAGGCGGGTCTGCTTGTCCAACCTCGCGCACTGTTTTCCGGACATGGGGGAAGCCCAGCGAACCGCGCTGGCCCGTCGGCATTTCCGGGCAGTGGGGCGCAGCATTCTGGAGCGGAGTCTGTTGTGGTGGAGCTCTCGAGAGCGACTGGAGCGACTGATCGAACTGAAGGGGCAGGAACACTTGCCGCGCGATGCCGGCGTCGCTGTAATCCTGCTGGCGCCGCATTTCGTGGCCCTGGATGCAGGCTGGACGCGCCTTTCCTGCATGCTGGATATGATCAGCATTTATGCAAACCAGAAGAATCCGGTCATGACCCGGGCACTGTTGCGGGGCCGCATGCGATTTGGAACACAACGGCTTTTTTCCCGGCAAGACGGTGTGAGAGAAGCTCTGAGGGCACTCAGAATCGGGGCGCTTCTCTATTATCTGCCGGACCTCGACTATGGCGCCCGCAATGCAATTTTCTCCCCCTTTTTCGGCGTGCCTGCTGCCACAGTCACCGCTTTGCCGAGACTTGCTCGATTGGCCAACGCGCCGGTGGTGCCGTGCGTTACGCGACTATTGCCGGGTGCGGCAGGCTACGAGCTTCGCTGTTACCCGGCGTGGGCAGATTTTCCGAGCGGCGATGTTGCCGCGGACACGCGCCGGATGAATGAATTCATCGAGAATCGGGTGCGCGAGACCCCGGAGCAGTATTTCTGGACGCATAAGCGATTCAAGACACGCCCACCAGGGGAAGCACGCTGGTATTGATCGGATGAGCAAACTGAAATTCACGAAAATGCAAGGCGTAGGCAACGACTTCGTGGTGCTGGACGGGATCGGCCAGCAGGTAGCGCTTACCCCCGCGCTCGTCAGGCGAATCGCCGACCGCCATTTCGGTGTCGGTTGCGACCAGATACTGCTGGTGGAGAGTCCTGATGCGCCGGGCACGGATTTTCGCTATCGCATCTGGAATGCCGACGGCGGCGAAGTCGAACAGTGTGGCAATGGCGCTCGCTGCTTTGTCCGCTATGTTCACGACAAAGGCCTAACGCGGAAAAGCGAAATCCGCGTGCAAACCCTGTCAGGGATCATCACCCCGCGGCTGGAACCCGACGGTCAGGTCACAATCGACATGGGCGCGCCGATTTTCGACCCGGTGCGCATTCCTTTCGAATCGACCGGCCTGATGCCGATGGACAGGAGCCCGCTAGTGACGAAGAGCGGAGGCGCCTGGTGGCCTTTGCTCGTGGACGGTGCGGAGGTGGCGGTATTTGCCGTATCCATGGGCAATCCGCACGCCGTGCAACTGGTTGAGAACGTGGACACGGCGGCGGTGGTTGAGCAGGGACGTGTGATAGAAAGGCATGCCCGCTTTCCCAAGAGGGTAAATGCGGGATTCATGCAAGTCGCTTCGCGCGATCATATCCGCCTGCGCGTATTCGAGCGTGGCGCGGGTGAGACGCTGGCCTGCGGAACCGGTGCCTGCGCCGCCGTCGTGGCAGGCATTCGAAGCGGATTGCTTGACGCTGTGGTCAGGGTAGAAACACGGGGCGGGGAACTGACGATTCGTTGGGGTGGAGACAAGAATCAACTAAACTCCCCCGTATGGATGACGGGTCCCGCCGTCACCGTGTTCGAAGGAGAGATGGAGTTCAATGAACGCTGACGAAGTAGCGCGATACCTGAAGGACAACCCCATTTTCTTCGAGGATTATGCGGAGATGCTCTCTCAGATCACCGTGCCGCATCCTCATGGCGGGCATGCGATCGCATTGTCTGACCGGCAGGTGCTGGCGTTGCGGGAGAAAAACAGGGCCCTCGAAACCAAGATGGCGGAGTTGATCCAGTTTGGCGAAGAAAATGACGCGATCAGCAACAAGATGCATCGCTTATGCGCTGCGCTGCTGCCGGCCGCGGATCTTGCCGCGATGCTCGCCGTGCTGTTTTACAACTTGCGGGAAGATTTCGCCGTGCCGTACGCCACGGTGCGGTTGTGGCGCGGTGGAGCGCTCGGGATGGAAGAATTCACTGCCGTTTCGGAGGACGTCAAGCGGTATGCCGCGGGACTCGCGCGACCCTATTGCGGCCCCAGCGGAAACATCGAGATCGCTTCGTGGTTCGGCGAGGCGGCGCCGCACGTTCGTTCGGTTTCATTCATGCCACTGGCAGATACCGGCACGGGCGGGTGCGATGCATTCGGATTGCTTGCGCTCGGCAGCGAGGACCTGCTGCGGTTTTACCCGGAGATGGGCACCGTGTACCTTGTCCGGTTGGGGGAACTGGTCAGCGCCGCTCTTGCACGCTGGATCTGACATGAGTTCCGCGGGACCGAGCGCAGGCGCCGATTCCCGCAGCGATTTGCTGGCCGGTTTCATCGAGCACGTCTCGTACCAGCGGCGGCTTGCCGCCGGAACGGTCCTCAATTACCGCCGCAGCGTGGAAGAATTGTTCACCCAAAACCGCGATACCGAACTTGCGTCGATGCAGGTGCAGCATATCCGGCGGTCGGTGGCGCAATTGCACGCGCGTGGATTGTCCGGCCGGACCATCGCCCACATGTTGTCTGGCTGGCGCAGTTTTTTTGGCTGGCTGGCGCGATACCACGGTTTCACGAATAACCCCTGCATCGGGTTGCGCCCGCCGAAAAGTCCGCGCCCCTTGCCGAAAGCCCTTTCCCCCGATGCGGCGTCGCAATTGCTGGATCACGCGGCGCAGGGCGCATTGGCGGCCCGCGACAAAGCGATGTTCGAGCTGTCCTATTCGTCCGGATTGCGTCTCGCGGAGCTGGTTGGACTGAACGAGGTGGCGGCACAAGACATGCTGCGCGAGGCGGAGGTTACGGTGGTCGGCAAAGGGTCGAAAACACGCCGAATACCGGTAGGCGTCAAGGCACGTGACGCGCTGAGTGCATGGCTGGCGACGCGCCATGCCATCGCAAGACCCGGATGCGAAGCGCTGTTTGTCGGCGCGCACGGCCGTCGCATCAGTGGCGGCGTGGTCCGCCAACAACTCGCACGCTGGGCCCGTCAGGCTGGTCTCGGCGTTCATGTGCATCCGCACATGCTTCGTCACTCTTTCGCTACGCACCTGCTCCAGTCATCCGGAGACCTGCGCGCGGTGCAGGAATTGCTCGGTCACGCCAGTATTTCGACGACGCAGGTGTACACGCACCTCGATTTTCAGCACCTCGCCAAGGCCTACGATCAGGCACATCCGCGGGCACGGAAAAAACCTGAATCGCCACAATGAACGCGGGCAGGGTTGCTTGCGTAGCGGCATTTCTCGCCATTGTGTGTTGTTTCCCGGCTCGCGGGACGGACCTTGCGGATCCGATCGATCGGTTCAATCTGCCTCCACCCGCACCGCGTCAACTCGGCGCCACGCGGAGTGTGCGCATCAGTCCTTACTTTGCCATGGAATTGATCCCGGATCGGGATGCGGCGATTCCGCTGCTCGATGCGCACGGACGCGCACTCGGCCCCCGGCTCGCGGAAGTGCAGTTCTGCGATGCTGCGATGGAAGGGGCGGTCATCATCGGCGGCGCCACTTACAGCGTCACCGGCACCGGTCGGGAGCGTCAGGCCAACTGCAAGCGGGTATTCAGCCGGTTCGCGCGGCGACATCCGGTTTCGGCCGATGCGCTCGGACGATCGCGGTTCGCTCGCGCCGACACAAGATTCGGTCTTGGGGTTCACGGTCTGCGGCTGGTCCCCGGAAGGACCATCGCCACCGACCCGGGCTTCATTGAGACCGGGACCGCACTCTACATTCCCGCGTTGCGCAGTACGCGTGTTTCGAGGGATGTCCTGCACGATGGCTACGTGTTTGCCGCCGATGTCAGTGACAATATCAGGGCGGATCATGTTGCCTGGTTCGCAGGCTTGCGCGGCAGTGCGGCGCCGACCAATCCACCACCCGTGCAATCCACGACCGCGGCTGCCGAAAGAGTCCAGGCGCAAATCATTGCTGATCCGGCCATTGTCGCGGCGCTCGAGCGCGCCCACAGGCTGCCTTGAACAACAAACTCATCTTGAAATCAGGCCGCGAGCGTTCGTTGGAGCGCCGGCATCCCTGGGTGTTCTCGGGCGCGGTTGACGTGCTGCGGGGAACCCCGGGCGTGGGTGACAACGTGCAGGTGTGCGCGTCGGACGGCAGATTTCTCGCCTGGGCGGCCTACAGCCCGCATTCGCAGATTCGCGCCCGTGTCTGGACCTTCGATCCGGATGAGCCGCCGGGACCGGCATTGTTTCGCGCGCGGCTCGCGCTTGCCCTGGCAAAACGCGCATCGCTCCGGGCGACAGGCGATTCGGACGCGTGGCGCCTGGTGAATGGCGAGGGTGATCGCCTGCCCGGGCTGATAGTCGATTTCTACGCTGGCACACTTGTTGTGCAGATCCTGTCAGCCGGCGCGGAACGCTGGCGCGATACCTGGCTGGAACTACTCGGTGAACTTGGTGGGTGTGACTCAATCTACGAACGCTCGGACGCCGATGTGCGTGAACTCGAAGGATTGCCCGCCCGGACCGGCGTTGTCCACGGATCCATGCCCGTCGGTGCGGTACAAATCAAAGAGCATGGCTTGCGCTACTCGGTCGACATTGCCGGCGGGCAGAAGACCGGTTTTTACCTGGATCAGCGCGACAACCGCCAGCGCGTCGGGTCACTCGCCCGCGACCGCGACGTACTCAATTGTTTTTGCTATTCAGGCGGATTCAGCCTTTCGGCACTTTTCAGCGGCGCGCGCCACGTTACATCGGTCGACAGTTCCGCGCCAGCCCTGCAACTGGCCAAGGCGAATGCGGCGCTGAACGATATGGCAGGCCGCAATGCCGAATGGGTTGAAGCGGACGTATTCCGATACCTGCGCCAGTTGCGCGACGAATCGCGGCGATTCGATCTTATCGTGCTGGATCCGCCAAAATTCGCGCCAACCTCGAAGGACGCAGAGCGCGCGTCGCGCGGCTACAAGGACATAAACCTGAGTGCCCTCAAGCTTCTCCGGCCTGGCGGCATCCTGGCCACGTTCTCCTGCTCGAGCGGCGTTCCGGCGGAACTTTTTCAGAAAATTGTCGCCGGCGCGGCTGCGGACGCCGGGGCTACCGCCACCGTGATCGGACGGTTCTCGGCCGCGGAAGACCATCCGGTCAGGCTTGAATTCCCGGAGGGCGAATACCTGAAGGGACTGCTCCTGAAGATTGACTAGCGCCCATGCTGCTACCGCTTGGCGGTTTGATTCACCGCGTATTTCGGTATTAGCGCGCCTGCCCCAGGGGGGCGCGCCGCCCTACCAACTGCTCCAGCCTGTCCATGTCCTCGTCAGTGTGGTTTTCCTGCGGCGCCGTAACCAGGCGGCTGCCGTCCCTCGGCTGGTTCAAAACCAGATGCGCGTGGTGGCGCTGACCCTCGACCAGCGACCTGTCCCGGCTGTTGGCCGTCGATACCAGCTGCACCGCTCCGTAACAGGCGCATGCGTAGGTAGCCTCGGCGCGCGCCTCCAGGTAGATGCCCGTTCCGCGGATTCCGATGGTCACGTTGGGCGCGTAGATCGATCGCGGCGTGCCGCTGTTGAATACGCCAGCCAGGGCGCCCGTCAACAGGCGCAAGCCGCCGACCAAGCCGCCTGTCGTCCCCGGCTCCAGCCGCATTTCGCCCATGCTGCGCAGCATGAAGGCGTCGCGGCCGGCTACGAACTCGATATAGCCGTCGCCGCCAGTGGAAACAAGGTCACCCGGACGCACGGCCGATGCCTGGGTTGCGGGCTGCCCGTTTATCCGGACCGATCCCCTCAGATTGCGCACCTGCTGCCCGCTCTGTGCCGCCGCCATCAACGGCAGCAACAAGCCGGCCGAGGCCGCGGCGCCGCCTGCCAGTGCCCTTGAAAGAAAAACCCTGCGCCCGTGCTGGCCGCAGCAAAAGCGGGAATCATTGGTCATGAAAGAGGCCTTAATATTGTTTCGTGTTGGTCGTAGCAGGCACTGATCCATTACACGAGACGCTCGCATTGTTATGTCTCGCATTGTTAAATCCGGCCTGGATCGGACGGAAGGCATTATCGCGCGAAGGTTGCGGCGACTGGTCATGGCCGGTACACTCTGCGCCCCATCCGATTTGGAGGGTGGGTCAGGAGACAACATGTCACAACAGGAACCCTTGGTGCCGGTCACTATACTCACCGGCTTCCTTGGCAGTGGAAAAACGACACTGCTCAACCGTGTTCTCAAGGAACAGCACGGTCATCGTATTGCCGTGATCGAAAATGAATTCGGCGAGGCCGGGGTCGATAACGAGATCCTGGTCAATGACGCCAACGAGCAGATCGTGGAAATGAACAATGGCTGCATCTGCTGCACTGTCCGGGGGGATCTGGTTCGAATCCTCGGAGAACTGAGGGTCAAGCGCGACTCGGGTCAGTTGAAGTTTGACCGGGTGGTGATCGAGACCACCGGTATGGCCGATCCCGGTCCGGTGGCGCAGACATTCTTCATGGATGAAGAAATCGGCAATTACTATTTGCTGGACAGCGTTCTTACCCTGGTGGACGCAAAGCACGCACCCATGCAATTGGACGAATTTCGGGAAGCTCAGGAACAGGTGGGTTTTGCAGACCGCATCCTGTTGTCAAAAACCGATCTGGTGAGCGACGAAGATCAGGAGAGCCTGCGCCAGCGGTTGATCCGCATGAATCCGCGCGCGCCTATCCGCAACGTGCATTTTGGCAACGCGCCGATAGAGGAAATCCTTGATATCCGGGGCTTCAACCTCAACGCGGTACTCGAGATTGACCCCGGATTTCTCGAAAAGGATCATCACGACCACGATGAACATGTAAGCTCTTTCGTGTTTCGTGCGGATCGTCCGTTCGACGGTGTGAAACTGGAGGAGTTTCTGTCCGGTCTGATACAAGTTCACGGTCAGAACATGCTGCGTTACAAAGGGGTCTTGTATCTTCGCGACAATCCCAATCGCGTAGTCTTTCAGGGAGTGCACATGTTGATGGGCGGCGACCTCGGACGCCTGTGGAACGAGGACGAAAAACGCACCAGCACGATGGTATTTATCGGTCGCAATCTGCCGCAGGATCTGTTTATCAAGGGGTTGGAACAATGTCTGGTAGAAATACAGTGAAGGTTGATGAGGCCGCCAAGGCCGGCCACAAGACCGAAAAGAAAAGCGGACTGACCGAGGCCGAAATCAAGCGTGCGCCGGCATCGCATTACATGAAGCCGGAACAGCTCGAGTTTTTCCGGGTGCGGCTGCGCGGCATGCAGAGTGAACTGCTGGAGAACGCCGGCAACACATCGGAACACTTGCGCGAGCACGAAATGGAGTCCGATCCGGCCGATCAGGCGACCATCGAGGAGGAGCACGCACTGGAACTGCGCGCGCGCGATCGCGAGCGAAAGCTGCTCAAGAAGATCGAGCAGGCGCTGACCCGCATCGCGGACGGCACTTACGGCTACTGCGAGGAGACCGGGGAAGCGATCGGCATCCCGAGGCTGCTGGCGCGCCCGACCGCGACCCTGACCATAGAGGCGCAAGGTCGTCGCGAATTGAAGCAGAAGCTCTACGGCGATTGAATTGTCGCGTTGGATCGGCTCCGGCTCCGCCAGTCGCGCAGGCAGTTGGGTAAGCAGCGATTCCCCGGCTGCGCGTGAACGCCCCAAGGCTGCTTTGGGGGTGCATCTGAGCAGTCATTGCGCCGAGTTCACTTTTGGGCGTCGAGGGAACGTATAACCGCAATCCCATTACGAGCGAGCGTCGGGAACGAGTTCTGACGTCAGTCTCCGGACACACCGTCATAAGCGGAATCACATGGAGCAATTTCACGGCACCACCATTTTGTCGGCGCGGCGCGACGGTGTCGTGGCATTGGGCGGCGACGGCCAGGTGACGTTGGGGCACATTGTCATCAAGGCGAGTGCACGCAAGGTGCGGCGACTCTACCAGGACCGGATACTTGCCGGGTTCGCCGGCGGTACTGCGGATGCATTCACGCTGTTTGAGCGGTTCGAGGCAAAACTCGAAAAACACCAGGGCAATTTGCTGCGCTCGGCGGTCGAACTTGCAAAGGACTGGCGCACTGACCGGATATTGCGGCGCCTTGAGGCGATGCTGGCGGTGGCAGATCGCGAAATCTCCCTGGTGATCACCGGGACGGGAGACGTGCTGGAGCCGGAACACGGGCTGCTCGCGATCGGTTCAGGCGGTGCGTATGCGCAATCCGCTGCGCGAGCGTTGCTGGAAAATACCTCGCTCGATCCGGAACAGGTCGTGCGCAAATCCCTGGCGATTGCGGGAGACCTCTGCATTTACACCAATCAGAACATAGTGGTCGAGGTGCTCGGCAGGAGTTGACGCGTCTCAGTGGGGCACGCCTCGTGCTGTCATTGGCGCCCGCCAATGATCAAGGGAAGCGCTGATCACGTAGCAACCGCGTACGCTGTCGCGAGCGCTGGCGTTACAAACCCTTGAATCAGTTTGTGTTCGCCGCATTTTTCAACCTGGCCGGCTGCG
Source organism: Betaproteobacteria bacterium (assembly GCA_009693435.1). The sequence continues at coordinate 2,308 of SHXF01000017.1, read as the reverse complement.
CCATCTTGCGACACAACTCATACTTGTCCAGTTCTTCGCCAGGGAAATGACCGCATGAAGTCCCATATGACGCCGCAGGAAATCGTTCACGAGCTGGACAAACACATAATCGGCCAGCAGAAAGCGAAACGCGCGGTCGCGATCGCGCTGCGTAATCGCTGGAGGCGGCAGCAGGTCGCCGAACCCCTTCGGCAGGAGATTACGCCCAAGAATATTCTGATGATCGGTCCGACGGGCGTGGGCAAAACCGAGATTGCCAGGCGCCTTGCCAGGCTCGCCGATGCGCCGTTCATCAAGGTTGAGGCCACGAAATTCACCGAGGTTGGCTATGTGGGCCGGGATGTCGACACCATCATTCGCGACCTCGCCGAGATAAGCATCAAGGACACGCGTGAGGCTGCGATGAAGAAAGTGAATCAGCGCGCAGTCGATGCCGCGGAGGAGCGCATCCTGAATGTGCTCTTGCCGGCGGCACGGGACGCTGGATCCGTTTCGGGTTCGGAGCGAGGCGAAGATTCCGCGACGCGACAGAAATTCCGCAAGAAACTTCGCGAAGGCGAACTCGATGAGCGCGAAGTGGAACTGGAGGTGTCTGCCGAACAAGGTCAGATGGAGATACTCGCGCCGCCCGGGATGGAAGAACTGACGCAGCAAATCCAGGGGATGTTCCAGAATCTTTCCGGGGGAAGAAAGAAGCTGCGCAAGCTGAAAATCCGTGAGGCAATGAAGCTGCTCACGGAGGAGGAAGCGGGACGGCTGGTCGGCGACGACGACCTGAAGACCCGCGCCCTGGAAAACGTGGAACAGAACGGTATCGTGTTTCTGGACGAGATCGACAAGATTGCCAGCCGCAGTGAAATGGCAGGCGCCGATGTTTCGCGCCAGGGTGTTCAGCGGGACCTGCTGCCGCTTGTCGAAGGTACGACGGTTACAACGAAATACGGAATGGTGCGCACCGACCACATTCTGTTCATCGCCAGCGGGGCTTTCCATTTCGCCAAACCGTCCGACCTGATTCCCGAGTTGCAGGGACGATTCCCGATCCGCGTCGAGCTCGATTCACTGTCGGTCTCCGACTTCGAGCAGATCCTGACCAACACCGACGCGTGTCTGACCCGTCAGTACCAGGCGCTGCTGAAAACCGAAGGGGTGGAGATCCAGTTTTCCGGCGAGGGAATCCGCCGGCTCGCCGAAATCGCATTTTCGGTGAATGAGAAAACCGAAAACATCGGAGCCCGCAGACTTTATACAGTCATGGAGAAGTTGCTCGAAGAAATTTCCTTCGACGCGGGCAAGCACAACAAGGGAACGATTTTCATCGACGCAGCCTACGTCGACGAGCGTCTGGCCGAACTGGCGAAGAGCGAGGACCTCGCCCGCTACGTGCTGTAAGCCGGTGCAGTTACCCGCGCACCCGCGCGTGCAGCGGACCGGGTGTTGCGGCAGATCGGCGGATCAGCGCTTTGAGGACTCGTCATCGGGCCCGGGCCAGGAGTGGAGGGCGCGGCGCAGAAAGCCGATTTGCCGGTCGAAATTCGTGCAAGCCTTGCAGATGAACAGATGCATGCCGAGCGCGAATCGTTCCCCCCGTGCCAGTTCCCGGTCCTGCCGGTCCGACAATAATCGACTTGCCTGATTGCACGAAAGTCTGAGCATAGGTCACTTCAGTTGGACGGCGCGAACCAGTTTTTTTCAAGGCAGGCACGAAGACTCATCCGTGCCCGATACAACATCACCCAGCAATTGGACGGCGAAATCGTCAATTCCTTACAAATTTCGGCGGTTTCCACTCCCATGACCTCGCGCATGACAAATACACGGGCCGTTACCTTGGGCAGCGCCTGCAGGCAGCGCTCCAGCGTGTCAAAGAAGCGGCGCTGTTCCAGCGCCGCTTCCGGGTCGTCCCATTCACGGGGTGGATCCAGGAAATGGCCGTTGTCCTCGAAGAACGCGTCCAGGTCGTCGCTGCGGCATTCTTCCGCGGGCAACTCCATCGGTTGCTCGCGGGCGCGGCGGCGGATGTGGTCGATGATCTTGTGCTTGAGAATGCCGATCAGCCAGGTTTTCACCGAAGACTGTCCGGCAAAGCGGTCGGCGCCCTGCAACGCCGCCAGCAGCGCATCCTGAGTTACATCTTCGGCTGCGCTTGGGTCGCGTAGTTGTGAGCCGCCCCCGATTTTTCTGGACACGAATTTGGGGTTAAATCGTGTCTGAAAAAGGAGTTGAGGAATGCGGAACGAATCGAAAGGTAAAGGGGTTGCGCCGGGCTCGCCGGAGGGAGCCCGTAGGGCGACTGGAGGCGAGCCCG